>JBKJJZ010000091.1:0-3425 GCA_046597705.1 Vicinamibacterales bacterium | reverse complement strand
CATCACGAGCGGCGTTGACCACGACGGCTGATCCGACGTCGTCACACGCCAGAGTTGCTTCCCCGTGGCGAGGTCGAATGCCGCCAGGAACGAATTCGGCGGCTGAGCATCCTCCTGGCCCCGCCCGGGAATCTGGCCATCGTTCTGCACGATGACGCGATCACCGGCAATCACCGGCGAGCTGGCGGGTCCCCACTGAAGAAGCGGGTTTCCGACTTGTCCAAGATCCAGCAGTCCAAAATCCTTTTTCCAAATCAGCTTGCCATCTGCGTCGTAACAGAAGAGCCCCTCGGAACCCATCATCGCCACGATGTATTTGCCGTCGGTGGCAGGAGTTGCCGAAGCGTGGCTGGACTTGCGGTGGTGTTGCGATGCAGGAATCGTGCGCCGCGCGGCCTGCTGCCAGAGGATCTTGCCCGTTGCGCGATCGAGGGCATACAACCGCCACTCGTGCTCGCTGGTGTCACGTGCCATCGCCACGCCGACCACTTCCATCGTGCCGGTGACCGGAACGGCCTCGGTTCCCTTCGTCGCGACTGCGGTTGTGACATACACGCGATCGCCCCAGACGATCGGACTGGAATGTCCGAGGCCGGGGATTGCGATGTTCCAGGCGACGTTGGTTCCAGCTGCGAGATCCCAGGTGGTTGGCGGTGTCCCCGTGCCCACTCCGCGCGCAGACTCGCCCCGGAATGAAGGCCAGTTGGCCGCCGGCGTTGCGGCTCCGACGATCAACATGACTCCGAGGAGAACGGGCAAAGCAGGTTTCATGTACGCGCGGATTATCTCACTTGCAGCATCGTCCGACCTGCCGAAGGCCGCGGCCATGCGGGCGGCGGCTACGGAGCCGGTGCTCGAAGACTGGCGGGTGAGGCCTTGCGTTTCCCGCTGGCGCTTTTCGTTTGCTCCTAATGCGGCTCACTGCCGCCCCCGCCGTCGCCGCGCTCGAAACCCACCTCCGCGCTACGCGCTACGGCGGGGCAAGCAGCCGCGGCCTCACCCGCCAGTCTTCATCCTTCGCGTATCGCACCGCTCCTATTCGCCGCCGCCCGCATGGCCACGGCCTTCGGCAGCCAGGAATCATGGATATGCTCCGCTCGCGTCTATGATCCCGCTGATGGGCGCAGACTCGTCCAGTGACCGGACCCAAACTAGCGGTATCGCTCGTCTTGGTCACAGGCATCGCGTCTGGCTGCTCAGCGACAAGTCCCTCCGAGAAGTTCACAAGTCTGTCGATTCAAGGTCCAGAGACGATGAGGACTGCAGAGTCAATTCAGTTCCGGGCGATAGCCGTCCGCAAGAACGGAGCATCCGAAGAAGTACGACCGCAATGGTCAGTGAGTAGCGCATCTCTGAGCGTTGAAACCTCCAGCGGATTGACCCTCGGCGGGACACCAGGCACCGCGGAACTGCGCGTGGAACGGCACCCTCGTCATCGACTGCACAAGTAGAGATATTACTTGGTTTGGCGAGGGGCCTGGGGTCTGCAAGACACGCACCATCAGCAACACGGCGCGCCTCCAAGTAGATACGCAAGTGGGAGATGTTGCCGTCGGCGCCTTCACCTACCTTGGCGGTTCGGGGTCATTCGCGAGCAAGGTGGGGCTTGATGGAAGTTGGGATTGGCCCGAGTTCACGTCGAGCTCCCTCCAAGACACGGGTTACTACTACGCCACCTTCAGAGACTGGCACTTGACGCCACAGGCCGCAGCGTCGGGTGAAATGGCAGGTGCTGGGGTGCTTGAACGGATGCACACGAACGCCTGGGGACCCCAGCATTGGGTTTTCGGGGCGGTGACGATGACGCTCAAGAGATAGCAAGAGGCCGCGTGGCTCTGAGAATTACGCGGCTTCTTCCACGCTCGGATTCGACCGACAGCACAACCGAAGATTTCAAACTGAGACACTACCCAGAGGCTGCCGAAGGCCGTGGCCATGCGGGCGGCGGCGATTAGGAGGCGGTGCGATACGCGAAGCATGAAGACTGGCGGGTGAGGCCGCGGCGTTTCGAGCGCCGCGACGGCGGGGGCGAAGAGAGCCGCTTTAGGAGCAAGCGACAAGCGCCAGCGGGAAACGCAAGGTCTCACCCGCCAGTCTTCGAGCACCGGCTCCGTAGCCGTCGCCCGCGTGGCCACGGCCTTCGGCAGGTCGCGACAGACTCACATCCGGCGCGGCTAAAGCCACGCCAGGCGCCCCTGAAGGGACGCCCTACGTGGCTAAAAGGCGCCCCTGAAGGGACGCCCTACGTACTCCAGCTAACTTTCGCGCTTACCGTGCAGCAGGAGCTCGAGCGCATTTTCCATCGAGCCGGCGAGCGAGACCGTGCGCGCATTGATGAAGAAGATCTGGTCGGCGTTCTCGATGGTGTTGAGGCGGTGCGCGATCACGACCTTGGTGGTTGACGCCGGCAGCTCGCGCAGGATCTGCTCGAGCAGCTGCTCTGTCATCGTGTCGATGTTGGCGGTCGCTTCGTCCAGCACGAGAATCTCGGGGTCTCGCAGCACTGCGCGCATGAACGCCACGAGCTGCTTCTGACCCAGGCTGACACCATCGCCAATGGTGGTGACTTTTGTGTCGAGTCCCTCAGCGAATCGAGCCAGCAAGTCCGTCAGCTTCCTGTCTGCGAGGCGAGCCGTCAGCTCATCATTGCTCAGGCCCTGAAGGGCGGCGTTTCCATAAAGGATGTTTTCGCGCACCGTGCCGGTGAAGAGGAAGGGCTCCTGAAGAATGAATCCGATTTTCTTCGTTCGTTCTTCCGGCGCAATGGACCTGATGTCGCGCCCGTCCAGCAGCACGCGCCCCGATGTCGGGTCGTACAGCCGCGCCATCAACGACGCCGTGGTCGTCTTGCCTCCGCCAGTGGGGCCGACCAGCGCGTACGTCTTGCCTCGCTCGAGTGCGAAGGTCACGTCGGTGAGGACCTCCGCGCTGCCGGGATAACTGAACCCCACGTGCTCGAAGGCGAGCACCGGACCTGCCGCGTCCTGCGGCGCAGCTTCAGGAGGAAGCTGCGGCATGTTGGGTTCGAGCGCCAACACTTCCGAGATTCGGTCCAGGCTCGACATTGCGAGTTGGAATGACGACCAGATCACCGCCAGCTGGCGCAGCGGCATGTAGAAGCTGTTCACGTACAGCAGGAAACCGATCAGTAAGCCGACGGTCATGGCGCCGTTCGAAATCAGGTAAAACCCGAAGCCGAGCACAACGATCTGCGCCAGGTTCAGCGCCAGGCCGTAGATCGGCAGGAACACCGTGCTGGCCAGTCCGGAGCTGACGGCCGCGGAGTAATTGCGCTCGTTCGCAGCGCTGAACCGCTCGCGGAAGTAGTCGGCGCGATTGAACGCGACGATCACCCGGAAGTTGCTGATGCTTTCCTGGACCTCGCCGCTGAGTCCGCCCAGGGCCTGGAGGCTGGCGGTGTTGCG
>JBKJJZ010000087.1:0-10036 GCA_046597705.1 Vicinamibacterales bacterium | reverse complement strand
CGCGAGCAACCCTGATGCCTCCAACCCCTCTCTGGCGAATGTGATCGCCGAGGCCTCAGTCAGGGGCTGAGACGGCATCACCACCGGAACCGCGACGGGTTCAGGTACTGGCACTGGGGCGAGATCGGCCGCAATGACCACGCGCTTGCCCTTCCACGTGTTGACACCCCAGGCGCATTTGGTGAACCAGTCACTCTTCCACCTGCTCCAGCTCACGGCCTCGTCGGACTGGCCCAGAGAATTGGCACCACCACCGCCCAGTTGATCCCCCTCGTCACACGAGTCGTTGTCGCGATGGGCCGGCAGCGGACTCGGCATGCCCGGGACCAGCGGCCGATCCGGCATCGGGTCGCGAAAGTGCACAAACTTCCTCGATGTGCCGGTGAGTCCCCGCACCACCACCCAATGCTCACCACCATTGGCCAGGACCACCGGCGGATAGCCTGCGGCAAGACTGGCGTTGACATGTGCCATCGCCGCCGTGGCGGCCGACGCTGTTTCCACAAACACCTTGAACCGTGGAACCGAGGCGGGCTTCAGGCGGTTGATGAGCGTCTCGAGTTGCGTCGGCGTCGTGAACCACGCGGGGTCGGCCTGTCCGATAGTCGACGCGTCCTGGGGAGTGATCGGACTTCCGAGGAACCGGGTGACCATCTGGGCGCACGCGGGTCCGCACAGGTCCAGCCGATCCTGCAGGTGGATGGGCACGCCAAGCAGGGCCACGTCACAACCCTCAGAACTCGCAGTATCGTCCGCCGCCCAGACGTGAGAACGCCACGCACCGTTTGTCGCCGCGAACGATTTTGGTGGCCTTCTTGGCGTTCGCCAGCTTCACGCGAACCAGGCCCGGTGTGTTGCCGGCTGCGGCATAGGCCAGGCTTGCTGCGGTGAAACCCAGCAGGGTCGCCATCAACAGCACCCCCGTTCGATCGTTCTCCCACACCCGACCTCTCGTCTTCAAGGTCCGTGGCACTGATTTGGCGTGCCCCTCCAGCCAGTAGTCCCTGGCCTTTGGATCGAGCACGTATCGGCGGCGTAGCGGGTCCGCCATCATGGCGTCGTGCATCCCTTGCGCCACCGCAAACGACAACTCGCCTAACACCTTGGCCGCTTCCGTCGAAACCGACACTGCCATGGGGAACCTCCTGAGGTCGGCATATTACTCCAGTCCCGCTATGGGAGGTAGCCCAACCCGGCCAGCCGCCGGCCGAACTCCCGGGCGGTTGGCGGACGATGTTTTGGGTCCGGATGCAGGGCTTCTTTGAAGAACGCCACAAGCTCCGCCGAGCAGCCGGGCAGCATCGCCGGCACACTCCCCTCGTCGTGACGCGAAATGCGCTGCACCGTTTCAAGGGGGGTGGCGCCGGCGAACGGATTCACGCCAGACACCGATTCGACCAGAACGACGGCGAGGCTCCAGAGGTCGAAGGAGACAGACGGCACAGCGCTATTGAGTGCTTCGGGCGACATGTAGGCGAGCGTGCCGAACCCGTGATGCGTAGCCTGGCTGAGTGGATTCGCGCGCCCCGTGCTGGATTCACCGGCGGTCGAATCCGCACCGGCGGTGGCGAACAACTGCGCCAAACCAAAGTCGAGCAGCTTGGCCTTGCCCGACGCGGAGTAGCCGATGTTGCTCGGCTTCAGGTCACGATGCAACAAGCCGGCGGCATGGAGCGTGTCGAGGACATCGGCCATCAGCACACCCAGCGCCCGCATCTCGTCAACCGGCATCCGATCTCGCCGCAGTCGCTGAGTCAACGTGCCGCCGGGCAGAAACTCGACGATCAGGAATGGGAGCCCGTGCCACGACTCGGCGCCATAAATGAGCGCCAGGTGCTCGTGACTGACGAGCGCCATAGCCCGGGCTTCGCGTCGCAACCGCCACGTCTCGGACGGGCTCGAGAGCGGAAGTGTCTTGATGGCGACGGTCCGGCCCAGCATCAAGTCATGCGCACGGTACACCACGCCCATGCCGCCGGCGCCCACGCGGCACTCGAGTTTGAACTTGTCGGCCAGGACGCGCGGGACCGGACCCGCCTGGACGGCCGTGCCGCAGGAACACGTGGTCGCTTCAGTGTCATGGACCAATCCGCACGCAGGGCACTCGGTTGCGGCCGCGGTCACAGAAGGCGCCGCGACTGGTCCGCCGGCTGTTGTCGCACGTCCAGAGCCTGTGCGTCCGAGTCTGACGCCGCCTGATGCGCCCACAGCGGTGAGCAGAAGCCGATCGGCACGCGAGTACGGCAGTTCGCTTTTTTTCTCTCCCAGCGCCAGCATGCCCTGCAGCACGCCGTCATGTGCGCGCATCGGCACCAGCATTCGAAACGCGTTGTCCACGAGCCAGTGCGTGTCCTCCGCGTCAAAGCGGTGCATCACCGACTCGGGGTCCTCCGGATCGACCTCGAGCGGTTCGTCGGACGCAGACAACAAGCGCACCATGATCGACGACACGCGTACCGGCGGCGCGCTACCGTCGGTCGCCACGAACTGGCCGAACGTGTCGTCTCGGAGCATCACCGCGAGGCGGTCCACGTGAAGCGCGCGGTCCACCTCAGCGGCCAGCCGTTCCGCAAGGCGTTCGCCTGATCCGGGTGACCGAGTCACATCGAAGACACCCTGCAAAACACGTTGTGTGTCGTAGTGCTCACGGAAGAACCGTCGATCGAGATGGTCAAGTACGCGCTGCCGCAAATAAAGAGCCAGACCGGCGGCGACCAACCCGGCGAGCAAGCCGAGCGATGAGCGACTGAACAACAGTTGCTCCACTGTGAGGACCCGATTCGCATAGACGAACTGGACCAACCACACGAGCGGCAGGGCGATCAGCGCGATCACGGTGTATCGCGCCATCGCGTATTGCAGGGCAGTGCGCAGGATCAGTCGCAGATCGGCTACACGCGCAACGAGCACCGCGTACGCGGTTGAGAACGGCACCGACAAAAAGGCCACGACGATGGCGGCATTAACGACCACGGCAGCAGGAGACGTGTCCATGAATCGGAGCCACACCGGGCTGACAGCTTCGAGGACCACATCGAGTGAAATCGGCAACAGGCCGATCAAGATGGCCATCACAAACAACCAAACCTGTTGACGGCCAGGGGCCGGCGCTCGCAGAGCCTTTGCGAGCATGACAGGCGCAGCGGGGACCATCAGGATAAACAAGGCCGGCCAGTACCATCCGTTGCCACTGGTGCGTGAAAACGGGAGGAGTGCGCTGGGCACCTGGACACCAGCGGCATTCCCGGCATCCACGACTAAGTTCACCAACAGGAGGCCGACGCCCGCCATCAGTGCGGCTGCGCCCGCCAGCGCGGGAACGCGGACCAACCACCCACTCGCGAGGCGGGTGGGAAAGTCGCGAACGAACCACCACAGCAGCGCCGGAAGGAGCACGTCAAGGTGAACGGAGATCATGAACCGCGTGAGGCCGCCCAACGCGTGCCCCCGGACCGCGAGCGAGTCGCCGAACGCGGTGCCGGCAATCAGCAGAAACAGCCCCAGCGCTCGGCACCGAACATCGTGCAAACCGCCCAGGGCGAGCGCCACACCAACACCCGCGTAAGTGAGGGCGACCGCAGCCGTCACCACTGGCGGCAGTGTCACGGCGCCCAGACTCCCCAATGCAGCCGCGGTCAGGGCCGCGATCGCGCCGACCAGCAGCTTCGCCAGTGCCAAGGCAATAATCAGCCGGGCGCCCAGCATCGTCAGGCGATCGCGGTCGGGCCTCAAGTCGTCAGTCATGGGCCGCCAGAGCGCACCGCTACCTCGGCGATCGGAGGTACTTCAGAAGGTCACTGTCGGTGCCGAGGACAAAGTAGGTCTTGCCGTCGATGACGCGCTCGTAGGTTTCCAGCGACTTGAAGAACGCGTAGAACTCCGCGTCTCGGCCGTACGCATCGGCGTAGATCGCCGTGGCTTCGGCGTCGGCCTTGCCGCGCAGTTCCTGCGCCAGGCGATACGCCTCAGACTGGATGCGCTGCAGGTCGCGCTGACGCTCGCCCTGGATGCGCGCGGCCTCGCCTTCACCTTCGGATCGGAACCGCTCCGCGATCCGACGACGCTCGGCAATCATGCGTGCGTAGACGTCTTTGGCCACTTCATCCACGTAGTTGATGCGCTTCAGGCGAATGTCGAGCACTTCGATACCCAGATCGAGCGTGCGCGCGCGCGCCGCTTCCAGGATGCTCGCGGCAATGGCCCGGCGGCCCTTGGAGATCTGCTCCAGGACAATCCGTTCTTCTTCGCTTTCGATGGGGATGCTGTCGGCGGGCCGGTTGCTGCTGCGCACCAACTCGATCAGGTCGTAGCTGGCGACGGCATTACGCGTTTCGCCGTCGAGGATGTCGTCCAGACGTGACTGCGCCCCGCGCTCGTCGCGCAGGCGCTGAAAGAACTTCAGCGGATCGGTAATGCGCCACCGCGCGTACATGTCCACCCAGATGAACCGCTTGTCCTTGGTGGGCATCTGGTTCGGGCTGCCATCCCACTCGAGGAAACGTTTCTCGAAGACGTTCGCCTTCTGGATAAACGGAATCTTGAAGTGCATCCCTGGCTGGCTAATCGGGTTGCCACGCGGCTCGCCGAACTGCGTGATGATGACCTGCTCGGTCTCGCTGACCTGGTAGGTGGACGAAGACACCAGGAGCAGGGCGAGGAACGCAATGGCTCCTTTGACAATGGTCATCGGCCACCTCCTGCCTTCGGGTCGGTCACGCCCAGCAGCCCCTTGATGCTGTCGATGGGCAGCGGGATGACGGTGCCGGTGCCCTTGTCCATGAACACTTTGGCCCCCAACTGCGGCAGCACCCGCTGCATGGTCTCGAGATACAACCGTCGGCGAGTGACCTCGGGCGCCTTCCGGTACGCGTCGTACACCGACTTGAACCTGGACGCGTCACCCCGCGCACTGTTGACGCGTTCGAGCGCGTACCCTTCAGCCTGCAGCACCGCCTGCTCGGCCTCACCCTTCGCCCGCGGCACCACTTTGTTGTACTCCGCGCGTGCCTCGTTGATCAGGCGGTCGCGTTGCTGCTGCGCCTGGTTCACTTCGTCCCACGAGGGTTTCACCGGGTCGGGAGGCGTCACATCCTGCAGCACGATCTGCTCGATGACGATGCCCATTTCGTATTGGTTGACCATCTCTTGCAGCAGGCGCTCGGACGTGGTGGCGATTTCCTGGCGTCCGACCGTGAGCACTTCGGTGACCGTGCGATCGCCGACGACCTCTCGCATCACCGCCTGGCTCATGCTGCGAAAGGTATCCGTGAGACTGCGGACCTTGAAGAGATAGCTATACGGATCCGTCACACGGTACTGCACCACCCACTCAACGACCGCGACGTTCAGGTCGCCGGTGAGCATCACGGACTCGCCCTTGAAATCTGCGGTCGAGTACGTCGACCGTACCCCCGGCGTTGTCGTACGAAAACCGAACTCCTCTTTGAGCTGGCGCTGCACCGGCACCCGCATCACCTGCTCCACAAGCGGCACTTTGAAGTGGAGCCCGGGCTCTGTGGTACGAACCGCCCGACCAAAACGTAACACCAGGCCCACCTCTTCGGGCTTGATCTGAAATGCGGTGCCGGTCACCGTGATGAATCCCAGCACAACAATGACGGCCAGCTTCAGCAAGCGCGGTGTGGCCCACCCTGGCCGCGATATCCGACCTGCTTCACGAAAGTCGGGCACCCAATCAAGTGGTCCCCGGGGCGGCAGCTCGTCGTCGTTGTTCATAAAGATCCCTCTGGCGGTCGCCAGCGTATCACCGTGCGGCCCTAGGCAGTCGGACGAGGTCGCCGGCCTCCCGCCTCCCGGAGCAGAAACTGCTGCCACTCTTCGCGGCTGCTCGTGCCCTGCAACGGACGAAGCGCCAGCAAGCCCGTGCGGCCGATGGACGCCTCGAGGTACGCGCGCTCCGTCAGTTGGGCGCGAAGTCCCTCGTCTACCGGCGCCTCCAGACCTGCCTCGCGCGCCATCAACATGCCTTTGGCGCGAATCGACAGTTCGAGGTCAAGCTGCAGCAGGCAGAACATATCCGCGACGATCGGCCCGGCGAAACGCGACTTCAGCTCAGTGAGGTACTGGCCGAGCCGGGTGGTGCCAAAGTAGCTGGACTTCACCAACTGCAGCAATTCGATATCCAGATCAAGCCCGTCACCCACCCATTCGCGTGTGATCCGCTCGCTTCGCGTGAACACCGCGATCACGATCGGCGGCAGGACGGTCATCATCAGCGCCGCCGACAGGATCGGCGAGAAATTCGCATGATTAAACGCCGAGTGGAGGACGACAGCGGCTACCCAGCCGGGGATCACGACGGCCAGTCCCCACTGTGGAGAGCGGTCGTGCAGCGCCTTGGCGGTCATCGCGACGATGGCCGTGGCGGTGGCGTGCAGCATCGCCGTACCAAACCCTCGCACCACCCACAGCCAGATGTTCGTGCTGGTGAGCGTGCGGAGGTATTCGAAGTTCTCGACCATCGAAAACCCCGCGCCGACGGCAAACCCAATGATGGCGGCGTCCACGAGGAACCCGACTTGCCGGCGCCACAGGGCGTAGACCACGAAGAGGGCCTTCAGGACCTCTTCGGTCAGCGGCGCCACGTAGCGTGAGAATGGCACGACGTCGAGCCCCGTCACATCAAACAGCCACCCGTGCAGCCATGTGGCGGCCACGGCGGCGAGGGCTCCCGCCGCCAGTGCGCGCGCCAACATCGCGGTGGAGACCAGCTTGAAGGAATCGACCAGCACCAGGGCGAGCAGAAACATCGACACGGGCAGCAGCGCAACGACTATCAGCACGAACGACCCACGACCCGAACTTACCTCAGTACCCGCAGCGAGATCATGCCTTCTCGAGCTGACTTCTGTCCGCGTTCGAAGGCGACGCCGCCGCCCACCGAGAGCGTCATGTCGAGGACAGCCATCACCGTAAACCGGAAGTCCAACTGCGCGCCGGTCGAGATGGCGCGCCGGCGCAGATCCCCACGGTCCAGGTTGGTCATGAGCCCGCTGACGAACACGGCAGGCCGGATCCAGGCGAGGTACGCCGCGGGTGTGCCAACGCGACTGAAGCGCACCGGCGGAAGGTTCCACTCCACCATGGACCTGACGAAGTTGCGGCCGGCAAGTGAGTTCAGGTCGGCGCCGGGAAACGAATAGTACTCGCGGTAACGCTTTTCCTCATTGCGATCGATGTAGTTGTTGCCAAAGCCGCCGAAGTAGAAATTCGCGAACGGCTCGGTCACCCGCCCGGGCGAAAATCCGGCCGCGCTGCGCAACCAGATCGACGAGTGCCCAATGGGCAGCGGAGTGCCGACATCGAAGGTGCCGTATGCCCGTGTGAAGAAGGTGGAGTTCACGTAATCGTTCCGTACCGCCGCCGACCATCGCATCCCCTTCTCATCGTCGATGTGGCCGAGCGAGGAGCGGACGTTGCTGTAGTTCAAGTCGACGTTGAGTGACAAGAGTTGGTCCACCTTGACCGCCACGTTCTGATACTCGGGCAGCTGATCGAGCCGCCCCGATACGCGGCCCTCGATGTGCAACGACAGTGTCTCCGGGACTTCGTACAGCAGCGTTGACGACCGCTTGAGTGAGAAGGCGTAGCCCTTGCGGCTGCGCTTGGTCGAGCCGAACAGGTCGTAGGCATCGGCGGGGTTCCACGCCGCGTGCGCGGTCCAGTCGTAACGGGCGTAGTCTGCGCTCACGTGAAGCCGCTCGCTGGTGGGCAACCCTCCCGCCGGCGACCACGCCGCAGTGACGTAGGCACGATTGAGCTGCAGGGGATCCGAGAAATTCACGCGGACGCCGAAGGCGCCGGTCTTTTTATAGCCCTGCGCGATGGGATACAGAGATTCGAGGTGCATGCCGCCCGCCAGGTTGTATTCCCCTTCGGTCTTCGGCATCGTGTCGTACGGCACATCGGCAGGCGACCCCAGCGACCACGTTTTCAGCACGGGATGTTTGTCCACCACGCGCTCGCCCAGAAACGTGATGGCTCCCACATCCTTCACTGGTGTGGCCGTCAAACGGGTGGGCACAAAGCCATCGCCGGAGTAGCGGAATGCCAGCAACTGGTCGCCACCAAGCGGAATGGGACGAAAGAAGCCGGTCTCGGCGTTCGTCACGGCTTCGATTTCCTTCGTGGCAATTTCGTACCTGAAGATGTTCGACACACCGCTGAAGTAGGACGAACCGTACAGATATTTTCCGTCCGGGGAGAATGTGAAGCCGTTGACCACCGTTCCGCCCAGGTCGAACTCGGCTTCGGGCGTGGCATCGCCGGCGAGCAGCTTGTCGATCGGCATCAGCCGCACACTCTGCTTGCCGTTGATTAACCCGAACGACGCGGAAACGGTCCGGCCATCCGGCGAGATGTCCATGTCGTACACGACCGTGCCGTACGGGAAGGTCACGGCGCGTGTCCACTCGGTGTAGGGTGGCGCCATCCTGACAATGGTGACGAGCCCATTCAGCGTGCGTATGCCCCACAGGCTCCGGTCGGCGCGATTCACGACGAGCTCGCCGATGCGGGCTTCTTTTTGTAATCGTGTTTTCTTGCCTGTGCGCGGGTCCAGGCTCATCAAGTCGCGGTGGCCCAGGTTTTCGTCCGTGTAGAACAGCGTCGGGCCAGCCGGGTCGTACGCGAGCGACGTCACCTGATACAGCAGGGGGCCGCGCACGTCGGTCAGGTGCGTGGTCTGACCGGTCTGCGCTGAAATGGTCCCCACATGCGCCACAGTGCCGGGATAGTTGATGGCCGCGTAGATCGTCTCACTGCCCTCGTCATAAAAGGCGCGCGACACCGAGCCGAGTGCCCTTGGGGAGACGTCGCGCGTCTGCGTCAGCGGAAACTTGCGAATCGTGGCAAGATTCGCTTCCTGGAACGTGTGCTCAAAGGCCACCCACTCGGCCCACGCCTTCGTGAGAGACGTTCCGAACACGTGCTCGAACTGGTTCGCATAGTAGGCCCGGCTCCCCTTCTGGCGCGACACCCACGTGATGATTTGTTCGGGCGAATAGCGGTACCCCAGCCAGGTCACGAACCTGCCGCCATAAAGGTACGAGTTGACCTCCACCTGGAAGTCGTTCTTTGTGCCTTCCGCGGCAAGCCCGAGCGGATCATAAAACCGTGCCCCGTCTTTGACCATGGAGCGGAACACCATCTCGTCGTAGCCGCCCTGGGCACGGCCGATTCCGCCGTTTTCCCACGTGTCGATAAACACCGCCACACCCTCGTGATACCAGCGCGGGGCCGACACACGGGGCAACGTCAGGTAAAAGAACAGCACCGATTCCGGCTGCTCGGCCACGGGCAGCACCTTGCCGAAAAACAGGTTCCGGAAGACTCGATCTCGTCCGGTGGCCTGGTCCATTGCAATCACGTGCACCAGCTCGTGACTCATGATGGTGTTCATCCGCTCGCCGGCGGTAATGGTCTCGAAAGTGAAGCTGAGCGGCGCAATCTGGACGCGGACGCCGTTATAGGGGACCGACGTGGCGCCGGCATTGCCAACATCTGAAAAGTCGGCCAGCAGCACCGTGGTCTTCTCGCGCGGCTCAAACTTGAACAGGTTCTTCAGAAACTTGTCCGACCTCAGGAATGTCCGCGCCGCGTGAGGAACCAGATAGTCCTCAGACGGCGAGATGTAGACCAGGCGCATTTCACTGGTTTCGACCTTCTTGAGCTGAGCGGCGGCGCGAACGGGAGTTGCGGCCACGGCAAGCAGGGTGAGGGCACCGATGATCGTGAGTCGGTAGCGCATGCCGGTCGAGTCTACACAAAAAAGGCCCGGTGCCTTCCGTGAAACGGAAGGCACCGGGCCCCTGAGAACTCTGAGAGTGTCGCGTCCCTACTGCTTGCCGCCGCCGCCCTTGAGCGCCTGCTGGAAAGCGGGGTCGGACAACGCCTGCTGGAACCCGGGCTTGCCGAGCGCCTGAGCGAACGCCGGATCTGCCAGAGCCTTGCCGAAGGCGGGCTCGGCGAGTGCATCCATGAACGCGGACTTGCCCAGCGCCTGGACGAACGCGGG
>JBKJJZ010000391.1:0-2559 GCA_046597705.1 Vicinamibacterales bacterium | reverse complement strand
CCAACCGCGAGAGCTGATCTGCGGGCGGACGGCCGACCCAACGATCGATGGCGGTGTACAAACTACCGAGACGCCCCACCAACTCGCGCGCCAGACGCCGTTCTTCGCCGCGCGTCGGGCTGTCCGACGCCGCGGCCAGCGCTGTGTTGACCGCCACCGCGCGCTTGTAGAGCGCGCCTGTCGCGGTCTGCGTCTCGCTCCACACCTTCCGGTCAGCCGCGCTGATGTCGATTCTCGGGTCCTCGCGCACGGTAACCTTCCTCTCGTGCGTCTGGCCGTCAACGCGCAAGCGAACCGTGTAGACCCCTGGTGCGACGTACGGCCCAGGTACGCGACCGCCACCGCCGCCCTCCTCGTCCGTCGGTACGGCCGCGCCGCCGGTCGATAGATCCGCGTAGCGGAGATTCCAGACCACGCGATTGACTCCACGCTTCGTCGCCGCGGGCACACGGTTGATCTCCGCGCCAGTGCCGTCGTGAATTGAGAGCACGACATCGGACGCCGTTTCGCCGATCCAGTAGTCAATGGCGCCACCGGCCGAGGGGTTCTCTCCGCGGAAGACCATGTCACCCATGTGCGCCTTGAGATTGGAGTAGCGAATCATGTCGGCAGGCTTCGGTGTAAACAACGCCGACGCCGAGGCCGCCACGGCCGGCGTCAATTCCTGCAGCGCACTGACGCCATCAAGAATCCACACGCCGCGCCCGTGCGTGGCCAGGACCAGGTCCTGATCGCGCGGGTGCACCGCCAGGTCGTTGACAGGCACCGTGGGCATGTTGGCGCCCAGCGCCACCCAATGCGCGCCGCCGTCAATCGTCACGAACAGACCGAACTCGGTGCCGAGGTAAAGAAGGTTGGGATTTCTCGCGTCCTCGCGAATGGTCCGCGCCACTCGCTTCGCGGGCAGGTCTCCGACGATGGACGTCCACGTCTGCCCGAAGTCCGTCGACCGATACACGTAGTTGGCGAAGTCGTCGCTGCGGTGATTGTCCACCACCATATACACCGTTCCATCCGCATGGCGCGACGATGCGATGCCGGAGAACCACGCGCCTTTGGGCAGGCCCGGGACGCGCGTATCGACGTTGGTCCACGTCTTGCCCTCGTCGCGTGAGACCCGCAGCCGCCCATCGTCAGCGCCGACATAGATGAGCCCTTTCACGCGCACTGATTCGGCCAGCGTGGAAATAGTTGGCCAGTACGGCACACCATCGTCGAGCGACAACGTATTGTCGGTGGGCAGGCGCTCCATGATCGGGAGCGATCGCCGATCGACGCCGGTCGTCATGTCGCCCAGGTCCTCCCACGTCGTCCCCCGATCGCGACTGCGGAAGAGGTGCTGGCCTCCGGCGTAGATGGTCTTCGTATCATGAGGCGAGAGCAGGAACGGCGCGTCCCAATTGGCAGGATGCATCGCGTTGCCCAACGTGGGGTCGGGCAGTTTCTGCGCGTAGACGTCGAAATTGCGACGGCCGCCAATCGCGCCGGTGGGATCGCCGGGGCGCACATCGGACGACTGCCCCGTCCGAACATCGTTGCGGGCCAGACCCAGGAACTGCGACGCGGCATACACACGCTGCGGATCATCCGGGTCTGGTTCGACAAAGAAACCGTCGCCGCCGCACAACCGTTTCCAATCTTCGTTCAGGATGCCGCTCGACTGATACGTGGCGCTGGGTCCCATCCAGCAGCCGTTGTCCTGCAAACCGCCATACACGTTGTAGGGCACGGCGTTGTCGAGCGCCACTCTATAGAACTGGCTCACCGGCAGCGATGGAATGTAGAGCCACTTCTGGCCGCGGTCATACGAAATGCCGATGCCGCCGTCGTCAAGCTTGATGACGTGGCGCGAGTCACGCACGTCCACCCACACCAGACGGTCGTCACCATGCAGCGACTGCCGCATCGCCCTGAACGTGGACCCGCCGTCGTCGGACACGCTGTACGAATTGACCATGTAGATGCGCTGGTCGTCATTCGGGTCGACCAGAATCTGGCTTGCGTACATGGGGCGCGGATTCCAGTCGCTCTTGAACGTCCAGTTCTCACCCTTGTCGTCGGACCGGTACACCCCGCCCTTGCGAATAATGTAGGCGGTGGAAGCGTTGTATTTGCCGCCCTGTTCGATCGAAACGTAGACCACGCGCGGGTCCTTGCGATAGATCGAAATCCCGATCCGGCCGTACTCGCCGGCAGGCAGTCCGTGCCCGCTGAGTTTCCGCCACGTGGTGCCACCATCAGTGGACTTATAGAGCCCGCTGCCAGGGCCCCCGCCGTCAAAACCGAACGCCGTGCGTCGCCGTTGGTATGCCGCGGCATACAGGATCGATGGGTCTGACGGGTCCATCGCCACGTCCACGATGCCAGTGTCGTAGTTGATCTTGATGACCTGGCTCCAAGAGCGACCGCCATCGATGGTGCGATACAGGCCGCGCTCATCATTCGGCCCCCACAGATGGCCCATAGCCGCAACGAACGCCACGTCCGGATTGGACGGGTGCAGGACGATGCGCCCGATGTGGTGGGAGTCGCGAAGTCCGACGTTCGTCCAGGTCTTGC
>JBKJJZ010000574.1:0-3986 GCA_046597705.1 Vicinamibacterales bacterium | reverse complement strand
GGACGCCACCAGATCGACGAGCCCTTCGAGCATGTCTGCTGTCACGGGATCTACCTATTCAACCAACTCGGCCCCGAAGGGCTGACGTGTCCCACAACTTCAGAGGCCAACTAGACGGCGCGGCAGCACCTGACTCCGCCACTCGCGGTATTAGGAACCGGCCGGTCGGTAGTTCACGGCTTTCTTACAGGCCTCGTCGACCTCTTCCACGGACAGCAGCGGTGTCGTTGAGATCCGCACGGCGCCAGACGCGTTGACGGCCAGGCTGAGCGCAAGTGCGCTGGTCGTATCCGGCATGTTGCAGATCAACATGACATCGTCCCCACCTAACGAGTAGTACATCGCATCCAACGTGCCGCCGATGCCTTCGAGCGCCTTCTGGACGGCCGCTTTTCGACCGGACCCGCCCTCCTTGATGAGCCCCTTGGCACCTTCCGCCGTGTACGACCCCTGGATCAAAAACTTCGCCACTTTGCTCCTCCTTTGCAGTTGCATGCTCAGTTCGATGACCACCTCTGCTGCGCGGGGGTCGCCGGAAGTGTATCGCGAATGAGGGACCCTTATATTCCAATCGTCCTGGAAGAATGAAGACCTGCGAAGCCCAAACGGCAAACCTCGGATAGTGTGCAACCGGGGAATGAAGTATGCTCGAGGCCTCCGGGTTCTAGCGTTTTGACCCAGCCGCCGCCCGAGCACTTCTCCTCGGCTGTCTGTGCCGACTGGCCCCATTTTCGCCGTCGATCGACGCGCATCGCATCTCTAGCATCGCATCTCAATTGATCATCGTTTGAGGATTCGCTCCGCCGCGCCGGCGCTAGCGGACTCACTCGTCAGCTACGACGTGGCCATACACGCACACAGATTTAACGGAGCTCAAGTGATGGACATCCAATCGCTACGCGACCGCGCATCTGACGACCCTGAGGCGCGTGCGCCATATGCCGGAGGAGCGACGGCCCAGCTGCCGCGGCTGGCCGGTGTGCACGGAACCAAGGTATTCGAGACGACGCGGCAACCGTTCCTGGTGCTGGATCACCTCTTCCGGGTCGTCACCGCCAACACCGCGTTCTGGCGCCAATTCCAGCTTCCGCCTGACGAGACAGTAGGGCGGTCCCTGTGGTCAGCGGGAGACGGAGAATGGGCGTCCTCGGATCTACGTGGTCTCCTCGAACAGCTGCTGTCGAATCGGCGGGAGATCAATGGGTACGAGCTGGTGGGCGAATTTGCGGGAACCCGCCGGGTCCTGCTGGTGGATGGTCGCGAGATCATCCAGGACGACGTCGATGGCGAGCGATTCATTCTCGTGGGGCTGGAGGATGTCACGGTCCAGCGAACCGCCGAGGCCCTGACGGAGCGCGCGCGGGTCATTCTCGAACGCAGCAATCGGGACCTGCAGGAGTTCGCATCGGTAGCCTCACACGATCTTCAGGAACCGTTGCGGAAGATTCTCGCATTCGGAGAGCGGCTCCACGATCGCGCGGAGGCCTCGCTAGACGACGTCGCGAAAGACTACCTCGCCCGGATGCTCGATGCGTCGCGGCGAATGCGCAGATTGATCGATGACGCGCTCGAGTGTTCGCGCGTGTCCATCAGCTCGGCGCCGTGCGACCTGGTGCCGCTGGACCTCGCCCTGCGCGACGCGCTCGCGAACGTCATCCTCCCCGAGGGCGGCAGTGTCGATGCGGCCCCCTTGCCACGTATCGAAGCCGACGCGGGCCAGATGCGGCAATTGTTTCAGAATCTGCTGATGAACGCCTTCAAGTTCAAGAAGGACGACATCGCGCCCCGCGACACCATTGGTGCCCGACGCGAAGATAACGGTGACTGGACGCTGACCTTCGCAGACAACGGCATCGGCTTTGCCCCTGAACACGGAGAACGGCTGTTCGCGATGTTTCAGCGTTTACACGGGCGACGATTCGATGGCTCGGGAATCGGGCTGGCGGTGTGTCGACGCATCGCCGAGCGGCATCACGGCGGCATTGAGGCCCACGGCGTTCTGGGCTCTGGCGCCACGTTCACCGTTCGCCTCCCCGAGCGTCAGCCGATGGAGACCCTATGACCACAGGACGTCCCGTTACCATTCTCATCGCCGACGATGATCCGGAAGATCGGATGCTGGCGCGCGACGCGCTCGCTGAAAGCAAGCTCACCAATGCCGTGCAGTTCGTGGAGGACGGCCAGGAGCTACTCGACTACCTGCGCCGACAGGGCCGGTTCGCGGATCCCGCGCTGTCGCCCACACCGGGCGTCATCCTCGTTGACCTGAACATGCCGCGCGTTGACGGGAGAGCGGCGATCCAGGCGTTAAAGGCCGATCCGACGTTGTGCCACATCCCTGTAATCGTGCTGACGACGTCCAGCGCCGAGGAAGACATCGCCCGGAGCTACGCCCTTGGCGTCAGTTCCTACATCACCAAGCCTGTGTCATTCGACGCTCTTGTCCGGGTGATGCGAGGATTCGGTCAGTATTGGTTCGAGATCGTCGAGTTACCCACGTGTTGAACCCCGAACGGGCGATGCGCGTCCTCGTCGTCGACGACGATGAAGAGGAGTTCGTCCTCGCGAATGGCCTGTTGGAAACAGTGGCCCCTGGTCAGTACGACATCCAGTGGACGCCCTCCTACGAGCAGGCACTGGACACGCTGTTGCAGCCGACAGTCCACGTAGCGCTGATCGACTATCAGCTTGGCATAAGGAGCGGGCTGGACCTGATCGGAGAACTCGTCGCCTCGCCGTCCGAGGTGCCGCTGATCCTGGTGACGGGGCAGGGGGGGCGAGACGTCGATGGCGCCGCGTTGGCCGCCGGAGCCACGGACTATCTCGACAAGCGAAGTCTGACCGGTCCGATTCTGGACCGTTCCCTGCGATACGCGATTGGCCGGGGCCGCGCCGCCGACGCTGTTCGAAGGAGCCACGAACGCTTCCGCGCCTTGTTCGACAACAGCCCGTCGGCCATCTACATCGCCAACCTGACGACCGGCCGGGTCGAAGACGTCAACGCACAATTTGAGCTGCTGACGGGGTATCGACATGACCAGGCCGTCGGCCGCTCGACGATCGAGCTGGGCCTGTGGATCGAAGCGGATGTCCGAGACGCGGTCATTCAGCGGGCGGCCGCCGGCCAGAGCGTCCGGAATGCCGACCTGCAGATGGTCTGCCAGTCCGGCGAACGACGCCACGTGCTCGTGTCCCTCGACCATCTCAGCAACGGCGCCGATCGTGAGCCATCGCTGGTTGCCGTGATTCTCGATGTGACGGCGCAACGCGCCCTCGAGACACAGCTGCGTCAGGCGCACAAGATGGAAGCGGTCGGACAGCTGGCAGGCGGTGTGGCGCACGATTTCAACAACCTGCTGACCGCGATTCTCGGCTTCACCGCGCTGGTGCTCGACGCCCTGCCGGCCGACAGCCCGGTATGCAAGGACGTACGAGAGATCCAAATGGCTGGCGAGCGCGCGGCGTCGCTGACGGCGCAGCTCCTGGCGTTCAGCCGCCGCACGGTGCTCGAGCCTCGCGTGATCGACTTGAACGTGCGCATTCGGAACACGCAGTCCTTGTTGGAGCGGCTGCTTGGCGAGGATGTGACGCTGACATCAAATCTGGCCTCCGATCTCAGTCCCGTGTATGCCGACGCCGCGCAGATCGATCAGATAATCGTGAACCTGGCGGTGAATGCGCGCGATGCCATGCCGTCCGGCGGCCACCTGGCGATCGACACCGCGAACGTGATGCTGGACCAGGCATTCGTAGCCGAGCATCCAGGCGCGGCGGTCGGACCGCACGTCATGCTTGCCGTGACCGACACCGGGACAGGAATGGACGAAATCGTCAAGGCGCGCCTGTTTGAGCCTTTCTACACAACCAAGGGCCCCGGCAAGGGGACCGGACTCGGCTTGGCGATGGTGTTCGGGATGGTGAAACAGACTGGGGGATCGATCCGGGTGGAGAGTGAGCTGGGCGTCGGTTCGACCTTCACCGTCTAT
>JBKJJZ010000532.1:0-10422 GCA_046597705.1 Vicinamibacterales bacterium | reverse complement strand
CTATTACGGCGCCCAGCAGGTGGAAGCCAACATCTGGAAAGCCACCCGGAAGGCGGATAAACTCCGCCGGTGACCGACCCGTCGCAACCGACAAAGACCTGCATTGGCGACGCCACTGGCGGATCCTCGTTTCCCTCCATCGAAGAAGGACGGTTTCCGGCGGGGACCACGCTGGCCGGACGATTTCGTATTCTCGGTCTGCTCGGCAAGGGCGGGATGGGCGAGGTCTATCGCGCGCTGGACCTTACGCTCAACCAGCCAGTTGCGCTGAAGTTCATCCACCACGACTCACGCAGGGACGAAGCGGCACTCGCGCGCTTCCGTAACGAAGTGCGGATCGCGCGGCAGGTGTCGCACCCGAATGTCTGCCGTGTGTATGACATCGGCGTGATCGAGGGGCAGCACTTCCTTTCGATGGAGTACGTGGACGGTGAGGACCTCGCGTCGCTCCTGCGGCGCATCGGACGGCTTCCGTCCGACAAGGCGCTCGAATTCACCCGGCGAATCTGCGCCGGCCTGGCGGCCGCGCACGAACGGGGCGTGCTGCATCGCGATCTCAAACCCGCGAACATCATGATCGACGGCCGTGGGCAGGTCCGCATCACGGACTTCGGTCTGGCCGCCCTTGCCGGCGACGTCGTCGGCCGCGAAATCCGCAGCGGTACGCCCGCGTATATGTCGCCCGAACAGAAGGCCGCCAAAGAGGTGACGACGCGCAGCGACCTGTACGCGCTGGGCATCGTGCTGCATGAGATGTTCACGGGGAAGCGTCCGGGCGACTCGCAATCCACTCCGACCACCATCGTCAAGGACCTCGATCCAACGATCGAGCGTGTCATCCTTCGCTGTCTCGAGAACGATCCGCGCAATCGACCGTCATCGGCCCTTCATGTCGCCATGTCGCTGCCAGGCGGCGACCCGATTGCCGCGGCGCTGGCTGCGGGAGAGACGCCGTCGCCGGAAATGGTTGCCGCGTCGGGCGAGAAGGAAGGTCTGCACCCTCGCACAGCGATCGCGTGCTTTGCCGGCGTCGCCGTCCTGCTTGCCGCACTGTTGTTCATCTGCGGCAAGTCCACTCTGGTTGGCCGCGCGCCGCTGCCGCTGGCGCCTGACGTGCTCGCGTTCAAAGCGCGCGAATTGTTGACGCAGTTCGGCTATACCGAAACGCCTGTGGACGTCGTGTACGGTTTCTTCCCCGCGCCGGCGGTCGATGGCTACCAGCGCTACCTTCGTTCCAAGGATCTGGAGCACGTGAGTGAGCGCCTCGCCAGTCACCAACCGGTGCTGACTTCCTTCATGTACCGCCAGCATCAGGCGTACTTTCAGCCTGGCGGTTTCCTGTCCGTGCCAGGCGTCAGCCTGAACGCGATGGTCACGCCGCAGGACCCACCGACCACCCAGCAGGGCATGTTGGGAATACACCTGAGCCCCGTGGGAACACTGGAGGCACTGTGGGCGCTGCCCTCTGCCAGGCTCTCGCGTGTGCCTGGACCGCTACCGCCATCGGCAACGCCCGGCGGCTGGAACAGCCTGTTGCTGGCGGCCGGGCTTGACCCTGCCCGCTTCACGATGGCGACGCCAGAGGAGTTTGTGCCCGTCCATGCGGACTCGAGAATGGCGTGGACCGGGACCTATGAGGACGGGCGTCCCGATACGATTCGCGTGGAGGCAGCCGCACTCAATGGACGGCCGGTGCACTTCCGTATCTTCGGACCGTGGGATCAACCAGAGGTGGCCGCGACTCCCGCGGGTGTGCTGATCGCCAATCTCGTTCTTGCCAGCCTGCTGCTAGTGGCATTGGGCGCCGGAGCGTTCATCGCCTGGCGAAATATCCGATTGGGACGCGGCGACGTGAAAGGCGCGTGGCGCCTGGCGGGCCTCTTTTTTGGAGGCAGCTTCATCGTCTGGGCGCTGGCCGCATCGCACGAGCCCACGCTGTTCGAGATTTTCTTGCTGGTCAACGGATTGGCGCTGGCGTGTCTCTATTCGGGGGCGGTCGCCATCCTGTACGTCGCCGTTGAGCCGTACGCCAGACGCCACTGGCCCGATGCATTGATTTCGTGGATGCGAATGATCGGCGGCAGGTGTCGCGATCCGCTGGTGGCTTCCCACATCCTGATTGGAATCACCGTGGGACTTGCCGGGGCACTCGCAAGGCAGGCAACGGTGTGGGCCTCGGATGGCGTAACCACGCTGCCAGGCGTGCCGTTGTCGCTGAGCAGCGCAAGGCAGTTTGCCTCCCTGATCGTCAGCCTGGTGCAGGTGGACGTGTATTTTTCGATTGTCGCCATTCTCGTACTCGTGCTGCTGCGCGGCGCTGTGCGTCGCACGTGGATGGCCGACACGCTTTTTGTGGTTCTGCTTTCACTGGGAAGCCTGGGCGCACCGGCGACGGTGCCCGCGACGGTGCTGATGTTCACGGCGATGGTGGTGGTGCTGCGGCGGTGTGGCCTGCTGGCGCTCGCGGCGTTGATCATTGGCAGCGACGTACCTGTGAACCTGCCGTTCGCAGTCACGTCGTGGTACTCAGCGTATTCGCTGACATCGGCAGGCCTGATCCTGGCGGTTGCTGGCTGGGCGATGGCAGTGGTACGTAGGGCGTCCCTGTAGGGGCGCCAGATTGACACGCTACACTCCGACATGACAATCCGCGCTGCGTCTCACCTTGTGCTCGCCACTGCGGAGGTTCCGGCGATCACGCGCTTTTTTGTCGAAGCCTTCGACGTGGCGCCCGCATTCGAGAACGACATGTTCTCGGAGTTCGTGTTTCCGTCGAAGTTCCGCCTCGCATTTTTCAAACCGGTGGGGGCGTCAGCCGCGTCGTTTGATGCAGGCGCGTCACGCAAAGCCAGTGCCGTGGGGCTGACCGTCGAAAACGTGGACGACACCTTCGCGCGGCTCGATGAATTGCGCGGGCGGTTCTCGCATCAACTCAGCGGCCCACCCAGGGAACATCCCTGGGGCGAAAAGAGTTTCCTGCTGACCGACCCTGACGGGAATCGGTGGGAAATTACACAGTCGCCCTCGTCCGATGGACGGCTGGTCGATCGATGAGCAGCAGTACACTGGTGACTGATGATCCTTGTCACCGGCGCAACCGGATATGTCGGTGGACGGCTGGTACCGAAGCTTCTCGAGACCGGCCGTCAGGTTCGCGTTCTCGCGCGTGATCCGGGCCGCCTCGAGGGACGTTCATGGTCGGATCAGGTGGAGGTCGTCCAGGGCGACGCGCTGAAGCCTGAAACGCTGGCCCCCGCCATGGCCGGTGTGACGTGCGCCTATTACATGATCCACAGCATGCAGAAGACCGCTGCCGGCGATGGTGCGTTCGAGGAACGCGACACACTGGCCGCGCGCAACTTCAGCATGGCCGCGAAGGCAGCCGGTGTGCAGCGCATCGTCTATCTCGGAGGCCTCGGCGACCCCACTACCGAACTCTCGCCGCACTTGCGCTCACGGCAACAGACGGGAGATGCGCTGCGCGATGGCGGCATCCCGGTGACCGAATTCCGTGCCGCCGTGATTGTCGGCTCCGGCAGTGTGTCGTTCGAGATGATCCGCAACCTGACAGAGCGGCTGCCAGTCATGATCTGCCCGAAGTGGGTCTACACGCGCATCCAGCCGATAGGCATTCGTAATGTTGTGGACTACCTGGCGGCTGCGCTTGACGTTCCGGAGAGCACGGGGCGGGTGATCGAAATCGGCGGCGCCGATGTCTTGACCTATGCCGACATGATGCTCGGCTACGCGAGCGTGCGCGGCCTGAAGCGCTACCTGGTCCCGGTGCCGGTGCTGACTCCGTGGCTGTCGTCGCACTGGGTGCACTGGATGACGCCTATTCCAGCAGAGATCGCCACGCCTCTGATTGAAGGCGTCCGCAACGAAGTGATCGTGCGTGACGACAGTGCCACCCGGCTGTTTCCGGATATCAAGGTGATCGACTACCGCACCGCTGTCGAACGCGCGCTGACGCAATTGACGGCGGGGCACGTGGAATCGACCTGGAGCGATGCGTTAGCGGCATCGCAGCGTGACGAGGCGCCGCTGGTCTATGTCGAGCAGGAGGGCATGCTGATCGAACGGCGTCAGCGCGTGGTGCCGGCGTCTCCGCCGGCAGTCTTCAAGGCGTTCACCGCCATCGGCGGCGATCGCGGCTGGCCCAGCTTCAACTGGGCGTGGCGGGTGCGCGGGATGATTGATCGCCTGGTCGGTGGCGTCGGGTATCGCAGAGGCCGCCGCAGTGCGGGCAGCCTTCGCGTGGGTGACGTGCTGGACTTCTGGCGGGTCGAAGCCGTGGCCGCCGATCGGCTGCTTCGCCTGCGCGCCGAGATGAAGGTGCCGGGCCGTGCGTGGCTGCAGTTCGAAGCGCTGCCGCACGAATCAGGTCAGACCCTGCTGGTGCAAACCGCGTTCTTCGCGCCCAAGGGCCTTGCGGGTCTGGTGTATTGGTACACGCTGTATCCAATGCACGGCCCGATCTTCAACCGTATGGCGGACGAATTGAGCCGCAGCGCGTCGTCAAACTCTGCGGCTTCAGATTAGAGGTCCCACGCCGGGACTATCTCCGCGTTTCAAGTATTTCAGCAACGCGGTCCACGATGTCCGCCCAATGCGCCTTGATGACGACGTTCGTCGCCGTCGCAGCGGCGCTGCGCGCCTGCGCCTGAATCGCGCGCAGCTGTGCGCGAGAGAGTGCGGGCAGGTCGCTCTGGGCCAGCACGACCGGCGCCATGAACGGAGCCGGAGCCTGTGGGGCAGCCGCGGGAGCCGCACCGGCGGCCGGCGGTGCCGGCGGCGGGGGATTCACCATGGCGCCGAGCCGCGCGACATACGCGCGCTGCAGGGACCGTCGGTTGGCGTCCGGCGTCAGGGCCTGTGGGCTGTTCCAGACGAACTGCTTGACGTCCGTCATGTACTCCGCCACCGGGTACGCGTTGATGGCATCGAACTTCTCAATCTCGACAAGTCGTCCGAGTCGCGCGTTGCTCATGAGATTGTTGAGAACGTTGGCCTGGCGCCCCGGAAGAGGGCTTGGACCGATGAGCGCCGCAATCGCCGGGGGTTGCAGCCACGACGGCGTGACGAACACGTAGTCGTTCAGAAAGGCGAGCGCCTCTTTCTGCCGCGCCCTGGGCACGACCTTGAACACTGCGCCGGTCTGATCGCTCGTCTTGAGATCCACGTTGACGCCCGCGATGAGTCCGGCCACATGGCCCATGTAGGTGCCCCATTGGCCCAGGCCTTCGGTGTAGAGCTCTTCAAGGTCGGTGTAGTCATCGCCCGGCTTTGTCGTCCAGGCGATGAGGTTGGGAATCATGCGCTTGAAGTTCGCGATGGCGTACGTGGACGCTTTGATCGGATCGTCGCCCATGTCTTCGGTCTGCGAACGCGGGTCGAGCGCGCCGAATTCTCCCGGCACGAACCGATAGGGGAACCGGCCGGTCTGCTTGCTGATCCACGAATTCAGCGTCGCCTTCTCATCGTCAGCAGTCTTGCCAGGGAGCACGCGGTAGCCCCAGTTGATTGCGAAGTCGTCGAAGGGACCGAGGCGGCGGATGAAGTCCTTCGGCGCGAGGCCATCGCCAGGTTGCGCGATGTAGTTCTGGCGGGCGTAGTCCATGATGGTGGCACTCACGCCGTACTGGCTCGTGAACTTCGGATCACGGAGCGACTCGACGGGGAACGAGCTGCTTGCCACCATGTTGTGCTGAAGGCCAAGGGCGTGACCGATCTCATGCGTGATGACCTGCCGCATCGTCTCGCCCATCAGCTCTTCCGGAATGTCGAGTGACCGCGCGGACGGATTCGCCGCGCCGGTCTCCAGCAGCAGGCGATTGCGATAGCTCCGCATATGGTTGTGATACCAGGTGATTTCGCTGTTGATGATTTCGCCCGTGCGGGGATCGGACGTGTGCGGGCCCACCGCGTTGCGGACGGTGCTGGCTGCCCAGCGCACCATCGAAATACGCGCGTCGTCTGGATCCCAATCGGGATCTTCGGCCCTGGTCGGCGGATCCTTTGCGATAATTGCGCGCTTGAACCCCGCCTTCTCGAACACGGCCTGCCACTGTTCGACGCCTTCTTTTACGTAGCGCTTCCATCGAGTGGGCGTGGCTGGGTCGATGTAGTAGGTGATCGGCTTCACAGGCTCCACCAATTCGCCACGGGCATAGGCCGCCGGGTCTTTCGGCTCAAGGCGCCACCGGGCGATGAACGTTTCCGTAGCCGCCTTCTGCACGTCGAGTCCGTAGTTCACACGATCCACCGTGAAGTAGCCCACGCGTGGATCGAAGTTGCGCGGGCGCATCGGTTCCTTCGGCAGCAACACCAGCGACTGGCGCATCTCGAGACTGACGGCGCCGCCCGTGCGATCACCGGGAGGGTCTGACGCGTCAAAGGTCTGAACGTGACGCACCTCGACGTTGATCGGGAACGCGCGGATATCGCTGAGGTAACTGCGCGCGGCATCGAAGCGGCGAACGCCGTACGTGCGGCGCTGGGCAGCCGAGAGTCCTGAGAGCGCCGGCGTATCGCCGCTGAAGAAGTCCGTGACGTCGATGACGCAGCTCGTGTTGTCCTTGCCGAATGCGGCGATAGGAAAGGACGCCAGGATAGGCGCGAAGTTGTTCTGGCTGACCGAGCGCGCGATGGGCAACGTTTCGTCAGCCACCGCGTCCACGCTGATGCTCTTGAGCTGCACGGTGTTGTTGAGCCGTTCGAACCGCACCATTCGCTCGCTGACGGAACTGCCCGCGCTCTGGAAACCGCCGCTGCCTGCCGGCACGCCTGAGAGTCGGCTGACCAGCAGCCAGTCGCGGCCCAGCATGGCATCAGGCACTTCGAAGAAGTGACGGTCATCCACCCTGTGCACCACCAGCGCGCCGCGTTCGGTCACGGCACGTGCCGTGATCACCTGCTCAAATGGCCGGGGCGCGCGACGATTGGCTGCGCCCCCGGCGGGCTGCTGAGTGCCCGCCTCCTGCGGCGGTGTGCCGGCCGCGGGCGGAGGATTCTGCGCGTATGTGGGCGCGATGATCGCGGCAAAGGCGACGAGGTACGTGAACAATCGGATGGGGCGCATCGGGGTCTCCAGTTGAAGGAGCATCTTACCCGGATGCTGGCGCCCTCGGGGCGCGCTACACTTCGCACCATGAAGAAAGCGCCCATTGTGTTGATAGCTGTGGTCATACTGGCGGCGATGCCTGGGGCACAGCAACCTGTCCGGCCGACGACGATGGCGGGGCGGTCGGCGGTGTATGCGCCGAACGCCGCGATTGCCACGAGCCAGCCGCTCGCCACCTCGGCGGGGCTTGCGGTGATGGACCGTGGGGGCAACGCGATCGATGCCGCGGTGACGGCCGCCGCCGTGTTGGCGGTCGTTGAGCCGAACATGACGGGCGTGGGTGGCGACCTCTTCGCGATGGTCTGGTCTGCGAAGGACAAGACTCTTCAGGGCCTGAACGCCAGCGGTCGCAGCGGTTCGCTCATGACCCGCGAAACGTTGGCGTCGCGCAAGCGCACTCGCGTTAACCAGGGCATCGAGGCCGTGACGGTACCGGGTTCGTTGTCGGGGTGGGCCGCGTTGCTCGAGAAGTACGGGACGTTGACGCTTGCCCAGGCGCTGGCGCCGGCGATTGCCATCGCTGACGGCGGATTCCCGGTGACGCCGATCATCGCGGCGGGCTGGGCGGATGAAGAAGCGCTCCTGCGTCGAGACGAAGGCGCCCGCGCCACATTCCTTGTGGACGGCCAGCGCGCGCCGAAGGCGGGCGAGTGGTTTCGCAATCCCGACCTCGC
The DNA here is from genome assembly GCA_046597705.1 of Vicinamibacterales bacterium. GTDB lineage: Bacteria > Acidobacteriota > Vicinamibacteria > Vicinamibacterales > SCN-69-37 > SYFT01. The sequence goes on along the minus strand of JBKJJZ010000532.1, from coordinate 2,625 downwards.
GAAGACGTTCCGCGACATCGCGACACACGGACCCAGGCATCTCTATGGAGGCCCACTCGGCCGCAGCATCGCCGAGTTCACACAGTCAAAGGGCGGCTTCCTGACGCCAGAGGATTTCGCGGCTCACACCGTGGAGTGGGTGCAGCCCATCAGTGTGCCGTATCAGGGATATCGACTGTGGGAATTGCCGCCAAACAGTCAGGGTGTGGCGGCGCTGGAGATGTTGCGGCTGCTGGAGAGCTACGACCTCAAAGCGATGGGGCACAACTCCGCTGCCTATCTGCACCATCTGATCGAAGCGAAAAAACTGGCGTACTCCGACATCGAGTACTACGTCGGCGATTCCGCATCCATGAAAACGCCGGCTGAAGCCTTCCTGGCGGATGACTACATTCGCCGGCGTCGCGCACTGATCGATCCTGCGAAAGCGATGGAGCGAGTGACACCGGGGGACGCAGCGACAAAGAGCGACACGATTTACCTGACGACCGCCGACGCACAGGGCAACATGGTGTCGTTCATCAACTCGGTCTACGACTACTTCGGCAGCGGAGTGGTGGTGCCGGGAACGGGCGTTCTGCTTCACGACCGTGGCGTCGGGTTCACGATGGACGAAGGCCGCGCGAACACGGTGGCGCCCAGGAAGCGCCCCTTTCACACCATCATCCCGGCGTTCGTGACCAAGACCACCCGCGCGAACGGCGTGACGCGCGATGCCACCGGCGACCAACCCTATCTCGCCTTTGGTGTGATGGGCGGCGCGATGCAGCCGCAGGGCCACGTGCAGGTGCTGCTCAACATCCTGCTGTTTGGCATGGACGTGCAGCAGGCGTCTGATGCGGCACGATTCCGGCACATGTCCGGTCGCCGCGTGATGCTCGAGTCGCCGATTGGAGACGACGTGCGGGCGGCGTTGCAGAAGCTGGGCCACGAGATCGGGGATGAGCGGAACGTGGCGTTCGGAGGCGCGCAACTGATCATGAAGCTGCCGCGCGGCTGGGCCGCTGGGTCGGATTCGCGCAAGGACGGCCACGCGAGCGGGCGTTGACGACGGGCGGAACTGAGGAACTGGCGGAACTGGCGGAACTGGGGGGATGGCGATGAAAATGCGAACAGTGTTGCGGCTCGGCCTGTGGATTGTCGTGAGCGTATGTGCCAGTGCGTCAGTTCCGCCAGATCCGCCAGTTCAGACAGGTCAACGGGGCCGCACGATGGCGCTGGTGGGCGGCACGCTGATTGACGGCTTCGGCGGCACGCCGATCACCAACAGCGTGATCCTGGTGGACAACGAGCGCATCACCGCGGTCGGGCAGGTGGGTTCACTTGCGGTGCCGGCGGGAGCGGATGTCATCTCGACCGAGGGCATGTCGGTGCTGCCAGGCCTGTGGGACATGCACGTCCATCTGATGATCAACGGGCACTCCGACTACACGCATTGGGACAAGACCTACCTGACGCGGTTCGAGAAGGACATCATGCCGGCCTCGGCGAATCAGCTGTTGCGCGCTGGAGTGACGTCAGCGCGCGACCTGGGGGGCCCACTCGAGGCCAGCATCAATGTCCGCAACGCCATCAACCGCGGTGATTTCCCCGGCCCGCGGCTGTACGTGTCGGGTCCCTTCATCCAACATGAGCCGTATCCCGGCACCGAAGCGTTCCGCTGGGGCGTCAAGAGCCCCACCGATGCCCGCGCCAAGGTGGCCCAGCTGGCCACTGCCGGCGTGGATGTCATCAAGCTGATCGATCAGGACCTGATGACGGAACTCGAAGTGATGGCGGTGGTGGATGAAGCGCACAAGCGGGGGCTTCCGGTGGTGGGCCACTCGCACCGGCCGGAGGAGATTCGTCGCGGAATGCGCGCGGGGGTAGACAACTTCGAGCACACGGGCCTCGCGACCGCGCCCGAATACCCCGAAGACATCATCGCGCTGATTCGCGAGCGGTCAGCGAAGATGAATCTGGGGCCGTTGTTCTGGACACCCACGGTGCAGGGCCTCTTCAACTACGAATATCAGCGCGACAACCCCGAAATGCTGGACGATCCTTCGTGGACGCTGGGGCTGCCGCCCGATATCGTGGCGGACATTCGCCAGTCATTGCGGAAGCCGGGGGAACTGAGTTACTTCCAGCTGACGGGCGCTCGAAAGCCGACGTTGAAGCGGAAGATCACTCAACTACGCGAAGCGGGCGCCACGTTGCTCATCGGGACCGACAGCGGCATTCCGATGAATTTCCACAGCCAGTCCACGTGGAACGAACTGGATGTCTGGGTGCGCGAAATGGACATCCCCGCGATGCAGGCCATCCGCAGCGCCACCTACTGGCCGTCGCTGATGATGAAGAAAGACAAAGACGTGGGCACCGTCACGCCTGGCAAGTACGCGGACATCATCGCGGTCCGTGGCGACGTCCTGAAATACATCAACATCCTGCAGGACGTGGATATCGTCATCAAAAACGGGAAGCGCGTGCGGTAAAGCGGCGTCCCTGAAGGGACGCCCTACGTACCCCCGTGGCACTTCGGTTGTCCGCTTGGCGCCCCTGAAGGGACGCCCTACGTACCCCCGTGGCACTTCGGTTGTCCGTTTGGCGCCCCTGAAGGGACGCCCTACGCACCCCCGTGCC
>JBKJJZ010000523.1:0-6002 GCA_046597705.1 Vicinamibacterales bacterium | reverse complement strand
GCAATCCGGCCTGTTGGCCGTCACTTCGAAATCGATGACGTCGCCTTCGATGCCGGCCACTTCGAAGCCCACGCTGCCGATGCGCGACGCAATCTCTTCGACTGTGGCCGATGCCGGCAGTTCGACGAACTCGCGCAGCCATGCCACCGGCGCCTTCACAGCGCCACCTGCTCAAGAAAGCGCAGGTCGTTCTCGTAGAACATGCGGATGTCATCAACGCCGTACAGCCGCAGCGCAAGCCGCTCGATGCCCATTCCGAACGCGAATCCCGTGTAGCGAGTGGCGTCGTAGCCGACGGCTTCGAAGACGGCCGGATGCACCATGCCGCAGCCGAGGATTTCGATCCATCCCGTGTGCTTGCAGAGACCGCAGCCTCGTCCGCTGCAGCCCTGGCACTCCACGTCGAGTTCAGCGGAGGGTTCCGTATACGGAAAGAAGCTGGGGCGGAACCGCGTGGCCACCTTTCCGCCGAAGAACTGTGCGGCGAACGCTTCCAGTGTGCCCTTGAGGTCGCCCAGGCTGACACCCTCGTCCACCACGAGCGCTTCCACTTGCGTGAACATCGGCGTGTGCGTCGCGTCGAACTGGTCGCGACGATAGACCCGGCCCGGCGCGATGATGCGCACCGGCGGTTCGTGCGTTTCCATGTAGCGAATCTGCATGCCAGAGGTGTGGGTCCGCAGCAGCGTGGCCGCGCGTCCCGCGTCGGACGCGGGCACCGGTGTTGACAGATAAAGCGTGTCCTGCATGTCCCGCGCCGGATGGGACGCGGGCATGTTCAACGCCTCGAAGTTGTGCCAGTCGTCTTCGATCTCGGGGCCTTCGATGACCTGATAGCCCATGGCCATGAAGATGTCTTCGACCCGTTCGCGCACCTGCGTGAGCGGATGCCGGCGGCCGGCCCACGGGCGGCGTCCGGGCAACGTTACGTCGAGCGCATCTTTTGGCCGCGCCGAAGCGAGCAGGGCCGCATCCCTGGCGTCGAGCGCCTCCTCAATTTGTTTCTTCAGCGTGTTCGCCGCTGCGCCGAGCGTCCGCCGTTCATCGGGCGGTGCGGTGGCGATGCTCTTGACGAGCAGCGTCACCCGACCGTGCTTGCGGCTGAGGTACTCGTCGCGCAGGGTTTTGAGGTCGGACGGAGACGACGCCGTCTCGAGTGCCGCGTTGAATTGTTGGTGGAGTTCTTCGACGGACAGTGAGGCCATGATGGTCAGGGCATTGTACGCGGCCGACACCGGCGTCGAAACCGAACGTAGGGCGTGGCTTTAGACGCGCCAATTCGGCGCCCCTGAAGGGACGCCCTACGCACGACAGATGAAGAATTCGCTACGCGCTGACTGACCGTGGCGCGCGCGTGCCCTTGTTGGACTTGGTCGCGGTCGCCGGCTGTGCGGCCTTGGCCTGCTCGGCCACCTTGGCGAACGCCTCCGGGTGGTTCACGGCAAGCTCGGCCAGGCTCTTGCGATCCAGCCCGATGGCCGCGGCCTTCAGGCCGTTGATCAGCTGACCGTAGGTCAGGCCATTGATGCGAGCTGCGGCGTTGATGCGCACGACCCACAGTTGACGGTAATCCCGCTTTTTGCGGCGGCGGCCGGAGAAGGCGTAGTTAAGCGCCTTGTCCACCGACTCTTTAGCGGAACGATAGAGTTTGCTCTTATTGAGGTAAAACCCCTTCGCGGCCTTCAGCAGCTTGCGGCGTTTGGCGACACGAACGGTTCCTCTTTTGACGCGCGGCATGACGGTCCTTTCAGTCTCAGTCGTACGGGAGCATGCGCTTCAGACGGGGGGCGTCGGCCTTGTCAACGACGTGCGACCCGCGCATCTGGCGCTTGCTCTTGGTGGTCTTGCTCGTGAGGATGTGGCGCTTGAACGCCTTCGACCTCGTGAACTTTCCTGTGGCGGTTTTCTTGAAGCGCTTTGCAGCGCCCCGGTGACTCTTCAACTTCGGCATCGTCTTCTCCAACTCACTCTGGCGGCACATCACTCGATGTGCTTTGTACTGGCGGCCTGGTCTCGGTGACCGGCTTGGCCTTCTTGACTCCCGGCCGCGGCGCCAGAATCGTGTGCATCTGGTTGCCTTCTTTCAAAGGCATCGACTCGATCACCACCAAGTCGCCCAACTCGCCGGTCAACCGTTCCAGAATCCGGCGTCCGATTTCCGGATGCGCCATTTCCCGGCCGCGGAAAAACACGGTGGCTTTGACCTTGTCGCCATCTTCAAGAAACCGCTCGATGTGCTTCTTCTTGAACTGGTAGTCGTGCTCGTCAACCTTCGGCCTGAACTTGATCTCCTTGACCTCGATGACCTTCTGGTGCTTCTTGGCGGCCCGAGTACGCTTCTGCTGCTCGTACTGGTACTTGCCGAAGTCCATGATCCGACACACCGGAGGAACCGCCGTTGGTGAAATTTCCACCAGGTCCAGCCCCTTGGTTCGCGCTATCGCGATGGCTTGCGGCGGCGGCATGATGCCCAGCTGCTCGCCGTTGTCGTCGATCACCCGAATTTCCCGAACCCGGATTCGTTCATTGGTCCGTACGCGATCGTCGCGTCGTGGACCTCGGTCGTAGGCTATAACGTGCTCCTTTGTGCCAAACGCAAACCCCTATCTTACAGCCGCCGGACGGCTTCGTCACGCGCCGCGGTCAAGAAATCGTTCAGGGGCCTGGCGCCCAGGTCCCCGCCCGCCCGGCTTCGCACCGCGACGGTCTGTTCGGCCGCCTCCCGGTCCCCTACCACCAGCATGTAGGGCACCTTTTGCAGCTGCGCCTCCCGGATTTTATAGCCAATCTTCTCCACACGCCCATCCAGCTGGACCCGGAATCCGGCCTCGGCCAACTGGGTTCTGACCGTTTCCGCCCATTCCAGGTGCCGGTCGGCCAGGGGCAGGATGGCGATCTGCACAGGCGCCAGCCACAGCGGAAACGCCCCGGCATAGTGTTCAATCAGCATCGCGATGAACCGCTCGAAGCTGCCAAAAATCGCCCGGTGGATGACCACGGGACGATGCTCGGCGTTGTCGGCGCCGATGTACTTGAGGTCGAACCGCTGCGGCATCTGGTAATCGAGCTGGATGGTGGCGCACTGCCACTTCCGGCCGATGGCGTCGGTCACGTCAAAATCAATCTTCGGACCGTAGAAGGCGCCGTCGCCTTCGTCCACGCGAAACGCGACGCCCGTGGCCTGCAGGGCGCGCGTCAACTCGGCCTCAGCATGATCCCAGGTCGCCTTCTCGCCCAGATACTCTGCGGGACGTGTGGACAGCTTCACGTCGTACGCCAGGCCGAAGTCGCCGTACACCCGCTTCACGAGGTGGAGCAGCCGTTCCACTTCCTCGCCAATCTGCGACTCCATGACGAAGCAATGCGCGTCATCCTGGGAGAACTGCCGGACGCGAGTCAGCCCTGCCAACACCCCCGACGCCTCGTTGCGATGCAGCGGCGTCTGTTCGTGAAAGCGCAACGGCAGGTCGCGATACGAGCGCGTCTCACTGCCGAACACCAGCATGTGGCCGGGGCAGTTCATGGCCTTGACGGCACTACCCGGTTCTGAAGGCTTCGCCCTCAGACTCCCTACGCCGTCACTCGCGGGGGCCCCTTCGCCCCGCTCCGCTCCGGCAGCTCTCGGGCTGTCCGCCCGCTCGCTGTCGTCCTTGCCTTCCACCAGGAACATGTTCTCGCGGTAGTGCTGCCAGTGGCCGGAGGTTTCCCACAGTGACTTGTTGTAAATCAGCGGGGTCTTTACTTCGCTGTAGCCGGCCGGGAACAACACCTCGCGCATATAGTTGGCCAGGGTGTTGTAGAGCGTGGTGCCTTTGCCCAGCCAGAACGCCGCGCCGGGCGCCCAGGTATGGAACATGAAGAGGCCCAGGTCCTTGCCGATGCGCCGATGGTCGCGCTTCTTGGATTCGTCAATCCGGGTCAGGTACTGCTTCAGGTCGTCCTCTTTGAAGAACGCAGTGCCGTAGATCCGCTGCATGGGCGTGCCTTTCGCATCGCCCTTCCAGTACGCGTTGGACGCGTGCAGCACCTTGAAGGCTTTGAGCTTCGAAGTGGTTGGCACGTGCGGCCCGACACAAAAGTCCACGAAGGTCTCGCGGTCCTTGATGGTGTAGCACGACACCTGCGACTGGCCTTCAGTCTTTTCCTGGATGAGCTGCACCTTCAGCGGCTCGCCGCGCTGCTTGAAGAACGCGATGGCTTCATCACGCGGCCACATCTGCCGCTCGAAGATGAGGTCCTGCGCGGCCAGTTCCTTCATCCGCTTTTCGATCTTCTCCAGATCCTCTGGCAGGAACGGCCGAGCCACCACGAAGTCATAGAAGAACCCGTCGTCGGTGGGGGGGCCAATGCCGCACTGCGCTTCAGGGAAGAGCTGGGTCACGGCCGCCGCCAGCAGGTGGGCTGTGGAATGCCGATAGACGTAGAGCGCGTGGGGTCCGTCCGGCGTCAGGATACGAAGCCGCGCATTGGTGTGCAGTGGATAGCTGAGGTCCACAAGCGCGTCATCGACGTACGCAGCCAGGGCCTTGCGCACGACGCCGCCGGGCAGGGCCTCCTGCGCGAAGGTCGAGACTGGCGTGCCGGCAGGCACACTACGCTCGGATCCGTCGGGCAGGGTGATTGTGACTTGAGACATCAGTTAAATAATCCGTCCACCTTCGCGGCTTGCCAGCCGTAGCGGCGAGCGAAGCGAGCGTTTCCGCGAAGGTTGGTAGGCACGGGCGGACTCGAACCGCCGACCTCCTGCATGTCAAGCAGGCGCTCTAACCAGCTGAGCTACGCGCCTAAGGTCAGCTCATATTCTAATCGGCAATCTGGAATCTTCAATCTGTAATCGTTTATCAGGCTGCGGTGATCTGGCAAACGGCAATCTGGAAACTGCAGATCGATAAGCGATTACAGATTGACGATTCCAGATTGCCGATTAATTCAAGCTGTCTTTGAGCGCCTTACCGGCACTGAACCTTGCGACCTTCCGCTTGGGGATTTTCACGGCGGCCCCGGTCTGCGGATTGCGGCCCAGGCGGGCCTTGCGAACGGAGGTCTTGAACGAACCGAACCCGACCAGAGTCACCGAGCCGCCCTTCTTCAGCGCCTTGGCGACACCATCCAGAAAAGATTCCACGGCCGCCGCCGCGCTCGCCTTGCTCAGTCCTGCGTCCATCGCAACTTTTGCGATGAGATCCTGCTTGTTCATGCTGCCTCCGCGGCGGTTATACGCTCCACCCTGATCACTGTCAAGGATGAGGCGCAGGAACCTTGGATGTTTTCCCGGCCGCCAGCCGTTCGATCGCTTTCGCGAGCATGTCATCGGTGGCGGGAAGCGCTTCATCGAACGCAACGTTCGGCGACTCCACCGCAACCGTCGGCCGCAAGCCGCGCTCATGAATGGGATCGCCTTCGATCGTCAGGTAGCGCGCGTAGGTCATCCAGAGGCCGCGGCCTTCCGGCAACGCCACAAGGCGCTGCGCCGCCGCGAGACCCGCGGTCGGCTCGCCCACCAGGTCGGCGCGCTTGTTGCCATTGAGCGCCGCCGCAAATACTTCCGCGGCGCCCGCCGTGCCGTTGGACACGAGCAGCACGACCGGCAACGTGATTCGCCCGTCGCCGCTTGCGGCCGCGATCGTCACCCGCGGCTGGTTGCGTTCGGCGCGGGTTGCCAGCGTGCCCGTCTTGACGAACAGTCGCGCCGCGGCAATGCCTTCCTCCACGGGTCCATCCGCCGTGCCTCGAAGGTCGAGGACGACGCCGGAGACTGATGCCTTCTGCAGCCCGTCGAACGCCGTTCCCAGTGCCGCGGCCGTGCCTTCACCGAAACTCGAAACCCGCACCAACGCCGCTCCGGACGGCATCCGGGTGGTGGTCACAGCCGGGCCCGCTGTCGCTTCGCGCACCAGCGTCACCGTGTGTGGCTCCGCGGCGTTGCCGCGCAACACGGTCAGCTCCACTTTGGTTCCCGGTGCGCCACGCAGCAGCCGCGTGCCCGTGAACGCGGAGACTTC
>JBKJJZ010000499.1:0-26880 GCA_046597705.1 Vicinamibacterales bacterium | reverse complement strand
GCGTGAATCCGGCGTGGGTCGCGCTGTGCGCCTCGCAGTTGCGGGGCAGTTCCGTGGGTGTGTGCACCGTGGTCGGAATCCCGCTTGGCGCCACGACCTCCGACGTCAAGAACTACGAGACCAGGCGCGTCATCTTCGACGGCGCACGCGAAGTGGACATGGTCATCAACGTCGGGGCGCTCAAGAGTGGCGACGTGCGCACCGTGGAGCGCGATATCGAGGCCGTGGCGCAACCGTGCCGCGAAGCCGGCGTCTTGAGCAAGGTCATCATCGAGGCCGCGCTGTTGACTGATGCCGAGAAGGTGACGGCTTGCACGCTGGCGAAAGCGGCCGGGGCCGACTACGTGAAGACGTCCACGGGCTTTGGACCCGGTGGCGCGACCGTCGCGGATGTGGCGCTGATGCGCCGGGTGGTTGGAGCGCAGATGGGTGTGAAGGCGGCAGGGGGCGTGCGAGACCTGGATGGCCTCAGGGCGATGGTGGCTGCTGGAGCTACCCGGGTGGGGGCCAGCGCCGGCGTGAAGATCGTGCAGCAGTCCCGAGGCGCACTCGATGTGCTCACAGCAGGGGGCGAGAGTGGAGCCCTGCCGGCTCCGCTCCCGCCCCTTCCGAAATACTAGATCCGTGCTGCCGGGTCCGAAGCCCCGGCCTCCTTGTGCTACGTTGAGCGAATCGGCTCGCCTGACGTGGTCAGTCCGTGGCGTTCGAGCCGGCGGTAGAGGGCCGAGCGGCTCAGTCCCAGCGCGCGGGCCGCACGACTGACGTTGCCCCGTGTGCGTTGCATGGCGCCGCGCACCAGCTGGCCTTCCACTTCACGAAGGCGCATGGCTTCAAAGGATGGGGACGCCGAGTCCGCCGAGGCGGCCGCGGCCAGTTGCGCTTCAAGTTCTGCGATCCGGCGGCGAGCCAGATTCAGTTCAGTTTGTACTTCGGGGACGGTAACGGTCATGCTTTCCATTGGAGTTTTACCTACGAATTGAGGTGGAATCCGCTCTCTTCAAGGTCCTTCTGACCCGTGCGCGCGGCATCCTCCTCTACGACGCGGCCGTCGAAGAGGTGAATCGAGCGCTCGGCATTGCGCGCGTAGCGCGGATCGTGCGTCACCATGCAGATCGTCGCGCCTTCTTTGTGCAGTTCGTGGAGCAACTCCATGACGGCCTCGCCATTCTTGGAGTCCAGGTTACCGGTCGGTTCGTCTGCCAGCAGGATGGAGGGGGAACCGCCGACGGCGCGGGCCACAGCCACGCGCTGTTGCTGACCGCCGGACAGCTGGCTGGGCAGGTGCTTGGCGCGGTGCGACATGCCGACTTTTTCCAGGGCGGCCATGACGCGCTCTTTGCGCTCATTGGATTTCATCCCGCGGTAGGTCAGCGGCAGTTCGACGTTCTCGTAGACGGTCAGGTCGCCGATGAGATTGAAGCTCTGGAAGACGAAACCGATTTCGCGGTTGCGCACGCGGGCGCGCTCGGAGAGGGGCAGATCCGCAACCGATCGCGTGTTCAGGATGTAGGTGCCTTCGCTGGGCGTGTCGAGCAGCCCGAGGATGGAGAGCAACGTTGACTTGCCACAGCCCGACGGGCCGGCAATGGAAATGTATTCTCCGCGCTGGATTTCCAGGTGGATCCCGGCCAGCGCATGCGTTTCCACTTCATCCGTGTAGAAAACTTTCGTTACGCCATCGAGCTGGATAAGCGGCTGTCCCGGAGTACTCATGTGTCATCTCTTCCTGGGCCACGCTCGGTGGCCCGCTTTTTCTGGCGCCACGGCAGGTGGCCCAGTCAATCCCTCACTTACTGATTCGCACCCTGTCGTAGGCGTCGTACGCCGCCATGTCCGACAGCACCACTTCGTCACCTTCGTTCAAGCCTTCCACCACTTGCACTTCAGCAACTGAGGACACGCCCAACGTGACGCGCACTCGAATTGCCTCGCCGTCCGCGCCCACCCGATAGAGCTGGATGGTCGCGTTGTCCTGACTGAATGACGGCCGCTGCACCTTCAAGACGTTATCCAGACGTTCCAGTTCAATCGTTCCGTCCACACTCAGGTCCGCTCTCGCGCCCGCTGGAAGGGGACCCTGCAGAGTGACATCCACACCAACTGTGCCGTTCTGCGCCGCGGGGTCGATACGGGCCACGATGCCCTTGACCTTGCCGGTCCGCGTATCCACTTCGGCGGTCTGTCCCAGCTTGACGTCGCGCGTCTGCGTCTCTGACACCCGAATCGTCGCCTTCAGCCTTGCCGGGTCCGCCACGCGCGCCAGTTGGGTGCCACCGCCCACTTGCGCACCTCGTTCAACCGGTACCACCTGTAAGACACCGCTCATGCCGGCTCTGACTTTCAGGTCACCGAGGTTGCGCGCCACCAATTCGTATGCGGCCTTCCGCTGCGCGACCTCGGTCTCCTGCGGCGCCACCTGCGACCGCTCGCTCTCCTTGCTGTTGAGCAGGCGCTTGTCGTCCAGCGCCAATGTGTTCTTCGCCTTGTCGACCTGCGCCTTGCTCTGCTGCAGCTGCAACGCGGCGAGGAGCCCGCCCTTGTTCAGTTCCAAATCCGCCGCGTATTTCAATTCCGCTTGTTCCAGATCCGACTTGGAATTGGAAACCGCATTCTCTAACTGCAGACGGTCCGTGCTCAGTTGCGCCTTCCGGTTGAGCAGCGCCGCTTCCGCCGATTGCCATTGCAGTTGAGCCGCGTTCACCTGCTGAACCAGGTCCGGATTGCTCAACTCCAGAATCACGCTGTCCGGCGTCACGATCGCACCCGCCTGCAGGACAATACGTTCGACGCGTCCGGCAGTCGTCGCCGTGATCCACCGGATGTCTTCGGGCACCAATGTGCCGGACCCTTTCACCTCGCGCACCAACGGTCCCCTGATGACCTTGCCGGTCCACGCCGCGTTCTTGTCGACGGTGGGGGCGGCCGGCTCGAGCCGCATCACCCAGGCGGAGATCCCAATCAGAATCACCACGCCCACCCCTGCCAAAATCATCTGGCGTCGTTTCTTTGCTTTGAGAATTGCGGGGTCGCGCTTGACGTCCATTGCCATAGCCACACATTATGCAAGAGTCGTGGCAAGTCGCGGCCTCATCTCCAAGTCAAAGAATCTTAAAGACTTAGCGTTGTTTGTCCTCCCAGGGGTGACTGCGCCCGATACTCGCTTCCGGGACACCCCAATCCCGGAACCGGGGACACCTGCGGTGTATGTCCGCAATCCGATGTGCGTTTGACGGCCATTGGGCTCCATTGGTTGACCCGCCACCCCGTGTAACCTTGACGCGATGCCCGGGCTGCACGAATTAGGCTGGAACGATCACTTCGCGGCGGCCTTCGCCGAGCATGCCGGACCCGGCGTGCTGCCAGGCCGGGTTGCCCTCGAACACAACCACGTCTATCGCGTCATCACCGAGGCCGGTGAAAGGTTGGCCGAAGCCACGGGCCGCATGAAACACCTGGCTCAGGGCCGCAGTGAATTGCCGGCCGTGGGTGACTGGGTCGCGCTGCGAATCGACGATGCCGGCGACCGCACACTGATCAAGGCCATCCTGCCTCGATTGGGAAAGTTCTCGCGCAAGAGCGCAGGTGAGTGGACCGACGAACAGGTCATTGCGGCAAACATCGACACTGTCTTTCTGGTGTCGGGTCTTGACGGCGATCTCAATCCACGACGCATCGAGCGCTACCTGCTGCTTGCGGGACAAAGTCACGCGCGCCCCGTCATCATCCTCAATAAATCAGATCTGGCCGATGACGTGCCGGAAGTCGTGGCCATGATTTCTGCGATAGCCCCGGATGTTCCCGTCCTCGCAATCAGCGCCTCCGACGGGTCAGGATTCGAGAGCCTTCAGCCGTACCTCGGTGTCGGCCAGACCGTGGCCCTCCTCGGCTCGTCGGGCGTGGGGAAGTCGTCCATCGTCAATCGTCTCGTCGGCGAACTGGTGTTGCCCACGCGCTCCGTTCGCGAGTCAGACAGTCGCGGTCGCCATGCGAGCGTGCACCGCCAGATGATTGCGTTGCCTGGTGGTGGCCTGGTGATCGACACGCCCGGGATGCGCGAACTTCAGCTCTGGGGCGTTGACGAAGCACTCTCCGGATCGTTCGACGATGTGACGGCGATGGGAGCGGAGTGCCGTTTTCGCGATTGCAGCCACGCAAAAGAACCCGGGTGTGCCGTCAAGGCGGCGGTCCAGGGCGGCACGCTGGAATCCGCTCGGTATGAGAACTTCCTGAAGTTGCAGACCGAGCGCGACGCCTTCGAGAAGCGGAAAGACGAACGGGCCCTCCTCGAGCAGAAGCGGGCCGGGAAGATGGGATCCAAGGCGCTCAAAGCGATGCAGAAAGAACGCGACCGTTGATTGCCGACCCGGGACCGCCGTTCACCGACTGCGGGCAGCAAACGCAAGACCGCGCCGTATAGCCTGCGGGAGACAATCATGCAGACACCAGAGACCGGTGTGCCGATCGAGGTGACTGACGCGCACAAGCGATTTGGCACCGTGGAGGCGCTCGCCGGGGCGTCGTTTCAAGTCAAGCGCGGAGAGTTGGTCGGGTTGCTTGGGCCGAACGGCGCGGGCAAGACAACGATGATCCGCGCCATTGCCGGCCGCGTCGCGCTCGACAGCGGAGACATTCGCGTGTTTGGGCGAGTGGTCGGCACGCGAGACCCGCGGCCAGAGATCGGGGTTGTGCCTCAGGAGCTGGCGGTCTATCCGCTCCTCACGGCGCGCGAGAATCTGGAGGTGTTCGCGAAGTTGTACGGCGTCGCGGACGCCGCCGTGAAAGCGCGTGTGGATTGGGCGCTCGAGTGGTCGGACCTCCAGGATCGTTCGCGCGAACGCGTCAAGGGCTTCTCGGGCGGCATGAAGCGCCGCCTCAACATTGCCATCGGTCTCCTGCACGCGCCAAAAGTTGTGCTGCTCGACGAGCCAACAGTTGGTGTTGATCCGCAGAGCCGCGAGCGCATTTACGAAATGCTTGCCGCGCTCCAGAAGTCCGGCGTGGCCGTGGTCCTCACCACCCACCATCTGGAAGAAGCCGAACGCCGCTGCGAGCGCATCGTCATCATCGACCATGGCAGGATTGTCGCCGCCGGTACGCTCGGCGAACTGCTGTCGAGCGCGCGCGCGGGTGGCCGCACTTTGACGTTGGTGCTGGGTGCACCATGGCCCGTGACGGTGTCCGTGCCCGGCGAGTTGACGCTGTCCGAGGATCGCCGGACGTTGACGACCGCGGTGCGTGACGGCGGCGCGGATGTGGCGGCAAGAATCGATCGTGTGACCGGCCTGGGTGTGGACGTGCAGGACTTGTCGCTGGCGGGTGCGTCACTGCAGGACGTCTTTATTGGCCTCACGGGCCGGGAGTTGCGCGATTGACCCTCTTCACCTTTCTTCGCATTCATTGGATCGGCATGAAGCGCGACCGCGTCGTGCAGGCACTGACGTTCCTGTTGCCGATCATGTTCTTCTCGATCTTCGCGGCGGTCTTCAGCAATCAGTCGGACCCTACCAGCCGCGTGCGTGTGGCCGTGGTCGATGAAGACCAGTCGGATTACTCGCGCAAGCTCATCAGCGCGTTGGAGGCTGAGGGCGGGTTGCGGGTGCGCCGGACGGTAGAGGCAGAGCCGGCGGGTGACGGTCATCCCGTTCAGGTGCTTGACCGAACCAGCGCGGAGGGGCTTGTCCGGGCAGGCGACGTGCCGGTCGCCGTCATCATTCCGAAAGGCATCGGCTCGTCGAACTTGTTCTTCGCCGAGCCAGGCGCTGAGCGCCCGAAGATCTCCTTGTTAGCCGACGTGTCGGATCCAGTCGCTCCGCAAGTGGTCTCCGGCTTGTTGCAGAAGGTCGCGTTCACGGCGGCGCCTCAGACGATGGCCATCGAGGGAATGTCGATGTTCGAGAAGTACACCGGGCCATTGACCAGCGCGCAACAGAACGTGGTCGATGGGTGGAAGAATGGCGGCGGGCCCGGGTTCGGCGCGGATGCGTCAAGCACGGCCGCCATTGGCGTGCCGATCGATATCGTCAACGTGATGCAGGGCGATCGGGAGAACACGTCGATGGTGTCGTTCTACGCGGCTGGAATCGGCGTCATGTTCCTGTTGTTCTCCTGTTCGGGCGCCGGCGGCACATTGCTCGATGAGGAGGAGTCGGGGACGCTCGACCGTCTGATTGGGTCCCGCGCCGGCATGGGTGGCGTGCTGGTCGGCAAGTGGGTCTTCCTGATGTTGATGGGGATTGCGCAACTCACGGTCATGTTTGCGTGGGGCCAGCTCGTCTTCGGTCTACCCCTGACCAGCCACCTGCCGGGCTTTTTTATCGTGACGTTCTTCACGGCCAGTGCGGCCGCGGCTTTTGGCCTGGTGTTGGCCACGCTCTGCCGGTCTCGAGCCCAACTCTCGGGACTGTCCACCATCATCATTCTGGCGATGTCGGCCGTCGGCGGCAGCATGTTCCCGCGCTTCCTGATGAGCGACACGATGCAGAAGTTCGGCCTGGTGACGTTCAACGGCTGGGCACTTGACGCCTATCTCAAAGTGTTCTGGCGTGAAGCGCCGCTGCTGGAGCTGTGGCCCCAGTTGGCCGTACTGGGCATGCTGGCAGGGGTATTCTTGATGACGTCGCGCGTGTTGGCGCGGCGATGGGAGACAACCTGAGGGCGATGCGGCGGTTGGTGTGGATGGTGGTGGGCGCGTGCCTCGTCTGGCCGGCCAGCGCGCTGGCGCAGTCGCCGACGCGCGGCCTCCGGGCAGAGCGCTTCGACGTGGCACTGACTCTGCTGGCCGACGGTTCCGTGGACGTACGCGAGACCGTCCTCTTTCGGTTCACCGAGAAGAAGTTCACCCGCGTTGATCGCGAGATTCCCATCCGCCGGTTCGATGGGGTGATCGATGTCCGGGCATCCCTCGACGGACGCCCCCTGACTGCCGACGGAAAGGCCGAGCGGGTGCGCATCCGCAAGGGCCGGGACACGCTTCGCGTCACCTGGACGTTCCCCGACACGCTCGACCAGACCAGAGCCTTTACGCTGGAGTACCGGGCGATGGGTGCGCTGTCAGTCGCCAACGGGCGCGCCATGATGGATTGGATCGTGTTGCCGTCGCGGCATCGGTACGAAATTGACGAGGCGCGGGTGGAGTGGCGCGTGCCTGCGACGGCCGTCAGGGTTGAACCCACGACCGTGGACGATGTCCGGTGGACCAGTAGCGCAATGAGCGACGGGTGGGCGGCCACTCGCCACGCAGTGGCGATTGACGAGACCGTCAAGCTGGCCGATACCTTCGACGCCGCCACGTTGGCGCTGAGCGTGCCGGCCTGGCAGGCCAACGCCTATCTCGCGCGGCAGATGGCGCCGGCGTTTCTGGTGGCCGCGGTCACGTTGCTCGTGATCGGTGCCGGAGTGGTTGGCATGACCTGGTTCCGGTATCACGTGCCGGCCAGAGAATCAGGATCCGTCGAACCCGCCGCGGCCGATGCGTGGCCCCCGGCCATTGGCACCGCGCTCGTACGAGGTTCGGTGGGCGTCGGACTGGCGCAGATGCAGGCGACGCTCCTCGACCTGGCCCGGCGCGGAGTCCTGCAGATTGCCGAGTCCACGCAGAACCGCAAGCATTTCGACATCGTCATGCAGCGCTCGGGGCGCGCGAAGCAGCCGGAGCTCAGACCACATGAACAGGTCATCACAGACACGTTGTGGTTGCACATGAAGGACGGACGCGTGGATTTACGCGCCGCGTGGCGGCAGCTGACGCGTGCGCTGCCGGTGTTCCGACGTAGCGTCCTGACAGAGATTCAGGATGCCGGACTTGTGGATGCCGAGCGCCGATGGGCGGCTCGCGGCATGCGCATCACCGGCGTCGCCGTCTTGTTGATGGGGATGGCCGGATTCATCATTTTCAGGTTTTACTTTGGACATCTCGGTGACGTGCCGCTGGTCGTGCCTGGGGCGGTGGTCCTCTCTGGCCTCGCGTTCGTCATCGCGGGTGGGGTCATGTCAGTGCTCTCGGAGACAGGCGCCGCTGCGGCAGCCCAGTGGCGCGCCCGGCGGACGTGGATCACGCTCGCGTCGAAGAACCGTTCGGAGACGATGAGTGCGGCCGACGTCGCGCGGTGGTTTCCCGTTTCGGCGGGTTTCGGTCTTGCGCACCCGGTGCTGAAGGCGAGCAAGGGCTCGCTCGGCCAGGGCGCGGCTGCATTCGAATGGCTTGGGCCGGTTAGTCACCCGGACGCCGCGCTGACAGTCATTCTTGCGTCCACTGCCAGCGCATCGTATGGCGGTAATGGAGGCGGCGGAGGAGCCGGCGGAGGATCCAGCAGCGCGAGTTAGCGTGTTATACTTCGGCGCGTTTTCGGGAAGGACGTGCATCAGCGGTGAGTGGTTATCTGCCGGTCGCGATTTATCTGGCGCTCGTCATTGGCTTCGCGGCGATCTCGCTGATCACGGCCTGGCTCCTTCGGCCGTCCCGTCCCAATTCCTCCTACTCCAAAGAACAGAACTACGAATGCGGCGCTGAGCCCATCGGCACGGCCTGGGTGCAGTTTCCGGTCGGGTTCTATCTGGTGGCGCTGGTATTCATCGTGTTTGATGCGCTGGCGATTTTCCTTTTTCCGTTTGCGCTGGTGCTCAGGGAGCTGGGCGTGTGGGCGCTTGGGGCCATGGGCGCGTTTCTCGGCGTGCTGACGCTGGGCTGGGTCTACGCCTATCGGGAAGGGATTCTCGATTGGAAATAAAGCGTCCTGTTCCTGTCGTCCCCGCGCCGGTGTGGAAAGACATCAAGGACCTGCAGGAATGGCAGGAGCATCACAAGTCGCGGCCTGAAAGCGGCGACAAGCACTCATCGGTGTTCGAGGCGCTGACCGAGGGCATTCACCGCTTCCCGGGCGGGTTCATTGTGACCACACCAGCTGACGCCTTCCTGAACTGGGCGCGCAAGTCCTCGGTGTGGCCGGTGAGTTTCGGCCTGGCGTGTTGCGCCATCGAGATGATGGCGACGTTCGCGTCGCGCTTTGATGTGGAGCGGCTGGGCATGGTCCCGTGGGCGTCGCCCCGGCATTCCGATCTGATGATCGTGTCGGGTACCGTCACCATCAAGATGGCGCCGATGCTGCTGCGCATTTACGATCAGATGCCCGATCCGAAGTGGGCCGTTTCGATGGGCTCGTGCGCCAATTCCGGCGGCCCCTTCCGCCACGGCTACCACGTCGTCAAGGGCGTGGACCGCGTGATTCCCGTGGACGTGTATGTGCCCGGCTGTCCGCCTCCACCAGAGTCACTGCTGAACGGTCTCTTGCTGCTTCAGGATCAGATCTCACACTTTCGCCGCACCGGCCAGCGGGCGGCGCCGTCTCCGAAGGTGGACTAATGGAAGCCACTGACGCTCGCACTCACATCGCCGGATTCCCGGACGCCGTGGTCAGTGGGGAAGGGTCGGCTATTACCGTCGTCGTGCCGCCTGCGCAGTGGGTGTCGATGGCGGCGTTCGCCAAAGAGACGCTGGGGTGCCGCTACTTTTCGTTTCTTTCCGCGGTGGACTGGAAGGAAGAGGGTCTGGAAGTTATCGCGTGGGTGGACAATCTGGATTCGCGATTCTCCGTGCTCATGAAGTCGCGCCTGGGCGCGGGCGTGAGCGTGTGCGACTCGCTGGTGCCCGTGTATCGGGGCGCCGGTTGGATGGAGCGCGAAGCGTTTGACATGTTCGGGATTCGATTCGAAGGCCACCCGGACCTCCGCAGGATCCTGCTCGACGCCGACTGGGTCGGCCATCCGTTGCTGAAGTCGTACGCCGTCGATACACCGTACCCGCCGTACCGCTGACATCGCGCCATGGCCGCCGATCACGAAACGCCCGTTCCAACAAAAGCCACGAAAGAACTCGACTACACGGGAGCCGAGCGGCTCACCATGAACATGGGGCCGCAGCACCCGTCCGCGCACGGAGTGTTTCGCGCGATTCTCACGCTCGAGGGCGAGACGGTCGTGGCCGTGGACGCGGTCATCGGCTACCTCCATCGATGCCATGAAAAGCTGTCGGAGACGCTTGCCTACGTGCAATATCCGTCGATCGCATCGAAGACGGACTACGTGGCCGCGATGGCGAGCGAACTGGCGTACGTGATGGCCGCCGAGCGCCTCGCGAAGATTGATGTGCCCAAACGCGCGCAGTATCTTCGCGTCATCGTCAACGAGTTGCAGCGTGTGGCGTCGCACTGCCTGTGGCTCGGCACGTGGTGCATGGACATGGGCGGCGCGTTAGGCGGAGGCGCGACGATCTTCCTGTATTGCATCCGCGAACGCGAGCTGGTGCTCGACCTGTTCGAATCCCTGACGGGCGCGCGCCTGTTGTATGGGTTCCACCAGGTGGGCGGGGTTCGCTACGACGTGCCGGAGGGCTGGGCCGCGCAGTGCCGGACGACGGTGGACCTGATTGAGAAACGGGTCCTCGAGTACGAAGAGATGCTGGGCGACAACGCGTTCTTCACGATGCGCACGAAGGGCGTCGGCGTCATCTCACGCGACCTTGCGCTCGATGTGGGCATCTCCGGGCCGCTGCTGCGTGCGTCGGGTGTCGATTGCGACCTGCGCAAACTGGCCCCGTACTCCTCGTACGAAGACTTCGAATTCCGCGTGCCCGTGGAAACGGCCGGCGATTGTTTCGCGCGCTACAAGGTTCGGATGGTCGAGTTCCGCGAGTCCATCAGGATCGTCCGCCAGATTCTTGATGGCCTGCCTGAAGGTCCCATTTCATCGAGGCCGGGCGTGAAGGCTGTCGCCCAGGTACGCGTGCCGAAAGGCGAGGCTTATTCCCGCGTCGAGGGGCCCCGCGGCGAAGTGGGCTGTTACCTGGTCGGCGACGGCGGGCCCCGGCCTTATCGCATGAAGTGGCGGGGCGCGTCCTTCTCGAATCTCGCGGTCCTGCCGCACATTATTCCCGGCCACAGCGTAGCGGACGTCGTGGCAATCATGGGATCGGTCGATCCGGTCTTCGGCGAGGTCGATCGATGAGCGCCTGGCCCGAGTGGCTCGTGGCCGCCGTCGTCGGCTTCATTGTCCTGAATGCCGTGATCGGCATGGTGACATACGTGACGTTGCTGGAGCGGAAGTTCGCCGCTCGCATGCAGTCGCGCATCGGCCCGTACCGCGTTGGCTGGCACGGCATTCTGCAGCCGATCGCCGACGCACTGAAGTTGATGATGAAGGAAGACATCGTCCCGCGCGAGGCGGATAAACGCGTCTTCAACCTGGCGCCGGCGGTCTTCCTGATCCCCTGCATGCTGATCTTCGCGACCATCCCGTTCGCTCCCGGGCTTGGTGTGGCCGACCTCAACATCGGCATCCTGTTCTTCCTCGCGGTGTCGTCGATGGAAATCGTCGGCCTGTTCATGGCGGGGTGGAGCTCGAACAATAAATACGCCCTGATCTCTGCGATGCGGGCCGTGAACCAGATCATTTCCTACGACCTGCCGTTCCTGCTGGCGGCGCTCGTTCCGGTGTTAATGACCGGCTCTCTGCGCCTCTCGGACATCGCGCTTGCGCAGAGCGGCCTCTGGTTCATCGCGTATCCGGTGCTGGGCCAGTTGGGGTTTCTCGCGTTCATTGTCGCGAGCGTGGCCGCCGAGAATCGCGTACCCTTCGACATTCTCGAAGCCGAGTCAGAGCTTGTGGCCGGGTTCCGCGTCGAGTACTCGGGCATGAAATTCGCCCTGATTCAGCTGGGCGAGTACGCGCACGTGATCGGCACGTCGTTCCTGGGCGCCTTGCTGTTCCTGGGGGCGTGGGCGGGGCCGGGGCCTGAATGGCTGGGCCCAATCTGGTTCCTGCTCAAGGCGATGTCGATCTTCCTGCTCATTACCTGGATTCGATGGAGCTTCATTCGCATCCGCGTGGACCAGATTCTGCAGATTTCGTGGAAGCTGCTGTTGCCCTTGACGATGCTGCTGGTGATTGCGACGGCCATTACAGTGGTCTGGCGGAGTAGTCCAGGTGTCTAGCCGCCGCGACGAGCGCGGCGCCGAGCTGCAAAAGCCTCGCGGCATCATGGCCGACACCGCCGTGCTGGCGCGCGCAGTGTATCGATCGATGCGGGTGTCGTTTATCAACCTGTTTCGCAAGCCGGTCACGGTGCACTATCCAAACAAGCCGCGCGTCTATCCGGATCGATTCCGCGGTCTGCTCGCACTGACTTATCACCCCGAGACTGGCGAAGAGAATTGCATCGGCTGCCGCTTGTGCGAGTTCGTGTGCCCTCCGCAGGTGATTCAGGTCGAGATGCTGAAGGCGGAAGGGCGTAACTACGCGAAGAACTTCACGCTGGAACTCTATGCGTGCGAGTTCTGCGAGTTGTGCGTGCAGGTATGCCCGACCGACGCGATCATCATGATGAAGTCCTTCGATATGGCGACATCCGATCGACGCGAGATGTTGCTCGACAAGGACCGCCTTCACGCGATCGGCGAGAAATACGACGCATCGTGGGCGACCGGAAATCGCCTGCGCGACATGCAGGCCCCGCCCAAGAAGGAGAAGCCGGTTGAGAAGCCGGCGGATCCGCCTGCGGCAGCACCTGGGACTTCTGGTGGTGCCGCATGACCCTGGAGGTGGTGACGTTCTGGGCACTCTCGATCCTGCTGGTCGGTTCGGCCCTCGCCGTGGTGCTCACCAAGAACCTGTTTCACTCCGTGCTGTGGCTGGCGCTGGCGCTGACCGGCACTGCCGGCGTCTTTCTGATGCTCGACGCGGAGTTCCTCGCCGGCGTCCAGATTCTGCTCTACGCCGGCGGCGTCGTGACCGTGGTGGTGTTCGCCATTGTCGTCACCGAGCGGCTTGTTGGTACGACGCTGGCGCATACCAGCCGCCGCGTGTGGACGGGCGGGCTCGTGGCTGCGGGTTTCCTGGCCTTGATGCTGGACGCACTGGCGCGATCGCCGCTGCCAGCCATGAAGGTGCCCATGGACTCCAATCCCACGCGCCTCATCGGCTTGGCGTTGATGACGAAGTTCGTGTTGCCGTTTGAATTACTGGCCGTGCTGCTGCTGGTGTCACTGCTGGCGGCCAGTTATCTTGCGAGGCCAGAGGAGTAAAGGACGAGTAGCGATGGGACTGTATCCGTATCTGACGCTCGCTGCCGTGGTGTTCTCCATCGGACTCTTCGGCGTGATGACCCGGCGGAATACCGTCGGCATCCTGCTGGGAATTGAGTTGATGCTCAATGCCGTCAACATCAATCTGGTCGCCTTCAGCCGGTTTCATGGCGAAGTGACCGGCATGGTCCTCACGGTGTTCGCGATTTGCATCACGGTCGCTGAAGTGGCTCTGGGCCTCGCCATCGTCATTCTGTTATTCCGCACGCGAAAGACGGCGATGGCTGACCATGTGGATTGGTTGAAGGGATGATGCTGGCCGTCCTTCTCACGCCCGCGGCCGCCTTCCTGCTGCTCGCGCTCGTCGGCCCGTTGCGGCGATCGGGCCGTCCTGCCGCATTCCTGTCGATCCTCGGCGCGCTCATCACATTCATCGCGGCTGTGATGAATCTCCGCGCGTTCGTGGAGCCGGTGCAGCGGGTCTGGACGTGGGTTCCCGACGCGCAAGGAGCGCTGGCGTCGGTCGGATTCCTCTCTGACGAACAATCGAGCGTGATGCTGATCCTGGTCACGCTGGTGTCGCTGCTGGTGCAGATTTACTCCCTGGGCTATCTCAGTGACGAGCCTGCGCCCGCGCTGGGCCGGTACTACATGTATCAGTCGCTGTTCGCGTTCTCAATGCTGGGTCTTGTCGCGGCACCCAACCTGGTCCAATTGTTCATCTGCTGGGAGCTGGTGGGGCTCTGTTCGTATCTGCTGATCGGCTTCTGGTATCGCAAGCCGTCAGCCGCGCGTGCAGCCGTCAAGGCGTTCTGGACGACGAAGGCCGGCGACGTGGGACTGCTCATCGGCATTGTCCTGCTCTGGCAGCTGACGGGGACGTTCGACTTCGGTGAACTTCGCCAGCTGGCGGACGCAGGGATGATCGGCTTGTCCGGACTGGGCGTGATCACGTTCTGCATTTATCTGGGAGCCGCGGGGAAGTCCGCACAGTTCCCCCTGCATATCTGGCTGCCAGACGCGATGGAAGGCCCCACGCCGGTCTCCGCATTGATTCATGCGGCGACGATGGTGACGGCAGGCGTGTATCTGCTCACGCGGATGGCGTTTCTCTTTGCCCTGACGCCCGGCGTCTTGTTGATCGTGGCGTGGGTGGGCGCAGGCACGGCACTGATGGCCGCGATACTGGCCTGCGCGCAGAACGACATCAAACGCGTGCTGGCGTACTCCACGGTGTCGCAGCTGGGCTACATGATGACCGCGATCGGCGCGGGATTCGCGCCCGCCGGCTTCCTTCATCTGTTGACGCACGGCGTGTTCAAAGCCCTGCTGTTTCTGGGCGCCGGTGCTGTCATTCACGCCGTCGGCACCAATGACATCACCCGCATGGGCGGCCTTGCGAAAACAATGCCGCAGACGATGGTGGTGTTTCTGGTGGGGACGTTGTCGCTTGCGGGCATGCCGTTCTTCGCGGGATTCCTCTCGAAGGAGGAAGTGCTGGCTTCCGTATGGGCGGGCGGGCTGACAGGACCGTTCGTGTTCCTGCTGGTCGGCGCCTTTCTGACGGCCTTCTACATGTTCCGCGTCGTGTTTCTGACGTTCTTCGGAACACCGCATGCACTGGAACATGCGCCTCACGACGGCCCATTCTCGATGTCACTGCCGCTGTGGGTGTTGGCGCTTGCGTCCATGGCGATTGGCGCGTATTTCACCCTGCATCACCCCGAGCAGGCCGTCGAGGCGCCGGCATGGCTGGCGCCGCTGGCAACGGGCGTGGCCCTTGGCGGCGTACTGCTGGCGTGGCTGACATTCCGGCGAAGGGTCATCAACGCGGAGTCGCTGGCTCAGGCCATGGGCCCGCTGCGCAACGCCGCGGCGCATGGTTTCTGGATCGATGAAGCGTTCATTGCGGTGTATCGCGGCGTGCTGATGGCGCTCGCGGCTCTCATCGGCTGGGTCGATCGTTACCTCGTGGACGGCGTATTGAACGTGGTCAGCGCCTGGACGGTGTCGGGTGGCGACGTTCTGCGGCGCGTTCAAACCGGCAAGGTCCAGGACTACGTGCTGGCCGTCGGCGTTGGCGTGGTTGCGGTCATGTGGTGGCTGCGAGGGGCGCTATGAGCCGCGTTCCGATTCTCTCGATCGTGACGTGGGCGCCGTTCGTCAGCGCCCTGTTGATCATGGCGCTGGGCCGATCGCGTCCGCTGTTTGTCCGGTGGACGGCACTGGTCGGGACATTGGTGTCCACGGTGGGTGCGCTCTGGCTGTACGCGAACTACGACATGGCGCAGGGCGGCTTCCAGTTCTTCGAGGAACTGCCGCTGGTACCCACGCTGGGCATCACCTATCAGCTTGCGATCGACGGCATGAGCCTGATCCTGGTCCTGCTGACCGCGATCATCATCCTGGCCGGTGTGTTCGCGTCGTGGACGGTCAAGACGCGCGACCAGGAATTCTACGCGCTGTTGCTCCTGCTCGTGACCGGCGTGTTCGGCGTCTTCGTGTCGCTCGACCTGTTCGTCTTCTTCCTCTTCTACGAGATCGCCGTGCTGCCGATGTACTTGCTCATCGGCATCTGGGGATCGAGCGGGGAAGTGCGGCCGCAGGGTCTGTTCGGCTGGGCCTTCGGGCGCACCGGGGTGGGCACGAAGGAATATGCGGCGATGAAGCTGACCCTTTACCTGTTGTTTGGGTCGGCATTCATTCTGGTCGGCATGCTCGCACTTTATGTCGCGGCCGGCTCCACGTCCTTCTCGCTCCTGGCGCTCGAGGCGGTGCACTTTGATCCCGCCTTGCAGTCGTGGGTGTTCCTGGCGTTCTACATCGGGTTCGGCATCCTCGCGGCGATTTTCCCGTTTCACACATGGTCACCCGACGGCCACGCGTCGGCGCCGACCGCTGTTTCAATGCTGCACGCCGGCGTGCTGATGAAGCTGGGCGCCTATGGCGTGGTGCGGCTCGGCATGGGTCTGTTGCCGGAGGCCACGCACGAATGGGCGTGGCTTGTGGGCACCGTCGCCTGCATCAACATCGTCTATGGCGCATTGAGCGCGATGGCACAGAAGGATCTGAAGTACGTCATCGCGTATTCGTCGGTCTCGCACATGGGCATCGTCATGCTCGGCCTGGCGACGCTGACCGAGTCTGGACTGAACGGCGCGGTATTTCAGATGTTCGCGCACGGCATCATGACCGGACTGTTCTTCGCTCTGGTCGGCCTCGTCTACGAAAAGGCGCACTCGCGGGAGATTTTCAAGATGGGCGGGTTTGCCACGATGATGCCGGGCATCGCGGCGGCCTTCACGATTGGCGGCCTGTCCTCGCTGGGGCTGCCCGCGACCGCCGGGTTCGTCGCCGAGTTCCTCACGTTTCTTGGCGCGTGGTCGTCGGCCCACAGTTGGTGGCTGTTCCCCGCGGTCATTGGTGCGTTCCTGACATCGCTCTACGTGCTGCGGGTGGTGCGAGCGATCTTCTGGGGACCACCCAGCACCGACCCGCACTTCCTGAACCTGCCAGACGCCCAGGGTACAGAGTGGGTGGCGCTCGTGATCCTTGTGGGCGTGCTTGTACTGTTTGGCGTGTTTCCGAGTCTGGCGATTGCGCCGATCGACGTCAGTACGGTCCCGCTCCTCATTCGGCTGGGGGGGCTGTGATGGACAGTCTCGCCATGAACCCCTCGAACCCGCTGGTCCTGGAGGGCGGACTCTTCGGATTGTTGCTGGCCGTGTTTCTGATCGGCCTGTTTCGCCGGGATGCCGATGCGCCCCTGGCCGGCTGGGTGACGCTTGCCGGACTTGCCGGGCTGTCGGTCGCCGCGTGGTTTGCGGCGCCGGGCCCTTCGGCGCTCGATGGAAGTTTTGTCCTCGATGAGCTGTCGCTCTTTGCGAAGCGGTTGTTCCTGGTGTCCGGGGCACTCAGTGTGCTCGCCACGCTGGCGCTCACGCACGTCTCGTTCCGCCGCCGCGGCTCGGAATACTACGTGGCGTTTCTTGCGTCGTTGCTGGGCATGCTCGTGCTCGCTTCGGCGCGCGATCTCATTCTGCTGTTTGTCGCGTTCGAGCTGATGTCCATCCCGTTGTATTTCCTGACGGGGTTTCTCAAGAGCGACGGCACGGCCCCTGAAGGCGCCATGAAGTTCTTCCTCGTCGGAAGCATCTCCTCCGCGGTGATTCTCTACGGTCTTTCATTTGTGTACGGTGCGGCCGGCTCCACGGAGGTGGCCGCGATTCGGCCGGCGCTCGCCACGCTCAATCCGCTGATGCTGCTCGGGCTCGGACTGACGCTGGCAGGACTCGGGTTCAAGATTGCCGCGGTGCCGTTTCACATGTGGGTGCCCGATACGTATCAGGCGGCCAATACACCGTTCGTGGCGTGGATCTCCATCGCACCCAAGACGGCAGGGTTCGTGGCGATCCTGCGCCTCTACGTGGAGGGCGTCGGCACGGGCGCGCAGTTCTGGGTGCCGCTCATGGCGACGCTCGCCGCACTCTCGATTATCGCCGGCAATCTCATGGCGATTCCGCAGACGAACATCAAGCGCCTGCTCGCGTATTCGGGCATCGCGCACATCGGCTATCTGCTGCTGGGGCTTGCTGCGATGTCGGTGTCCGGCATCGCGATGGTGTTGTTCTACCTGGTGGCCTACATGTTCGGCAACATGGGCGCGTTCTTTGTGGTGCAGGCCGTGGCGACTTCGGAGGGCAGCGACGACATCCTGACGTATCAGGGACTCGCGCGACGCTCCCCGGTGCTGGCCCTGAGCCTGCTGCTGTTCCTGCTCTCGCTGGGCGGCATCCCGTTCATGGCGGGCTTCTGGGCGAAGCTGTTCGTGTTCTGGGCGGTCGTCGAGCAGGGGATGTACGCGCTCGCCTTTCTGGGTGCCGTGCTCACGGTCGTCGCGCTCTACTACTACCTGGTCGTGGCGCGACGGATGTACATCGAGGAGCCGGCCTCTGCCACGCCGGTGCCGGTGCCCGGTCCGCTCATGGTTGCGATCATCGGCTGCGTTGCCGGGATCATCGTGATGGGTGTCTACCCGGAGCCGTGGGTCCGCGCGTGCATGCGCGTGGCGATGACGCTGTTTAACTGACGCCGCCTTTGTCGCGCTCCTGCTCCGGTTCCTGGTCGTAGCCAACACCCGGGCCGCTTCTGTCACCCACCTGTGCGTCGGTTGCGCCTTCATGCTCGTCGGTCTTCGTGCGTTCCAGCGAGTCCTCCACCGGCGACTTCGGGCGTTCGTTGCGCGGATTGAGAGGAAGGGGCGGCGTTTGCTTTTGAGTAGTCGGGGTCATGGGCCTATCCTGCCCGGGGGGCGCCGGGTTCGAAGTCCCGAACAGCACATTTGCAATCGTTCGTCGAGTTTTGACATCCCCGGAGTGCCAGCGTGGCCGGTTAGTGGTGTGTCCGGTGTGGCACAAATATTGTTACTATCCCCGCTATGATTTCTCCTTCCCGTGTCATTCTCACCCTGGCCGCGGCTGCGCTGGCGCTGGCTTCCCCCGTTGGTTCACTTCAAGCACAAGGTCAAGGCCCGGGCCAAGGCCAGGGCGGACCGCCCCAGTGGGTCGGCGCCATCCGGCACGATACGTCGCGGCCGTTGCGGGACATGCAGCCGACGCCGGCCGTGAGCACCCGGCAGGACTATGTCGTCAAACAGGGGCCAACGCCCGCGCAGGGCACACAGGCCGATCAGGCCGTGCAGCAGTTCATCACGTCGGCCCTGTCGGCCACGCCGGGGATTGGGTTCGACGGCGTGGGGGAGGGCAACCCGCAGTTTTCGTACAACGTGAGCTCGGCGCCGCCCGACACCACTGGTGAGGCGGGCCTCACGCAGTATGTGCAGTGGGTCAACACTTCGTTTGCCGTGTTCGATAAGGCGACCGGGACGAAGCTCTATGGGCCGGCTGGCGGCAACACGCTCTGGGCGGGTTTTGGTGGCGATTGCCAGAACCGCAATGATGGCGACCCCATCGTTCAGTACGACCAGCTGGCGGACCGCTGGATCATGACGCAGTTCTCACTCGGGGCCGCGTACCTTCAGTGCGTGGCCGTGTCGCAGACCTCCGACGCCCTGGGCGCCTGGCATCGGTATGCCTTCAGCTACGCGCAGTTTCCCGATTATCCGAAACTTGGTGTGTGGCCTGACGCGTACTTCATCACGTTCAACATGTTCGGCGCGACCGGATCGTCGTTTACAGGTGGACGCGTCTGCGCGTATGACCGCGCCAAGATGCTGGACGGGCTTCCCGCCACGCAGGTGTGCTTCCAGAGCACGGCGTACCCCTCGCCTCTGCCGTCGGACCTCGAAGGAAAAACGCTGCCGCCGAGCGGCACGCCGAACTACGTTCTGACCAGGGGAAGCAGCACTTCCCTGAACCTGTGGAAATTCGTGGTGAACTTTGCCACGCCGGCGAGTTCCTCGTTCACGGGCCCGACGTCGATACCCGTGGCGGCCTACACCACGGCTACGACAGGCATTCCGCAGCCGGGTACGACACAGCGGCTCGACACCCTGGGGGACCGCCTGATGTACCGCTTGAGCTACCGGAATCTGGGCGCCCGCCAGTCGCTGACGGTGAACCACTCCGTGGTGGCCGGCACCACGACGGGCGTGCGATGGTACGAGATTGACATGACGGGAGGTGTGCCGTCAGTGCGCCAGCAGTCTACGTATTCACCGGACGCAAGCCATCGTTGGATGGGCAGCATTGCCATGGACCACGTGGGCAACATGGCGGTCGGGTTCACGACGAGCAGTTCCACGGTGAAACCGTCGGTCCGGTTTGCCGGTCGCGAGTCCACGGACCCGTTGAACACCCTGAGCGTTGATAGCGACCTGAAGGTCGGCGGGGGATCGCAGACCACCGGGTTGTCTCGATGGGGCGACTACAGCACCATGGCGATCGACCCCGTGGATGACTGCACGTTCTGGTATACCAGCGAATACCTGCGGGTGAATGGCACCTTCAACTGGAGCACGCGCGTCGGGTCGTTCAAGTTCTCGTCATGCGACAGCGGCACGCCGGCTCCGAACTTCTCGCTGGGAGCGACGCCGTCGAGCCGGACGATTACACAAGGGCAGTCCACGACGTTCGATGCGACCGTGACGCCCCTGAACGGGTATACGGGCGGAGGCAACTTCTCGGTGACCGGACTTCCGGCGAACGCGAGCGGTTCATTCTCGCCGGCGTCCTACAGTGGCGGATCGGGCTCATCCACGCTGACGATCACCACGGCCGGTAACACGACGGTCGGCTCGTTCCCGGTGACGATCACCGCCACCGACACGGGCGGCAACCCGGTGCAATCGACAGTAGTGACGCTGACGGTGAATGCCCCAGTGCCGCCCGACTTCACGATCAGCGCGGCGCCGGCCAAGCGTAATATCCAGCGCGGAAACTCCGGCACCTTCACGGCCACGGTCACGCCATCCAATGGGTTCAGCGCCACCGTAGCGTTCAGCGTGACCGGCTGTCCCGCGAACACCACATGCACATTCTCGCCCACGTCCGTTGCGGGCAGCGGTTCGTCCACGCTGACGGTCGCCTCGACGGCCGCATCGCCGAAAGGGACTCACACGATTGGAATTGTGGGCACAAGTGCCTCGCTGACGCGGAGCACGACGGTCCAGATCAGGTTTCAGTAATCGCATGGATGGGGAGCCGGGTGCGGACTCGGCTCCCACACCATCGTGCCTGTGACGAAAGCGAAAGGGGGCGCGGCGATCCAGGAAGCGATACCGCAAGGGCTGACCCCGGCACTGTCCCGGCCGCCAGGCTCGTATCGGGCCGGATCTACTGGCCCTTAATCTGACTGACATCGATCGCCCACACGCCGCGGCCGTGCGTGCCGATGACCAGCATCCGGTCGCGTGGGTGAACGATGAAGTCCATCACGGCGACTGATGGAAGGTTGCCACCGAGCACTTCCCAGCGCGCGCCGCCGTTCGTCGTCACGTACACCCCGAAGTCGTTCGCGGCGTAGAGCACGTTCGGGCTCACCGGGTCCTCGCGAATCATGTTGATCGGCCCGCCAGGGATGTTGCCTGCGATGCTCTTGAAGGTCTTGCCGTAGTCGGTGGACTTGTAAATGCGCGCTGCAAAGTCCTCGTCGTAACGTCCCTGCTGCGCGACGTAGACCGTCCCCTCGTCGTGCTGCGACGCCACGACCTTGGCGATCCACTGCTTCTTCGGGAGGTTGGCCGTCAATTCCCTGAACTCTTTGCCGTCATCCACCGATGCCCATAGACGGCCGTCGTCCGTGCCGGTATAGATGAGTCCCTTTTTCTTGGGCGACTCGGAGATCGTGATCACGAGCTGGTGAGGAACGTCGCCGATTTTTGCCTTGTCGTTGTAGCTCATGTCGGCGCTGACCTTTTCCCATGTCTCGCCGCGATCGCGCGAGCGGTACAGAGACTGGGCGCCGAAGTAGACCGTGTTGGGGTCATGCGGCGAGATCTGGATTGGCGCCAGCACCTGCATGCGCAACGGATCCTCGCCCGCTCCTGCTGGCGGGCGGATGTCCTTTTCTCTTCGTGGTCCAGCCGGCGTTTCCGCGCCGGCAGCTGCACCTGCACCGCCGCCGCGAGGCGTGGCCGGGATGCTGTAGTCGGTGCGCGACAGCTTGCCCGAATACACGATGTTCGGGTTGGTCGGATCGACCGCGTGCTGGGTGTACTCGCCGCCGGGCGCGCTCTCCCATGGCATCGGTCTGAGGTTCTCACGGCCGTTGCTGAGATCGATAGGGGCCCGATAGCTGCCGTGGTCCTGCACCGATGCGTACACCTTGAATGGCGTTCCCATATCGAAGTTCATGCTGAAGACCGTCTGTACTGGCAGGTCGGCCCGGCGCCACGTCTGGCCGCCATCGGTCGAGACGCGGAAGCCGCTGTCGTTGGAAAGGAGGATGTGGTACGAATTTTTTGGATCGATCCACATCCCGTGGTTGTCGCCGCCGGCGCCGCCGCCGCGGCCTCCCGTTGTGTTCGACGCCGGTGGTGCGCCCGGCCAGGACTGGCCGATGCGGCCGAACGTCTTGCCGCCGTCGCGCGAGACGCTGGTTCCCAGAGCCAGCGTGTAGATCGTGTTCTCATCGTTCGGATCGACGCGAATGTTGCCGAACACCCAGGCGTATGACGCGCCCATCATTCTCACGAACTGGCGCTGCTCTTCGTCCTGACTCGTGCTTGCCCAGGTTGCGCCCTTGTCGTTGGATCGGTACACCTCGTTGCCTTTGATCGAACATCTGGCGGCGCCTCCGCCAGGGTTCTGCCCGCGTCCGCCGGCCGTCTCTGGCACGCACTCGTAGTTATCGATGTAGGCGTACACCACGTTGGGATTGGATGGCGCAACGGCCACGCCGATGCGGCCCAGGACATTCGATGGCGGCAAGCCGTTCGTCAGCCGGTTCCAGGTCTTGCCGGCGTCGGTGCTCTTGAAGACTCCGCCCTCGCTGAAGCCGGCCTCGGGACGCGGGTCGTTCCACTTGCGCCGCTGCCTTTGCCACGCCCCGGCGTAGAGCACGTTCGGGTCTTTGGGATCCATCGCGAGATCATTCACACCCGTCTTCGGGCTGATCTTCAATATGTGCGCCCACGTCTTGCCGCCGTCGGTCGTCTTGAATATGCCGCGCATCTCGTTTTCGACCCACTCCTGACCCGCCGACGCGACGTAGACGGTATTCGGATCGGCCGGATGAACCACGATGCGCCCGATCGTGCCGGTGTCGATCAGGCCCATGTGCTGGAACGTCTTCGCGTTGTCGGTGGACTTGTAGACGCCGACGCCCGTATAGGAGCTGCGGAAGATGTTCGACTCGCCCGTGCCGACCCAGACAATATCCGGGTTTGACGGCGCGACGGCCAGTGCGCCTGTGGCCGTCGATGCCTCTTTGTCGAATACCACCTGCCACGTCTGGCCGTCATCGTCCGATGCCCACACGCCGCCGCAGCAGCTGCCGGCGTAAATTCGGCGCGTGGCTCCTCGATCGGCGACGGTGACGTCAGAGAAACGTCCGCTGATATTGGTCGGCCCGATGTACGACCAGTTCATGGCCCGGTGCGGCGACGACTGCGCCATCGCCTTGTGGGTGTCCCACGCTTTGAGATGCGCGGCGTGATCGCCACTGGATGGCGCTTGCGCACCGTTGATGGGCAGATTCATCGCCAGCGCGGCAACGGATAGCGCAAGAATCGCGACAGGAAGCGAGGTTCGACGGGTCATCGGGGCAGCCCTCCAAGGATCGGGCAAATATTACACCGCTGGGAGGCGGCCGTGCTATCTTCCGGCCCACCTGCCAGCCGGGTGAAAACTTCTGTCGGGCCCTAGCCGTCAAAGCAACCATGGCTTTTCTGTCGCGCCTGCTTGGCAAGTCCGATCCCCCGAAACAGCGAGTCCGGGTCTGCGTGGAATGCGGCATGCCCGTCGCCGAACACAAAGAGTGGTGTTCGATCCGCCGCGGTCAGGTCGAGATGCAGAAAACGAAGGGCAGTTGAGCTCACACGGAAATCAACGGCACCGACGGATCAAGGCGGCGAAGGGCTTCCACGTCTGAGGTGACAACACGATGGCCGCGCTCCTTGGCGCAGAGTACTACCGACGCATCGACGATGTCGGCCGTCTGCCGAACCCCGCACAGCTGTCCCGCACGGCGCGCACGCCGATCGTCGAGCGCTTCGATCTCGATAAGGTCAGCGCCAAGCAGCCGCGCCAGCCGAACCTGTCGACGCCCATCGCGCCAGACCTGCGCAACGACCCCTGCCGGCACGGCCACCTGAAGATCGTGATGGATGGCTTGCGCGATCAATGCGACCACCTGCCGGTCGTTGCGCTCGAATGCGATCAACGCGCCGGTGTCCAATGTCAGGCCGGACATGCGCTACCGCCGGCGCGAGGAGGTGGCTGCCACACCGAGCGCACGATCCGCCGCTCGGCGTTCCTTGACCGTCAGAGGCCCGCCCGACTCGGCCAGCATGTCATCAAGCAGGGTCGACAGCTCGTCGAGCTTGGCCTTCTCTTCCAGCGCCAACGCCACATACGCGCTCACGCTAGGCGCTCGTCCTTGCCGCACGGCACGGCGCGCACGGTCCGCCAGCCCGCGCGGCAGGCTGACCGCGATCTTCTCTGACACATTCATACTGCGAGTATGACCGAGCGGATGTCTGGATGTCGAGGACGGAGAGGGTGTTTCAGGATGGTGCCGAGGGGCAGAATTGAACTGCCGACACTACGATTTTCAGTCGTATGCTCTACCAACTGAGCTACCTCGGCCCGAGGACAGCAAGGACTTCAAACTTTATCACAGCAGACAAAAACGCAGGCTGGGCCAAACGCGGGATTCGCGTTCGACCCAGCCTGGATTCGGCGTTACGGCGCCCCCCTAAAGGGACGCCCTACGTACGACACAGCGTACGGAAGGCCGATCAGGCGACCGGGGCGACGGGATTCTGGGCCAGGCCCATTTCCGCGCGCAGCTTCGCCTCGATCGCATCGGTCGTCGTGGGGTTGGCCTTGAGGAACGCCTTCGCGTTCTCGCGACCCTGGCCCAGGCGCTCGCCGCCGTAAGAGAACCAGGTGCCCGACTTCTCGATGATGTTCCGCTCGACGGCTTTGTCGAGAAGATCACCCTCGCGCGAAATGCCCTCGCCGTACATCACGTCGAATTCTGCCTCGCGGAAGGGCGGCGCCACCTTGTTCTTGACCACCTTCACGCGCGTGCGGCCGCCGATGACGGCATCGCCATCCTTGATGGCGCCGATGCGACGGATGTCCATGCGGACCGAGGCATAGAACTTCAGCGCGCGGCCGCCCGTGGTTGTTTCAGGGCTGCCGAACATGACGCCGATCTTCTCGCGCAACTGGTTGATAAAAATGAGCGACGTCTTTGACTTTGAGACAACGCCGGTGAGTTTACGCAGCGCCTGCGACATCAGGCGCGCCTGCAGGCCCATCTGCGCTTCGCCCATCTCGCCTTCGATCTCAGCGCGCGGCACGAGAGCAGCCACCGAGTCCACCACCACGATGTCCACGCCGTTGGAACGGATCAGGACTTCAGTGATCTCCAGCGCCTGTTCACCGTTATCGGGCTGCGAGACGAGCAGGTTGTCCAGATCGACACCCAGCTTCTGCGCATACTTCGCGTCAAGCGCATGCTCGGCATCGATAAAGGCCGCCACGCCGCCCAGCTTCTGTGCCTGCGCGATGGTGTGGAGCGCAAGCGACGTCTTGCCCGAAGATTCCGGCCCGAAGATTTCAATCACGCGGCCGCGGGGAAAGCCCCCCACGCCCAGCGCCCAATCCAGGCTGATCGATCCGGTGGGGATGACCGGAATCGGGGTGATCCCGTCCTTGCCCCCAAGCCGCATGATCGATCCCTTACCGAACTGCTTTTCGATCTGGCCGACGGCCAGCTCCAAGGCCTTGGTTCGTTCCCGATCGGCCCCCGAACGGTCATCTTTTTCTGCGCGGTCTGCTACTGCTGCCATGTGTCTCGTCATCCTTCCTGCGTGGCCCGCACCGATGGGCGCGATCACGGCTGGGCCGTAGCACATTCTAGAAGTGTGCCAGGGGGTAGTCAAGCGAAAATTCGTCATCGTATTCCTCTATCTGTAGTTTTCACAACCAGTTATGTGCCATTGGACTTTCGCCCCACTCCGACGGCGCTGGCAGATTCTGCCACTCGTTCCTTCGCCATGTTTCATATTCTGCAAGGCAGGTATGACAGGCGAGGACAGGGCCTGGGAGTTTGGAGAACTGAGGAACTGACGGAACTGAGGAACTGACGGAACTGACGGAACTGGCGGAACTGGCGGAATTGACGGAACTGACGGAAACTGAGAATTCCAGAATTCAGCCAGTTTGAAAATTTCCGCAGTTCCGCAGTTCCTCAGTTCCCCAGTTCCCCAGTTCCGTCAGTTCCGTCAGTTCCCCAGTTCCGTCAGTTCCTCAGTTCCGCCAGTTCCTCAGTTCTCCAGCTCCCCAGTTCCTCAATACTACGTAGATGCCTTCGCCGCTTGGACATGGGATGGCGGCGCTGGCCGCCGGGTGGGGCATTGCCGGACGGCCGACGGCCAGACCGGAGTTCATCAAACAAGTCGCGATTCTCGTAGCGGTCGGCGTTGCACCGGACCTCGACCTGCTTGTTGGCCGTCACAGCATGGAGACGCACAGCATTGGCGCAGCCATCATCGTCGCCACCATCGCGGCGTGGCAGCGATGGCCGGTTGCGGGTTCGCGAACCACGATCTGGATCACCGTCGCGCTGGCGTGGTTGTCACATCCGATCCTCGACGCGCTGGGGAGTGACACCTCCGCGCCGATTGGCGTGATGGCGTCCTGGCCATTCTCGCGTGCGCATTTCCAGACGCCGTTTGGAATTTTTGAGGCCATCTCCCGCCGCCATTGGCGTGACGACTTCTGGAGACTCAATATCTCCGCAGCGCTCAAGGAGGTGCTGATACTTGCGCCTGTCCTGGCGATGGTTGCGCTTATAAGACTGAGGAAGTGGCGGAACTGACGGAACTGAATTCTAAACCGGCTGAAGTCCGGAATCTCAGTTCCGCCAGTTCCTCAGTTCCGCCACTTCCGACAGTTCGTAACTCTTCCGCTGTGCGACGCACTGGCCTTGATTCCTGAACGGCTTGCCACCGGCGTCCGTAAGACTCTGCCAACCGCCCTGCATGCACCGCTGCTTCCTGGCAGCCGCTGATTTGGTTGGTGGCAGAGCGAGGCTCCAGAGGACCGCATGGCTTTCGGCATCGCCCACCGTGCTTGCGATACCTGCGATCTCACCGGCTGAATTCACGGCGGCC
>JBKJJZ010000476.1:0-2609 GCA_046597705.1 Vicinamibacterales bacterium | reverse complement strand
GATCGGCGCGGCTCCCGGCACGATTTCGATGCACCAGAACGCCACCGTGGCGCAGTCCATCGTGGCGTCGTGCCTGAGCTACGAGGGAGCACGACGGCGAATCGTCGTGCAGGACCTCGACTTTCCATCAAACCACTATCTGTTTCACGGCTTCGAACGGTACGGCGCACAGGTCGTGACCGTGCCGTCAGACGATGCGATACGAGGGCGGATCGATCGCGTGGTGGATGCGATCGACGAGCGAACGGCCCTGGTCAATCTTTCGCTCGTGCTGTTTCGCAGCGCGCATCTTCAGGACGTGACGCCGGTCATCGAGAAGGCGCATCGCGTGGGCGCGCGTGTGGTCCTTGATCTTTACCAGGCCGCTGGTGCCGTGCCGGTGGATGTAACGGCATTGGGCACGGACTTCGCGGTCGGTGGCAGCGTCAAGTGGCTCTGCGGCGGTCCGGGCGCGGGCTACCTCTACGTCCGGCCCGACCTCCTCAACGTGTTGCGACCCGCGGTCGTGGGCTGGGCGGGCCACGCGCAGCCGTTCCAGTTCACCGCCGGGCCCATCGACTACGCCGAAGGCCTGGAGCGTTTCCAGAGCGGCACGCCGAATGTGCCATCGCTGTACTCTGCGCGGGCCGGTTATGAGATCGTGGCTGAGATTGGCGTGCCGGCAATCCGGGAAAAATCGCTGCGGCTGACACGGCGGCTCATGGACGCCGCGGCTTCGCGCGGCTGGAAATTGAATACGCCAACCGATGATCGCGAGCGAGGGGCATCCGTGGTCATCGATGTCCCGGACGGCGCTCGGATCACGCAGGAACTGATTGCGCGTGAAGTGATTGTGGACTTCAGGCCGGGCGCCGGCATCCGAGTGGCGCCTCACTTCTACAATACCGAAGACGAAATCGATCACGCAGTCGCGACGATGGAAGAGATTACAGGATGAGTGTTCGAACGATAGCGGTCCTTGGGGCCGGAACGATGGGCCACGGTGTGGCGCACGCGGCGGCATCATCGGGTTTTGAGACGCGGTTGTATGACGTCTCCGACGCGCAGTTGGCGAAGGCGCAAAGCACAGTGGATGCAATTGTGCGCAAGGCCGTCGAGTTGGGAAAGGCGACCAGCGCGGAGGCCGACGCCTCGATTGCGCGGCTGTCCACCACGAGCGACATCGCGAAGGCTCTGGACGGTGTCGACTTTGTCATCGAGACGGCGCCGGAACGCATCGACATCAAGGTCCAGTTGTTCGCCGCCATCGACGCCCACGCACCGTCCGCCGCCATCGTCGCCAGCAATACATCGGCGTTGTCGATTACCGAGATGGCCGGCACGCTCAAGGATCCGTCACGCGTCGGCGGGATGCACTTCTTCAACCCCGTCCACAAGATGAAGCTCATCGAGATCGTGCGCGCGATGGAATCAAGCGAGCGTGCGCTCGAGACGATCGAAACGGTTTCCCGGCAGATGGGCAAGGAGACGGTGCTGGTGCGCGAAGCGCCCGGCTTCATCACGTCGCGCGTGAATGCGAGCATCGGCAACGAGGCGTTCTTCATGCTGATGGAAGGCGTCGCCTCGGCTCGCGATATCGACAAGGCACTCAAGCTGGGCCTGAATCATCCCATGGGGCCATTCGAGCTCGTGGACCTGGTGGGACTCGATACCCGCCTCAGCATCCTGGAGTACCTGCACCGGAGCATGGGTGAGAAGTACCGCCCGTGCCCGCTGCTGGCTCAGTATGTGAAGGCCGGCAGGCTCGGCAAGAAGGTGGGCAAGGGTGTCTACGAATACTGACATCACCCGCCACGGCAAAGTGGCAGTGCTTCGGGTCAATCGCCCCGAGGTGCGCAACGCGCTCGACCTCGCTACCGTCCGCGAGCTGACGGCCGCCATTGCCGCGCTGTCTGCTGATGACAGCGTTGGTGCGATCGTGATCACCGGAGCGGGCGATGCGGTGTTCGTGTCGGGTGCCGACATCAATGACATTCGTGCTCGAAGGCGCAACGATGGTCTGGCCGCGATCAACTCGACGCTGTTTGCGGCCATCGACAAGTGTCCGAAGGTGACGATTGCGGCGGTGAATGGACTGGCTCTGGGCGGCGGATGTGAACTTGCACTTGCGTGCGACCTGCGCATTGCGGCGGCTCAGGCGAAGTTCGGGCAGCCCGAAGTCGGGTTAGGCATCATTCCCGGCGCTGGAGCCACGCAGCGCCTGCCGCGTCTGGTCGGACTGGGTCGCGCGAAGCACTTGATCCTGACGGGTGACGCGATTGATGCACCGAATGCCCTCGAGTGGGGCCTGGTGTCAGCGGTGGTTCCCGCAGCTGAGTTGATGACGCACGCGTTGGCGCTGGCCGAACGTGTGCTGTCGCGCGGACCGCTGGCCATTCGCCTGGCGAAGCTGGCGCTGAACGCGTCGGCGCGGGTGGATCTCGATTCGGGACTGCTCATCGAGACCCTGGCGCAGGCGATTTGTTTCGAGTCTGCCGACAAGCAGGAAGGCACCACCGCATTTCTCGAGAAACGACCCGCGCGGTTTACCGGCGAGTAACAGATGTCCGTAGGGCGTCCCTTTAGGGGCGCCGCAATGGAGTGCGTAGGGCGTCCCTTCAGGGGCGCCG
>JBKJJZ010000315.1:0-5321 GCA_046597705.1 Vicinamibacterales bacterium | reverse complement strand
CGCCGGTGGCCGCATCTCCTGAGATGACGGCGCGATGGATTGGTGCGGCGCCGCGCCATCGCGGAAGCAGCGACGCATGGACGTTGATGAAGCCAAGGCGCGGAATATCCAACAGGGTTTGAGGAAGCAGGCGTCCATACGCAGCCACCACCGCGATGTCTGCGCGCAGGCCGGCCACCTCGTTCAGCCACTCCGGCTCGCCCAGTCGCGCCGGTTGCAGCACTCGAATGCCGTGGGACTCTGCGGCGGCTTTGATCGGACTGGCCAGGACTTTGTGGCCGCGTCCGCGGGGCTGGTCGGGGCGTGTGACTGCGGCCACAACCTCGTGAGCGCCATGGAGCGCCGTGAGAGAAGGGACGGCAAACTCAGGGGTGCCAAGAAAGATCACGCGCATCGTTACTCTTACCAGACTCTTACCAGCGCCCGGCACGCCGCATCTTGCGAATCTTGCGGACGATGATGTCGCGTTGGAGGCCGCGCAGGCGGTCGAGGAACAGCCGGCCGTCCAGGTGATCGATTTCATGCTGGAGCGCGCGGGCCAGCAGGCCCATGCCTTCGATGGTGACCTCGCGGCCATCGCGGTCCTGCCCCCTCACGACCACTCGCTGCGCGCGAGGCACCGTGGCCTGAAACCCCGGCACGCTCAGGCATCCTTCTTCCTCGAGCTGCATGCCTTCGCGCTCCACGAACTCCGGATTGACCAGCGTGATCACTTCACCGCCGCGCTTTCCCACACTCAAGTCGATCACGCAGACGCGCAGTGGCACATCGACCTGCGGTGCGGCCAGGCCGATCCCGGGCGCCGCGTACATGGTCTGAATCATGTCGTCGATGAGTGCGTGGAGTGGCGCATCGAACAGCGTCACGGGTGAAGCCGGCGTCTGCAGGACTTTCTCGCCGTGCTTCACGATCGGGCGCAACATCAACGTTCGTCCACGCGGAGGCGCGTGCGGACGGCGGCGTGCCAATCACGCGCGGCACGTTCGAGCTCTGCCATCGAGTCGCCACCGAATTTCTCGAGCGCAGCGTTCGCCAGGACCAGGCACACCATGGCTTCGCCCACGACGGCTGCCGCGGGGACGGCGCACACATCGCTGCGCTCGATCGTGGCCGGCTCTTCCCTCATCGTCGCGGTGTTGACCGAACGAAGGGGGTTCATCAGTGTGGAAATCGGTTTCATCCAGGCCGACACCCGGACGTCTTCGCCGTTGGTGATGCCGCCCTCCAGACCCCCGGCGCGATTGGTGGGCCGCCGGAGTGTGGGAAGCGTGCCGGTGGGGGACCCGTCCGCCAGCAGGATTTCGTCGTGCACCTGTGACCCGGCAAGCCTGCCAACATCGGGGCCGCGGCCGATGCCCACGCACTTGATAGCCTGAATCGACATCAGGGCTTGTGCCAGCAGCCCGTCGAGCTTGCGATCCCACTGGGCGTGGCTGCCCAGGCCCGCAGGTACGCCATGTGCGATGACCTCGAAGACACCGCCCACGGTGTCTCCGGCTTCGCGGGCCCTATCAACGGCCGCACGCATCGCGTTTCCCACTGCGGGATCGGCACAACGAACACCGTCCTCGTCCGTGAGGGCCGCGACGGTTGCAAAGTCATACGCGAGCGGATCGGAAACCGCCGCGCCGCCGATGGCCGTGACGTGACTGGCTACCTGCACGCCCACGGCACTCAGCAATGTGCGCGCCACAGCGCCTGC
Source organism: Vicinamibacterales bacterium (assembly GCA_046597705.1). Classification (GTDB taxonomy): domain Bacteria; phylum Acidobacteriota; class Vicinamibacteria; order Vicinamibacterales; family SCN-69-37; genus SYFT01. The sequence goes on along the minus strand of JBKJJZ010000315.1, from coordinate 3,619 downwards.
CGCGACCCGGGCTGCCGTTTCGCGGGCGCTCGCGCGTTCAAGGATGTCGCGCATGTCGTCGCGCTGGTACTTGAGCCCGCCCGATAAGTCCGCATGCCCCGGCCGTGGCCGCGTCACCGCTTCTCGCCTCGCGCCCGGCAAAGTCGCATCAGGCTCGGCCTCCACGCTCATCGTGTACTGCCAGTTCACCCAGTCGCGATTGCGAATGGCCAGCGTGATCGGACTGCCGATTGTCTGCCCGCGCCGAACCCCTGACAGTATTTCCACGCGATCCTGCTCGATGACCATGCGGCGTCCGCGGCCGTACCCGAGCTGGCGGCGTGCGAGGTCGCGATCGATGTCCGCAGCCGTGAGAGCAAGGCCGGCTGGTACACCGTCAAGGACGGTGATGAGCACCTGTCCGTGCGACTCACCAGCTGTTAAAAAACGAATCATCGCCGCGTCATTCTATCGAACTTCCTGCAATCTCTCCCGCATTGAGGCCCACTCTGCCGCATGCGCATCGGGCGTGTTTCTTGCACTGATCGTGGAAACGTATGACTCCGATCGAAGGCCTGAAGGTGATACGCGGTGCTGGCATCCGGGTGATCGCACGCGTCCCGGCGGACGTGTCCGATGAGGACATCGAGGCGTTTAGAGCTGAGGCGGCGCGATTGGGATTCGTCATCGTGGACGCCCACAGAAGTCTTCCGGAGCAGGAGCGCCGCGTGTTGTGGCATCGGCACGTCGCGCTGATACACCGCGGCAAAGCGAGCCCGGCGAGCGTGCGGTGGGTACGTGAGTTGGCGCGGGCCAGCCCCAGGGCGCACGCGGTGCTGGTAATCGCCGCGCAGCCGGATCGAGTGCACGAGAATATGTCGTTCGGCAACGAGGGTGAGTTGCGTTGTCTGGAGGACCAGGCCTCGCTGGGGTCACGTGACGCACGAGCGGCGCGGGCAGAGCGGTTGTGGGCGCGGCGGCGGGTGGCCTCGGCGAAGCGCTGGGCGGTCGCTGCGCTCGAGAGGGCTCGACGCTCGAGCGATGAGCTGGGAGCCGCGCTCGCGTTCGCTCAGCTGGTCGAGTACTCAGACCAGACCCACACGGACGAAGCCGTCGAGCCGCTCGTCGTGCGGGGCCGGGGCCTCTTGTCGAGCCTGGATCAATCGGCGGCGCGAAGTCGTGTGGTTGCTCAACTGGCGGGTCTCTGGATGACCGTGGGTGAATTCGAGGCCGCCGCAGCCGCTCTGGCAGGAGTGGAGGTTGAATGCGACCTGTCCGACGTGGCGGTACCACCCTGGATTTGCTCGGCCCAATGCGAACTCGCGTGCTGGCAGGGCGCCTGGGACGACGCGGCGCGGTGGGCACGGCGGTCTGGCGACTTCGAATGGCGCGCGCTTGTGGCGTTCGCAGGGCGGAATTGGGATGCGGTGGAGGCGCTGAAGACGGCCGGAACGTCGTCAACCGCGAATCGCGATGGCCCCTGCCGATGGCGCGATGTGCTGACACTGGAGCGGTTGCGCATGGCGGGCATGGATGACCAGGCGGACCAATGGATTGTCCAGAACGGTGCCCGGCCGCGCGGGCGTGCGGAGCAACTGCTGTGGCAATGGGCCACAAGCGGGCTTTCGGGGAATCGGGCGGCGCTGGAGAGCCAGGTCCGGCGACTGGGCGCTGCCGGCATTCGCCGGTGGGGATTGGGGAGGCAGGACATGCACATGTGGGCAGGAGTGTCATCACTGTTGACGCAGGTTCACGAGGCTGAGGATGCGGCCACGGCGATGAGGAGGGCGTGCCGGTGGGCTCGCGAGTACACGGGCGTTGACGGCGTGGCCATCCGGTCCGCGGACGGTGCGGTCATCGCCTGCGACCCCGAGAATCTCCGCCCGTCCGGTGGGGACAGCGACCATGGCGAGGCGCTGCGTTACGGAGGCGTGCGCATCGGCGACGTCGTCCTGCGCGGCGTGGCGCGCGATCAGGTGGAAGCTCGAGTGGTGGCGAAGGCGATGGCCACCGCGTGCGCGCCGGCACTCCGTGCGCAGCTCGATGACCTGCAGGTATCGCGGGCTGGGGAATCCCTGGCTGGCGAGCTGCTTGGCGTCAGCCCGGCGATGCGCGCGCTACGAGATGCAGTGGCACGCGCGGCCGGTTCTGCCTTCCCGGTGATGATCGAGGGCGAGAGTGGGACCGGCAAGGAGCTTGTCGCACGAGCCGTCCATCGTCTGAGCGCGCGTCGCGAGCGGCGATGGGCGGCAGTCAATTGCGCGGCGCTGACAGATGAGCTGATCGAGGCTGAGCTGTTCGGGCATGTACGAGGCGCGTTCACCGGCGCGGTAGGGCCGCGCGTGGGCCTGCTCGAGGATGCCCACGAAGGTACGCTGTTTCTCGATGAAGTGGCGGAACTGTCGCCCCGGGCGCAGGCGAAACTCCTTCGCGTGCTTCAGGAGGGCGAGATCCGGCGCGTGGGTGAAAACGCGTCGCGCCGCGTGGACGTTCGGCTGGTGACCGCAACGAATCGTTCGCTGACAGAGGCCGCGCGGCTGAATCTTTTTCGAGAAGACCTGATGTTTCGCCTCGCCGTCATTCGTCTGCGCACGCCACCGCTGCGCGAACGGATCGAAGACGTTCCCGTTCTGGCGCTGTCATTCTGGCGAACCATGGCCAGCCGCGTCTCCACCCGAGCGCTTCTGGGGCCGGACGCCATTGGGGCCCTCTGCCGGGCCAGCTGGCCGGGAAACGTCCGGGAACTTCAGAACGTCATCGCGGCGCTGGCGGTTGGTGCTCCGTCAGGCGGCAGAATCAGCGCGCGCCATGTGGAGGAAGTCCTCGCCGATCGCGCCACGCGGGACTGTTCGTCTACGCCAATCTCACTGGCGAGTGCGCGGCTGGAAAGCGACCGCCGGATTGTGACTGCGTCCCTTGCCAGGCACGCGAACCGGAGAGCCGCGGCTGCGCGGGAGCTTGGCGTGTCGCGCCAGGGTCTGGCGAAGCTCATCGCGCGGCTCAACCTGGACGAGCCGGAACCCTCCGGACTCCCGTGCCAACAAGCTCTCAAATAATGAATCGTAAATAACCAATAATAAATCCTCCTGTGTTGCGCTTCACGATTCGTCGCCTGTTGTTGACCGTACCCGTGCTGCTGGGTGTCGCAACGCTTGTGTTCTCCCTGCTGCACCTTGTGCCAGGAGACCCCGCGCTCGCGATGCTGGGCGAATCGGCCTCGGCCAGCGACGTCGGTGAATTGCGTACAAAGTTGGGACTCGACCGTTCGCTGCCGGCGCAATACGTCCAGTTTGTTTCTGGCCTGGCGCGCGGCGACCTCGGGACATCCTTTCGCTACAACACCCCCGTGGCCGCCGAGATCCGCCAGCGCTTGCCGCGCACCATGCAGTTGGCTGCGGCCGCGGTGGTGGTGGCCGTGTGTCTCGCCATTCCCATGGGCGTGCTCGGCGGGTTCTTCCGGGGCACGGCGATCGATCAAGCCGCGATGACGGTTTCGCTTCTGGGCATTTCCATGCCGAATTTCTGGCTCGGCCCGCTGCTCGCGATCCTGTTCTCGGTCTCGCTGGGATGGTTGCCAGTCTCGGGCACCGGAACGTGGCGGCACCTTGTTCTGCCTGCGGTGACGCTGGGTGGAGCGTTG
>JBKJJZ010000232.1:0-11964 GCA_046597705.1 Vicinamibacterales bacterium | reverse complement strand
GCCACGATGACGTTTCATTAAGCCGCGCAATGGTGCGAACCGCTGCGAAGCCGAAGACCCCGTTCGCCGCGGGCTTGAAGCGCACCTGCGAGAACGGAATTCTGAACTCGGCCCGCCATCCCCCCGCGTGCCGCGTGACCGCCACGTCCCACACGGCGTCCCAGCCGCGGTCGTTGTTGTTGTCATTGAACCAATAGCGGTCGTACTTCACACCGGCGGCATTGACGCCGAACTCGTACGCCGACCGTTTGTCGTGAAACGAATCGAGGTGGATCGAGACCCAGTCCGAGGGCGACGAATCATCGCGTCGCGTCAGGAGTCCGACCACCTTGTCGGGCTCGGCATCGATCGCGTTCACCGCCACATACAGCGCGGTGCTGTCATAGACGATGCGGACCTCTGTTTCATGCGTGGCCGCCACGCCTTCATTGGGCGTCCGCTGCAGGAAGCCAGAGACCACGGGTGCCTTGGCCCACACCGCTTCGTTCAGTTCGCCATCAATCTGCAACGCGGTCAGTTCCGGGCCCATCGGCATGGCCACGATCGTTCGGGCGTTGCTGGCTGCGGGCATGGCGCTCCACGTCGTGAACACCATCGAGGCGATTAATAAAGTCGTGCGCGATCGATTCGTCATATCGCCGTCTTAGACGAGTGCCTGTTGCCGCAGGTTGTGACTTTCTATCCGTCGTTCGCTTGCGAACGCTTCCCTGATGTAATGTGCGCGCCATGGGACGTTTATGCTCGCTCGTGTCGCTGGGTGTGTTGTGTTGCTGGTCCGCGTATGTGGGGGCGATTGCGCAACCCCAGAGCGCGCCGTCCGTATTCGCCGCGTCGGAGCCCGGTATCTCACCCGACGGCTCAGAGATCGCGTTTGCCTCAGGAGGCGATATCTGGTCGGTGCCGTCCAGTGGAGGCGAGGCACGGCTCCTCGTGTCCCACGAGGCCACCGAGCGTCGTCCGTTATATTCGCCTGACGGCCGCCGGCTCGCCTTCATGTCAACCCGAAGCGGTGGCGGTGATATCTACGTGCTGACGTTCGACACGGGCGCGGTGCGCCGGCTGACGTCTGATGACGGCACGGAGACGCTTGAGAGTTGGTCGCCCGATGGCCGCTCGCTCTATTTCTCATCATCGAGTCGTGACATCGGCAGCATGAACGATGTCTATCGGGTTTCGGCCGACGGCGGCACGCCCATGCCCGTCAGCACCGAACGCTACGTCAATGAATTCCACGTGGCGCCATCGCCCGATGGACGGTCGCTTGTGGCTGCCGCGCACGGTATTGCGGCGGCTCAGTGGTGGCGCAAGGGGAGCAGTCACATCGATCAATCGGAATTGTGGTGGCTGTCCGGGCTCGACGGCACTCCGGCCTATCAGCAACTCACCGCACGCGACTCGCGGCAAGTGTGGCCCATGTGGAGCGCGGAGGGCCTCTACTACGTGTCCGATCGGGGAGGTGCCGAAAATATCTGGTTGCGACCGGCGCCTGCCGGATTGGGAACCGCTCCGCTCAACCCCGGAAGAAAGGTGACGTCGTTTACCGACGGCAGGGTGCTGTTCCCATCGCTCTCATCCAAGGGCCGCCTGCTGGCATTTGAGAGGCAGTTTGGCGTCTGGACATTTGACCCGGCCACGCGGGCAGCGCGGCAGGTGTCCATTCGGCTCAGGGGCGCGCGGCCGGCGCCGGTCGCCGAGCGCCCGCGGTTGACGAACGGATTCTCCGATCTTGTGCTCTCGCCCGATGGCCGCAAGGTTGCGTTTGTGGCACGGGGCATTTTGTTTGCCGCGTCCGCAAAGGATTCCGGTGATGCGACCCGGGTCACGACCGTCCCCGGCATTGTCTCGCAACCGGCCTGGGCGCCAGACAGTCGCCGCGTGGCCTACGTGGCTTCTCGTGAGGGGGCGCAGCGACTTTACGTCTATGACTTTGCGGCCAATCGCGAGACGCCGCTGACGACAAGCACCGGCGCCGATATCTCTCCGGTCTTTTCGCCGGATGGTTCTCAGCTGGCGTTCCTGCGCGACCGCCGCGAACTGCGCATGCTCACGTTAGCCGCAAACGTCGAACGTGTGCTGGCCAGCGGGGCGTTTGCGGATGCCATCGACAGCCCCAGTCCCGTGTGGGCGCCCGACGGCAAGTGGCTTGCCGTGTTTGCGGTCGGCTCGAAGTCGTTTACCAACGTCAATCTGGTTCCGGTGGCTGAAGCACCCGGAACACTTCGGCCAGTCAGCTTTCTGGCCAACGTATTCGCGAACACGATCGCCTGGTCACCTGATGGGCGGACGATCTTCTTCGATACACGCCAGCGAACGGAGCAGGGTCAACTTGCGCGTGTCGACCTCACGCTGCGCACGCCCAGGTTCCGCGAGGACCTGTTCCGCGATTTGTTTTCGACACCGGCGCGCCCAGCCCAGCCAGTTCCGCCAGTTCCGTCAGTTCCCATCGTCCCCGTCTTCGAAGGAATTCGTAATCGGCTCTCGCTTCTGCCTCTCGGCCTGGATGTGCAGACCGCGACGATCAGTGCCGATGGGAAGCTGGCGTTGATTGCGGCCGCGGCTGCCGGTCAGACGAATCTCTATACCTATCCGCTCGACGAGTTGGGCGAACGTCCGGTGGCGCGCCAGTTGACGACCACCGCGGGCGCGAAGGCTGACGCGCAGTTCAGTCCCGACGGCCGCGAGGTGTATTACCTGGAGGGCGGCCGCATTCAGATTGCGAACGTCGAGCGGCGCGATTCGCGGCCACTCGCAGTGACCGCGGAGTTCACGGCTGATTTTGCCGCTGACAAGATGGAAGTGTTTCGTGAAGCGTGGACGCTCTTGCGAGACAATTTTTTCGATCCCAGGTTCAACGGCGTGAATTGGGAAGCGTCGCGCGAACGGTACGGCCCACTCGTCGCCGCGTCAGCCACGCCCGACGAGATGCGTCGAATCATGAGCCTGATGATTGGCGATCTCAACGCTTCTCACCTCGGCCTGACGGGCCCCGGTGGCGGGGGACCCGTGGTGGGGCAGTTGGGGCTGCGGTTCGATGGCCCGGCGTTCGAGACGCGCGGGCAACTTCGCGTGACGGAGGTCGTGATGCTCGGTCCAGCCGACGTCTCCGGCCAGATAAAAGCCGGTGACTACCTCCGCTCCGTCGCCGGCCTTCCCGTCGGCCCCGGGTTCGACCTGGACGCCGCCCTGGCGTACACGATCGATCGCCGCGTCGTGCTCACCGTGTCTCCGACCGCTGACGGTCCCGTGCGAGAAGTGGCGCTGAAGCCGATTGATCAGGGCACGGAAAAGTCCCTGTTGTATCGCCAGTGGGTGGAACGGAACCGCGAGTATGTCCTCAAGGCAAGCGGCGGCCGCCTGGGCTACGTGCACATGGTCAACATGAGCGCCGCGGCGCTTGATCAGTTGCACATTGATCTGGACGTGGAAAACCACGAGCGGGACGGCGTGGTGATCGATCTGCGGAACAACACCGGCGGCTTCGTGAACGCGTACGCGCTCGATGTTTTCGCGCGGCAGCCCTACTTGAAAATGTCATTGCGCGGGTTGCCCGAGTCACCCGCCCGGTCAGTGCTGGGCCAGCGGGCGCTGGAGTCCGCCACGGTGCTCGTCATCAACCAGCACTCTCTTTCGGACGCCGAGGATTTCACGGAAGGCTACCGCGCGTTGAAACTCGGTCCAATCGTCGGTGAGCCGACGGCGGGCTGGATTATCTACACATGGAACCAGCGGCTCGTTGACGGTTCCACGCTGCGCCTGCCTCGAATGCGCGTGCGCGCCTCGGACGGCTCTGACATGGAAATGCACCCTCGTGGCGTCGATGTCGAAGTCTCACGGCCATTGGGGGAGGCTGCTACTGGCCGCGACACCCAGCTCGACAGAGCGATACGCGCACTCCTGACACGACTTGGCTTTGCCGAGTGAGACGCCTGTAGTACGTAGGGCGTGGCTTTAGGGCGATACGTAGGGCGTCCCTTCAGGGGCGCCGTATTGAGCCGCGGCCGAGGTGAGCGCGTCGCGAAGGGCTGCCGCGAGCTTCGGTGGCGAGATGACCTTGACGTCCGCCCCAAAGCCCAGCAGCCAGCTCGTCAGCGCCCAGTCGATTGATACGTCGAGTGTCATGCGCACACGCCCGTCGGCCAGCACCGTCGTCGCCTGCGACTCGTGCCAGGTCTTGCCGTGGACATACGGAGCGGCCTGTGCGGCAAATTCGATGACGACCCGTTCGGGTTCCGCGGAGAAGACACCCAGTGACGAGCCGAACACATCGGCCGGGAGGTCGCGCGTCTTCCGGAACGTGGTTTCCTGCACCGACAGTTTTTCGATCCGCTCCACGGCAAAGGTTCGAAACTCGTCGTACTGCGGGACCCATGCGACGAGGTAGACGCCACCCTGGGCCAACGCCAGCCGGTAGGGCTGCACGCTGTAGGCCTTCGCGCGGCGGCTGGCCGCGGAGTAGTAACGCATGTCGATGAGGCGGCGATCGCGCACCGCTTCGAAGAGCCGCCGAGTCACATCCACCAGTTCGCGTCGATCGCCACCGATGCCGGGCACGGCCTTCGTGGAAACGACCTGCGGCAGAGAGGCAAGGAACTCGCGCATGCGCGGATTGAGTGCACTCTCGAGTTTGCCCAGCGCCGTGCGAAGCTCGTCTGCGAGGGGCCACGCCGACAGCGCTTCGACGATCGAACGGCTCAGGTAGAGGGCCGCCACATCCTGCACACCAAGTCCGGCTTCCACCGAGCGGAAGGGCGCGGCGTCGAGCTTCCAGCGCTTGGTGTCGTGTTCCTCGCCCTCGTCATAGATCGCGAAACCCGCTTCCTGCAGGGCCTGCAGGTCACGCCGAATCGTTCTTGTGGTGACACCCGCCTGATCAGCCAGTTCGTGAATCGTGACGCCCGCGCGTGCCGATTCCACCTGACGAAGGATTTGCCACTGGCGGATGACCTCGGCATTACGCACGCGGCTTGTCCTCGCGCAGATTCACGGCGAGCTGACGGTCCTTGATGCGCGCCTGCGCGGCGCCGCCCGCGTAGCCGTTCCATGCGTGCAGCGGCCCCATCAGACAGTAGATCAGGCCGCCCCAGGCCGGCTGGTTCGGCAGCGCCCACACCAGAATCAGTGACGCGACCGAAAGGCCGGCGCTCAACATGTGCGCCCGCTTGCCGTACAACAGAGCGACTTCCTCCACAGGCGTCAGCTCAAGTTCATGCCGGCGGCGCCACGCATGGACATGGAGCAGCACGAAGGTTCCGAAAATAACGACGCCCCCTGTGCTGTAGAGCGTCATCACCATCGGTCCGCGCAATACTTCACGCCCTGGCACGAGGCCCGGGTCCATCGTCAACGGGCCAACCACTGCCAGCGCCAGGAACTTCAGCGGAAACACATAGAACAAGACGACGAAGAGGAGGATGCAATTGAGAAACGCCGTCCACGCGTCCTGGAGGCCATACCTGCGGAAGAACAGGTTGTGCTGATACCAGATCCACGAGACCATCGCGAACGTCAGGCCGAACGGCAGGAAGCTGCCCACCAGATTGCGAAGCTCCGCGATGTTCTTCGGAGTCTCCAGGTTGACCACCAGCAAGGTCAGGGCAAATCCGAAGACGGCGTCGCTGAACCCTTCGAGTCTGGACACGTCGCGATGGCGCAATGGCTCCGGCATGGGCGCGATTCTATTCCGACCTTCGCCCTTTGCGCTACGGCGGACGAACTGGACTCCGGAACTCCGACCTGTGTCCTGCCCTGTCCTACCCTCGCCGCACACTGGTCGCCATGGAACACATACAGCGCTTTCACGGGACGGCCGCGAGACAACTGGTACTGATCGACGAGGGGTTCAAGGTTCAGGGTTCGAGGTTCAAGCTTCCCGCGCCGCCGCGGATTCGGCTCATGCAGAAAGACATGTATGCCGAGCTGACTCGGCGGCGGCGCCGGGCGCAGATTGCGGCCCGGCGCTGGGTGGAATAGCCGCGACAGCCGGGCGTCGCGCGGCGCCGAGCGGACAATTCTGACCGATGGCGTCAGAGTTTAGTGATGATGATCGAGAACGAAATGTAGAAGTTGCCCTGCTTCACGTAAACGAGCTTGCCCTTGACCGAAGTCTCGTATGACAGGTTGGCGACGTTCGCCTGTCGCGTCGTTCCATCCGGCGCCATGTAGACGCCGGTCGGCCACAGGCGCCATTGCGAACATGGATTCGTCCCACTTGTCGGGAAGATGCAGGTGACGTTCGCGGAGTCCGTTTCAGGAAAGTTCACGTTCGTCCGCGCCATGTGCATGTCGTACGTCTTACCGCCGTAGTCGAAGTGCGCATTCATCCGGCACACCATCGTCTGGCCCGGCAGCAGCGTCAGGAAGCTGTTGCCGTCACGGAAGCACTCTGAGCCGAGCCGCGCCTTGTAGGTGCCGGAAGGCGGTGACACAGGTGCGCCGCCGTTGGGACCCGTTCCTGGAATCGGCTGGGTGAAGTTCAGCGCGATGGTGCGGGTGGCTCCTGTGACGTAGTACGAGTCGATGGCCCACGTGCCGCCGCTGTTGATGAACTCCGACTTGAGTGTCGCCGAGGGGACGTACGATCCCAGTTGGTCGCTCTGAATCTGCAACGCCGGGGCGACGCCCGAGTCGTAGTCGCTGATGATGCTGACCACCTGCGTGGTTGTGCTGCCTCCGGGTCTCTGAGATTTCTGGGCCACGGCCGAGGCCGACAGCCCGACGAACGCCACGATCGTAACCCCTGTCCAGATCAAGATTCGCATGAGTAGTTCTCCCTTGTGACCCTATAACGCAGGCCGGAGACGGACCGAACAGGAGCCTCCGGCGCCGCGGAGAGCCACGTGGCACGGCCCATCTCGTTCCTGTTCGAAACAGCAGGCTGGTGCGTTATAGGGGGAACAAGGAGATTTCTCCCATGCACACTCGAAAGGAGCATTCTGTGAGGAAGACACTCGGCATCGCCGTTCTATTGATCGTGACAGGAACCGGTCTGGTCGTCGCTCAAAAGAAGCCGGCGGGGGACACCCCCGTCACGGCCATCATCAGCGACTACGACTCAGGCATCGCACCGGCGCTCGAGATCCAGAGTGACCAGCTCGGCGCGTACAACAACTCGATCACTCTGAAGTCGATCATCAGCAGCAGCGGCGTGTGGTACCTGGATTCTCTCAACCCCAGTAACGCCACGCGGAAAGTCATGCTGGGGTTTACGAATCCGGTTCCCGGGTCCGGCCCCAATGGCGGAAACCCCGTCGCCCCTGCCTCCGGAACCTACCTGGTCTTCGCGTACTCGTCATGCAATCACCAGAACTACCTCAGCAGTTACTTGACACTGCCGGCGGGCCAGACGATGCCGTGTCCGATGACGATGCAGTTCGACGCGGCCGGCCGACGGTATTACCTGCAAATGAATGACCGCGCCATCAATTACCCGCAGACCAACCACGTCAACGTCACGTGCATCTTCCCGACGAGCGGGACGAGCCCGTGTTCGCAGTGGATCATCCGGCCGAGCGGAAGCGCCACGTTGCCTGACGGCACCACCGTTATCCGCAACGTGGCCAACCTGTCGTATTACACCTTTTCCAAAGGCCAAACGGTTTGGGTCAACCAGGGCGACTTCTACATGTCGTTTTCGATCCTCGTCTCAAAGTAGGGATAGCACCGGCCCCGGCAGTTTCAAGCTGCCGGCGCCGCACCGCTCGGGGCAGCCGAGGAATATGGTGGCGGGGCGCGGGCTTGGGCACTAGAATGCCGCCACCCAGACCATGCCGGACCCACGCGGCGATCCGCCCGATGGCGACCTCCCTCAGCCGGTCTCTGCCGACTCGACTTTCCAACTCCTTGAGCGGGCTCACACCGGTGACGACGCAGCGATAGAGGTGCTGTTCGCCCGGTACCTGAAACCCCTGCAACGCTGGGCGAGTGGACGGCTGCCCAGGTGGGCTCGAACCGCGGCCGATACCCATGATCTTGTTCAGGACACCCTCCTCAATGCGTTTAGGAAGATAGGAACCTTCGAACCCCGGCGGGAAGGGGCTTTTCAGGCGTACCTGCGACAGGCACTCATGAACCGAATCAGGGACGAACTCCGGCGCAGGCAGGCGCGACCGGCCACTGCGACCTTCGACGAAGCGGAGCACCAACATGCCTCGTCGCCGCTCGAAGACGCCATCGGGCTCGAGACCTTCGAGCGGTATGAAGCGGCGCTGGCCCGGCTCGCGCCAGACGAGCGAGAGGCAATCATTGGCCGCGTCGAATTGGGCAACTCGTATCAGGAACTCGCAGCAAGTCTGGAGAAGCCCTCCGCCGACGCGGCTCGGATGGCGGTGACGCGTGCATTGGTTCGTCTGGCTGAGGAAATGAACCATGAACCCGGATGAGGAAGCTCTCGCGATCGCCGCTCGAATCGCCGATGGCAGCGGGATCGACTGGAAGGCCGCGAACGCGAGTCTGGCCGATGGATCCAACCTCGGCGTATTGAACCAACTCAAGGCCATCGCATCTCTGGCCGACCTCCATCGCGAGTGGGCGGGCGCGCCGCTCGGAGATGTCACAACGGCGACCACGCAATGGGGACCCCTGACCGTCCTCGGCCCCATCGGCGAAGGGCAGTTCGGTCGCGTCTACCGCGCCTGGGATCCCCGCCTGCAGCGTCAAGTTGCACTGAAACTGCTTCACACCACATCCCCCGAACTGACTGCGGCACCCACGCGCGCTATCGAAGAGGCGAGGATGCTCGCCCAGGTGCGGCATCCGAATGTGCTGACGGTCCATGGGGCCGAGAGCATCAATGGCCAGGTGGGCATCTGGACCGAGTTCATCGACGGCCGCACGCTGGAGTCTCTCATCGCCGGCCGCGATCCTCTGCCGGCTGAGGACGTGATCGCGATTGGCATTGACCTCTGCCGCGCGCTTGCCGCTGTGCACGACGCGGGACTCCTGCATCGAGATGTGAAGGCGCAGAACGTCATGCGCGAGACCGGCGGCCGCATCGTCCTGATGGACTTCGGCACCGGTCACGACGTGGAGCGTGCGCCGGCTCGAGAGGGCGATTTATCCGGCACGCCTTTGTATCTGGCGCCTGAGCTGTTCGATGGCGGCCTGCCCAGCGTGGCCAGCGACGTCTATGCGCTGGCCGTCCTGTTGTTCTATCTCTCCACTGGGACATACCCCGTCCCCGGCCGCACGCTCGATGAAGTCCGAACGGGACACGGAGCCCGGCGCCCAGTTCACATGGGTGACATTCGGTCGGACGTACCGACCGAACTGGCCGCGGTGATTGAGCGAGGGCTTGCAACAACTTTGTCCGCTCGATACGCCAGCGCACATGAGTTCGAGGCCGCACTCGAGCGCGTGCGAAGCGCTCCGATCGCCGCGCCTCCATCGACCGCAACGGCATGGGCACCTCGACGCATCGCGGCCGTGGCCGCAGTGAGCCTGGCCGCCGCAACCGTTGTGGCAGTTGGCTGGATCTTCAACATCGGTGGTTGGGCGACGCGGCCACCAGGAGGCGATTCGTCACTCGCGGGCGTGTTCCCTCAGGATGCCGGCCGGGTCCACAAGGTCACCATTCCGCCCAGAAAGATGATGGCGGAGTACACGATGGGACCGCCATCGAGGGACGGGCAGTTCTTTCCCTACGTCACTCCCACCGACGACGTGGCTGTCTGGAATGTCCGTACCGGCAAGTACTGGCCGGTCACTGGTGCCGGCCAATCCGGAGGATTCGGTCGGGCACCCGTGATGTCGCCCACGGGTGACCGTGTGGCGTTTACCTGGACACATGCGGATGGAGCACACGAGCTCCTCATGCGTAACGCCGATGGCACCTGGCCCCAGACGCTGATTCCGCGAAAGACGGCGTACGAACCCATCCCCGTCGATTGGTCTCGAGACGGTGAACAGATCCTCTGTTGGCTACTTCAAAAGGACGGAACGTTTGACCTGGCACTCGTGAAGACTGGTGGAGGCACCCCACGAGTGGTTTACACAGATGTGGCTCAACGTACGGTCCAGCTCTCGCCAGACGCACGTTTCGTGATCATGCGCCGCCCAAAGGGTTCCGCCACACCGTTGCGGAGCGACCTGGTCATCATCGAGACCGCACCCAACGCCGCCGAGCCACGCGTGATACTGGAAGGCCAGGCCAACGAGCGCCACCCTTCCTGGACGCCCGACGGCACACACATCTTCTTCGTTCGAGACTCGTCGTCGAAGAAGAACTCGTCTGATGGATTTCTCATGCCAGTCGTTGACGGCTTGGCCGCTGGCGATGCGGTTCTGGTTGCGGAAGATCTCGGTGCCCTGTCGGCCGAGGTCCTGCCGGACGTGCCTGTCTCCTGGAGCACCCCAGTCGGTGTGACCGATGACGGTTCACTGTACCAACTGGTGGCGATTGTGCACAACGACGTCTACAACGCGTCGATTGAACTTGCCCCCGGGTCGTTCGTCACAGGAGCTCCGACACGAGTCTTGTCACAGGCTCTTGGCGACAAACAGTCGCCTTCGTGGTCACCCGACGGCCGGTTCATCGCGTACTTAGCGGTACCCGAGAACTTCGTGGCAGGCTCCGAAGAGGGGCGAACGCTGACCCTTTATGAGACGTCAACGGGTCAGGCAAAAGAGATCCCTGTCCGGCTGACACTGAGGGGGTGGGCTCCGCAATGGTCACCCGACAGCTCGACAGTCACGCTTTGGGCGACCGATACCGATCAGCAGCCCTCGGGGAGCCTTGGTTACTTTCGCGTCAACATCTACACCGCTAAGACAGACAGGGTGATGGTGGATGGGCAGAGTCTCTCCCAGTATTTTCAATACTCGCCCGACGGCAAGGAGTTCTTCTATCGGGATCAGTCGCTGGGCATCGTCGCCCGCACGCTCGCAGGTGGGAAGGAGCGGGTAATCGTCGCTCAAAAGCCACGGTCGTCCGTTGAGGTGTTTGCCCTGTCGCCGGACGGGCAGTCGATTGCCTTCCGCCGAGCTCGCGACTGCGACCGGGGGAGCTGCGTCAACGAGCTGCTGGTGCAGCCGATTGGCGGCCCTCCACGGGTTCTTGCGAATACGCAGAAGGAAATATTGCGCACGGTTGGGTGGACACCAGACAGCCAGGACGTGCTGTATTCGAAGGGCCCAACCGGGGCGAAACCGCTCTGGCGGATTGCCGCTGCCGGTGGTGGCGAGGCTCGCGACACGGGCTTCGAAATCAACAGTCCGATCAATTCGATTAGCTTCAGTCCGGACGGCCGACGGATCGTCTACCCGGAGCGTGTTCAGGTTTCCGAACTGTGGATCGGTCCGTCAGTGCTCGGTCCCCGACAGGCTGGTTCCGTGCGTCCAAAGCGATGACCACCATGACGGTGGCCAGAGTCGCCGTCAGCGGAAACCCCGTCGCCCGCCTCACGAATGGCCGTTTCAGCGCGGAAGGAAGTTGTCCATCATCCAGACTTCGACGCCCGGTTCGCCGATCGTATAGGCGATCCGCGTGCCGTCCGGGCTCAGCGACAACCAGTTCACCTGCGTCCACCCGTAAATCGGCAGGCCCATGTCGACCGGCGTTCCGCCGGCGGCAGCAATCCGCATCAGTGGGTGAGGTTGCGGTCCAGCGATCGTGAACAGAATCTGCTGCGCGTCGGGCGTCCAGGCCTGCACCATGAAGGGGCGTCCAGATCCGCTGTGAATCTCCCTGAGCCCTCCGGGAGGTGTGAACACGAAAATCGCGCGGCGCGAATCCTTCATCGTCCCTCCCATCGCGAGCGCGCGCCCGTCGGGCGAAAGCGCGAATGAGAAGATCCGCTCCAGGCCGTGCGCCGCCGCGTCAAAGAGCACCGTTTCGCTGCCCGTCGCGACTGTTCGTTCGATGATGTGGTGCTGGCCGCGGCCGTACAGAATCGATCGCCCGTCCGCCGACCAGTGGAAGCGGCTCGTCTGCCCCACCAGATGGGCTGAGATCAGCGCGCCGGTCTCCGC
>JBKJJZ010000222.1:0-5555 GCA_046597705.1 Vicinamibacterales bacterium | reverse complement strand
AGTTGTTCGACATGAACGGCGGCACCACGGTGGTCATCAGTCCCGAGGGACAGGTGCGCTACGCCATCTACAAGCGCCTCACTGCCGAAGCGCTTGTAGATGGCGTAGCGCACCTGTCCCTCGGGACTGATGACCACCGTGGTGCCGCCGTTCATGTCGAACAACTCGCCATTGCGCCGGACCGTGCACGACTGTGTCACTTCGCCGACCAGATCAAACACCACCCGGCCGTCCGGCGTCGCGCGCCTGGTCACCCTGATCGACTGCACTCTCGGCGGGGAGGCCTGAACCACTCCACTGGGCAGCTTTGCGTCCGGCGCCACGAGCTGGAACACCTTCGCGTGGGCCCGGTCCGTCACGAACGTTCCCAACACGTTGGCCTGTCGTATGAGCTCCTTCGCGTTTGCCGGCTGGCCGGGGTCGCCCTCGAAGCGCAGGTTCCGGAACGCGAGGCCAGGAATCTTGACCGGCTCATCGGGCGACCTCCAACGCACCGCGTCCTCGGTCATGAACTGCACATGGTCGGGGAAAATCTGGCGGCGCCGGAACGACCGCATTAACGCTTCGCGGAATCCCCACTTGTCGCTCTGCTCCAGGTCACCGTCGGCGGTGATCAACGCGCGCAGGTACTCACCCAGTTCCATGTCGGCCGGCGGGCAATAGTCGATGGCGCGGATGCAGATTGAAAGAAACTGCCCAGCCACGTCACTCGCCTCACTGGCCAACGCCTTGACCAGCGGCTCGCTGAGCGCCATCTGCCCGAAGGCCCGCGGCTCCAGACCCGCGATGCGGAAGTACCGGTCGGTCTTTCGGCGCACCACCGTCATGAAGGCTTCGAACACCGCTGACACCAGCACCGACCCGAGCAGATGCGGCTCCAGCTCCGGGTCGTAACAGACAGGACCGCCCGCAGTGCCCGGCAGGATGTCCGAGTCGAAGGCGGCAATGCCATCCACGTCGATGCCCGATCGAAGCGCCGATTCGCTGCCACGTTTGCTGCGTGTATACCCAAACTCGCGCGCCAGATCGGTGAGGAGCGAGAGGCGGGTCGAATGCACATGCGCTTCGCGAATGGCCTGCTCCACCACTTCGGCATAACTGAAGTGCAGGAACAGCGCGACGAGGTCTGCGAAGCCTTCGTGAAACGCCGCCACGTCCACATTCGTCGGCACCAGAAAAGACTCGCGCAATCCGTCCAACAGCGCGTGCGTTGTCTCGTGGGCGATGATGTCGTGGCTGAGCGACGTGCAGATCAGCCCCTGCTGCACGGTGAAGCCCGCCGGGTTGGCGCCAGCCCTGAAATAGCCGAACGACAAGTCGCCGCCCTCGCGGCTGTACCCCGCGTTGCGGCCGCGAAACCCGAACGGCCGGACAACAAGCCGATGCGGACCGCTCTCGGGCGCGGCGGTGGCCCAACTGATGTCGCGGCCAAGTGCGCGCTTGAACGCGGCATAGGTCAAGCTGCAGACCGCATAGGTCATCTGCAGATGGACTCGGCCGTTCGACGGCGTTGGGGTCAGCCCGTTCGACAACAGCAGGAGCGGATCATCCAGATCGAGGGCTTCGGCCGTGAGCGGCGGCGGAACACGATCGCACCTCACGTCGAAGAGCGCTCCTATGGGACCAGCCGCCAGCTTCTCGTACGGCACGTTGACCGTGGCAAAGCCGCCCACGCGGTCGGACACCGATGGATCGAGCGTGAACACGCGCAGGGGCCGGACCTGCGGTTCGCCCGGCTTCCGCCGGTAGGGACGCACGGCCGCCTGCCGGGCCACACGCTCGCTGATCTCGAACGCGGTAATCGCTGGAGCGTTCTGTTTGGCCATCAGTGCCGGCTCACGGTCAGTTGCGCTGCGTTGCGCTTCACGATGCGAAGGCGCTCTCCGCTTCCGTCGGCCACGATCACGACGCCGTCCGGCGATTCGGTCCAACGAGCGCCGCGCGCCACGCCACGGTCGTCCGCTCCCCCACTGAAGACCTTCGCCGATCCGTCCCGATGAAGCTCAAATCCATCGCGCGGGCGCCGCGACAGCGGAATGTCGCTGTCGTCCGCGCGATACACATCGCCCTCCGGGGTGTCTTCCTCGAACACATGCACCCAGCGCACGTCGT
Source organism: Vicinamibacterales bacterium (assembly GCA_046597705.1). Taxonomy (GTDB): domain Bacteria; phylum Acidobacteriota; class Vicinamibacteria; order Vicinamibacterales; family SCN-69-37; genus SYFT01. Next base: position 3,443 of record JBKJJZ010000222.1, on the reverse strand, counting down.
ACATGAGGTGCGTTGCCGTTAGCCGAGAATCCCCGAACGCACGGTGTCGAGCGTGGCCCTCATGCGAAGGACCTGCTGTGCCGTAAACATGAACATGGCCTCGTCGTCGGTGTAGTCCATGTAGTTCATGAACATGTCGCCATTGGGGCCGTTGTTGCATGTCACCACCGGCGAGGCGGGTGCTCCGAAGTTCGGTCCGGCGCAATTGGGTGTGTCGGCGACGTTGTCCGATCCGCTGCAGTCGGGCGTGTCGCCCCAGATGTGTCGCAGATTCAGGTAGTGGCCCACCTCGTGCGTGGCGGTGCGGCCTTTGTTGAAGGGCGCCTGGGCGGTGCCTGACGTACCGAGCGCCTTGTAGTTGATGACCACCCCGTCGGTGCCAGCTGGCCCGCCTGGAAACTGCGCGTATCCCAGCAACCCGCCGGTGAGTGCGCACACCCAGAGATTCATGTGCGTCGTCGGCTGATACGGCGCAACACCCCCAGTGCTCACCTTCTTTACCTTGTCATCGAAGCTGAACCCAGTCACGTCGGTCTGCGTGCGCGTGATCTTCACGAGTTTGAATTCAACACACGCGTCGGTGACAAGCCCCTGAAACGCGGGCGGCGTCTGAGCCGCGTCGGCGTTGGTTGCGCGGAAGTCTTTGTTGAGCGCGGTGATCTGACTCAGGATCTGGGCTCGCGGGATGTTCTGCTCATCGGTCGCGTACACCACGTTGACCACCGTCCGGATCGTCACGACCTCCATGCGGGCCTGGCTCATGTCGCGTTTTTTTGCCGTGACGCCTTCGAGGCGCATTTGAGCGGCCCGAAATGACGGATGCATTTCAAGCAACATCATGTGCGCTGCCATGGCACCACACGACCGCCGGAGCGGCGCGTCGGCCGACCCTTGCTTCTTCGTCTTTGCCTTCGTTGCCTTCGTTGCTTTCTTTGCCATGCCGTCCTCCTGGATCTGTAACGAGTGCGGGGAGCTTACACCCAAAAGGAAAGTGACGGCGATGGCCATTCAGTGCCATTCGCGGTCTCGCCGCACGGGTGTGTTGTCGGGCATAATCGGCGCTCACGGCAAGGAGACGACCATGGCCACCTACGATGCGAATCGCGCCCGCGCCTCGCACAACAGCTACTCCGGAGGCGCGCGCGGTTCCCTGCTCGATCAGCTGCGAGCCAACGTTCGTTGCGTCGAGTTCGACTTCCACGACAACGACTTCAAGACGTTCGACGATTACCGGGTCGGCCACTTGAAACCCGGCGCCGAAGTTGACCACACACCGCCCAATCCGCCCGATGACAAGCTGGGCTCCTGGCTGGCCCTGGTCAACGCCTGGTCGATGGCGAACCCCGAACACGAACCCATCACGATTGTTCTGGACGCCAAAGACGATCTCACTGACAACACCGAGGCCGACCTCGAAGTACTCAATGACCGGCTGGTGTCGGCGTTCGGCCCGCGCCTGTTCACTCGCGCAGACTTCGAGCAGCGCGGCTCCTGGCCGGACATGGAGGACCTGCGCGGCAAGGTGCTTTGCGTGCTTTCGGGGAACGGCGGCAGTCGCGCGGCCTATCGATGGGCGATCGGCACCACGCCGGCGATCGGTGCCAATACGAACGGTGACGTCGTGGTGGCGTATCGATCGACAACAGGTGAACTGAATTTCTGGGCTGGGCGCGCTATCGAAGGCGCGGCCACCGTTGAATGGCGACGCAAGAGCCCGCTGGCCACCAGCGATATCGAACTGGCCGAACCCACGATCCGGATCAATGACGATGGGTGGGCGGTGGCGGTGTATCGCTTCGGTCCGCGCACAGGCCAACAGAAGCATGGCGTGCTGCTGGGGAGCACGATCGGCCGGGTCCAGAACGGCCGGGTCAAGTGGGGAAGACTGCAGGTCCTTGCGGAAGGGATGACGCCGAGCCTGAATCTGGACGGAGATGACATCGAACTCATTTATCGGAACGTGAACGGCGCCGGCAGGCAACTGGTAACCGGCGTGATGGATCGGACGAAGCGCCAGATCAAGTGGAAGAAACCAAAAGAGACCCAGCGCAAACTGTTTCCGCGCGAGGTGGACCAGTGGACCACACACTCCGTGCGCGTTGAGCCGGACGATCTGGGCGCACTTGGCTGCGCGATCGATGGCGGCACCTCGGTTCCCATACGGTTTCGGCAGGTCATGTTCGTCGAGCGCCAGAAGGACGAGGATCCGAACATTTTCCGGGACGCGCCGTTCTTCGGCGCCGGCGCGGCTAATCGCTCCGATCTCATTGCGGCCCGTCGGGCTGGACTTGTCTGCCGTGCGTGGGGATTCGCGAAACTCGATCAGCCGGCTCAGCCGGTGACGCATCAGGAAAACTTTCCGGCGACAGACACGCCGCTCGTCGCGTGGTATCAGACCTACGTCGGTTGACACGGGCACGATGCACCGCACGCCCGCGAGGCGGGGCCGGCCAATGCGGCCGGGCGCTTCTCGCGAGCAGTGCGGGGGGCGAAACTCGACCGCGGCTACCGGTTGTCTTTACGCCGGGTCGCCTGGTCCCAGATGGTGGCCGCGCCACCGCCGATCAGGCCGCCAATCAGCGCGCCCTTCTTGCCCTTGGCCACGCCGCCAATGATGGCGCCCGCCGCCGTCGAACCCGCGATGATTGCGACGCTCTTCTTCGTGGAGCGATTACGCGACACCGGCGCGCGCGACACGTTGCTCACCGACGACGTCCGTACCATTCGCGGCGCCGGCGCGGCGTACGGCTGTGTCGCATACCGCTGCGTGACGTACTGCGCCGCGGGATACGACGCCGCCACGTAGCCAGCCTGCACCGGCTGCGCGCTGACGCACGCCACCGTTGCGGGTCCGGGGTTCACCATGGCGTTGGCCATGGCTGACTGACGGACCACCGCCCGCTGACCGGGCTCGCACTCGACTTGAACACCCGGGAGGCCCGAAGCCGGATTCGATGCGACCGTGGCAGCCGCGGTTGGCGTGAAATCACTCGCCGCCAATCGGCCCCCAAGAAAAAACGCTCCGGCGACGACACCAACACCCAACGCTCCAACTACCCATCCAGGCAAATTACGCATGGCACTTGTTCTCCTCGACCCTTGTCCTTTCAAGGAACGTGCCGTACACGCAAGCGGATCGGTATATCGTTTATTGCGGTTATTTCCTCATTCGACTGATCGGCTGTCCGGCTGTGAGGACAGCTGAGTCACCTCGATCGACGATCTGATCGATCCAGGAGCAGATTGCGTTGAACGAGTGTCTTAGAAACCGAAGTTCATGCCCAGGTTGACCTGTCGCACGCCCTGAACGGAGTGCCGTGATTCGTCAGGTCAACCTTGGCATGAACTTCGTTTCTAAAACACTCGTTCAACGCAATCTGCTGCGGGATCGATCACATCGTCGGATCGAGGTGACTCGGCTGTCCTCACAGCCGGACAGCCGA
>JBKJJZ010000116.1:0-2923 GCA_046597705.1 Vicinamibacterales bacterium | reverse complement strand
GATCGCGCCGGCATTGTCACGGCCTATGCCATCGCCAACATGCAGGACCGCGGCGAGATGTTCGTCTCCCCAGGCACGGTGGTCTACGAGGGCATGATCGTCGGCGAAAATTCCCGCATCAACGACCTCGACATCAACATTGTCCGCGAGAAGAAGATGTCGAACATGCGCGCATCCGGCGCAGATGAAGCGATTCGGCTGATTCCGCCAAAGGTGCACAGCCTCGAGCAGGCGATCGAGTTCATCAACGACGATGAGCTGGTGGAAGTGACGCCGCACAACCTGCGCATGCGCAAGCGCGTGCTGGCGGCGAACATGCGTCCGCGCAAGGAGTCGTGAAGGGGACAGTCGATAGGCCGTATTAAGGGGCTGTTCCTGACATAACCGCCCCTATCAGACGCTGGAATGGACGATCGAGCTGCCGGATCTGGCGTCGATTGCCGACGCCGCATCAAGTCTCGTCACCGCCGGCTACTCCGTCACGCGAGAGGGCGACGATGCGGTGACCGCGGATCCGTGGGATACGCGGGTGCGTCTGCGTTGTAGGATCCAACTGATGAAATCCATTGTCACCGTCTCAGGCTCCAGCCGTGCAAACAGCTTTACCGCGAAGGCGCTCGCCGTCGTGAATGACGAACTCTCGAAGAGCGATTTTCAGCTGACCACGTTCGATGCTGCCGGCTTGCATCTCGACTTTCCGGGCCGTCCGCTGACGCCGGACGCGGAACGCCTGCGAGCGGCCGTGGCCGGTGCCTCGGCCGTTGTGCTGGCGACTCCGGAGTATCACGGTGGCATGAGCGCCATGATCAAGCTGTGTGTCGAGAGCCTCGGCTTTCCCTCGGCGATGGCGGGCAAGCCGGTCGGGCTGCTTGGGGTCGCAGCTGGAAGCATCGGCGCAGTCAAGTCGATCGAACAACTGCGCGGGGTCTGTTCCCACACAGGCGCGCTGGTCGTTCCAGGAGCCATCTCTATCGCCAGTGTGCAGGGCGCGTTCGACGCCGACGGGCGCTGCACCGATGCCCCGACGGAGGCTGCGCTGCGCGGCCTCTCCGCATCCGTGCTCTCGTTCGTCCAACAATACGTCTGCCCGAAGTTCATCATGGAGGCCATGGTGCGCGAACAGGCCGACAGGCCCTGGCCGACCGCCGTGTGACCACGAGACCATCCGGTCGAGACGTCCTACTTCAGCAGAAAGCGTGAGAACTCAAGAAAGTCGGAGAGGTGTTCCGTCAGGATCGACCGCACGACGTCAAGATTCAGCCGCTGATAGTCGTGTACGGCGACGTTCCGAAACCCGACCATCTTCTTCAATCGGGTCGCGAGTCCCGCCGACAGCATGCCCGCCGTCGCCAGCATGTCGAAGGCCTCTCGGGTGTCCTGAGGAATTCCGAGGCGACTCACCCGCACCACATGCATGGCGGCGTCGATGCTGCTCTCGCAGGCACGCTGGAGGTTGAGCATGATGGCGTCCTGCCTGGTCTGATTGCCAAACAGGTTCGCGTCGTCGCCGGCATACTCTTCCTGTGCCCGGCGAACGGCCCGCTCGATCGCGGCCGCCTTGTTCAGGAGGACGTCATCGGCCATACACAGTGCCTTCAGCCGCGACCCGATCGAGAATGCCGCGGCGTTCCTCGTTCAACCGCACGTAGGCGCCGAACACGCGATCCTCAAACAGTCCACGGGCGGAAGGGTCCGACTCATGGAGCACACGCCCGGTGGTGATGACCTGCATCGCCATGACCGTGGAGGCCGATCGGAGATCCACCAGGTCGACGGGACGAGCCAGGACCGATGCCAGGCGTTCCTGCATGTCGAATCTCGTCACGGGATCCAGTGACTCCGTCAGCAGGATGGCTACGTCCACGTCACTATCCGGCCGGTTGGTCCCTGACGCAGCGGATCCGAACAGGTACACCGCGATCGCCGCTGGCGCTATCTCGCGCACAGTTCGCACAACAGCAGCCTCACTTGCAGTATTCGCAGCGTCCATGTGTGTCCCGACGTGATCTTACCCCGGACCCAGCCGGACGTCGCAGGCGCTGCCTGCGTTCTACGCGCAGCCGCTCGTCGTTCCGCAGTTTGCGCACTTGTAGCAGGCGCCCGACCGCACCATGATCGAACCGCAGGTCGAACACGGCGGGGCGTCTTCCTGGTTCTGCATGGACGAGAACTTCGAGGCCACCGTCACGGCTTCCTGCACATTCACGCCGGCGCGATACTGCGCTTCCGGTGACGCGAAGCGCACGTTCGGGAGCGGCACGCCGTACTGCAGCGCATAACGGGGTAGACCTGTTGCCGCTCAGCAAGACGCTGGAGATGGCGAAGAAGATCGTCGAACTGCGGACGAAGCTGACGGTGGACGCGATCGCAAAGACCCGGCCTCCGAGGACCGCCGGATCATCGCGGAACTCCAGGAGCTCAGGTCAACGTCTCGCTGATCCGCCTCCACGTCGAGTCTCCAGTCTCGGGCGCGGCAGACCTCGCCCATGCCGCCCGCACCAAGGGCGGCAACAACTTCGTAGCTACCGAGGCGCGTGCCAGGGAGCAGGCTCATGAGTGGCGACTCGTGACAGGGCGGCGCAGACCGGCCCTGAGCCGGACTCTGGTCTCATTGTCAAAGTCGGACGGGTACAGCCGATCGAAGATCCGCACCCGCAACTCCGGTTCTGAGATCTGCGGCTCCTCGTTCAGAACGCTTGCGACGATGAGGCGCTTGGCCGCGTCGAACATGCCGCAGGTCATACGGAGGCGCTCAACCGGCGTCAACAGCGCGAATCTGAGGGCAAGGGCGGCCTCCGTGTCATTGGCGGTCACTTTCACTGCCGAACCTCCGCCAACAGGCGCGTGACCGTCAATCGCTGGGCCCAGCGGTCGATATAGGCCCAGTCAAGACCGGTCTGCACCACCAGCAGGGCCCGCACAT
>JBKJJZ010000482.1:0-10088 GCA_046597705.1 Vicinamibacterales bacterium | reverse complement strand
GTGGAAATCAGACCCGTCCCCCTCCTGTGGAAAACCCGCGCCCCCCTCCTGGGGAACATGCTCACCACACACCGCATCCGCACACTCGATGTGTACCGGTCCGGGGCGGGGTGATTGGGCCCGTTGACGAGCCTCCGTCATCACCGTCCGCACGGTGTCCGGTGTGACCCTGATCGACGCATTGGTGATGGGGGCAAAGAGCGCGGCCTGGTCCAGGCGCTGATGCTCGAACGTCCCGCTGTCGGTGAACACAACGACAGGCGCACGTTCGAGGAACGCGCACGCGACTCCATTCATCGCTGACGCCGCGCCTGGCCCCAGCGTCGCCAGGCACGCGCCGAGAGCGCCGGTGACCTCGGCCTGTGCCACGGCCGCAATGACCGCGGAGGTTTCCGTGGCGGTCAGGACGAACCGAAGCCCCGCCCTGCCCGCGGCGTCGATCAAGTCGAGATTGCCCGCGCCTCCAGGAACGCCGAACAGCGTCCGGACACCTGCGTCCTGCAATTCACCGATGATCACGTCGGCCACGGTCGCCATGAAGCTGCCCATAGTACTCCGGGTATGATCGGCGCCGTGACCCGCTTCGCTCCAATCGACCACCATCAGGACCTGCGAGACGGCGTGCGGGACCTTTGCAAGGCATACCCGGGAAGCTACTGGCGCGAACTCGATGCCGCGCGCGCGTATCCGGCCGCCTTCGTGAAAGCCCTGACAGACGCGGGCTACCTCGCCGCGCTGATTCCCGAAGCGTACGGCGGGTCGGGTCTTGGCGTGACCGAAGCCTCGATCATCATGGAGGAGATTAATCGCAGCGGTGCCAACGCCGGCGCATGCCATGCCCAGATGTACACGATGGGCACCCTGTTGCGGCACGGGTCAGAGGCTCAGAAGCGCGAGTACCTGCCGAAGATCGCCAGCGGCGAGCTTCGCCTTCAAGCCTTTGGCGTGAGCGAACCGACGACCGGCTCAGACACCACGCAGCTCAAGACAATGGCCACGCGCAAGCGTGACACATACGTCATCCGCGGCCAGAAGATCTGGATCTCGCGCGCCGAGCACTCCGATCTGCTCCTTCTGATCGTACGAACGACACCGATTGCCGACGTGAAGAAGCGAACCGATGGATTGTCGGTACTGCTCGTCGATATGCGCGAGGCCGTGGGCCATGGCCTGACGATCCGCCCCATTCGCACGATGATGAATCACGCGACGACCGAGCTGTTTTTTGATGACCTCGAAGTGCCGGTCAGCACGCTCATCGGCGAGGAAGGCAAGGGATTCCGGTACTTGCTCGATGGACTGAACGCCGAGCGCATTCTCATTGCGGCCGAGTGTGTGGGCGATGGGCGGTGGTTTATCGACAGGGCATCGAAGTACGCGAAGGAACGAGTGGTGTTCGGCCGGCCGATCGGACAGAACCAGGGTGTACAGTTTCCAATTGCCCGCGCGCATGTCAATGTCGAGGCTGCGGATCTCATGCGCATTCGCGCCGCCGGAATGTTCGATCGCGGCGAGGCCTGCGGCGCCGAGGCGAACATGGCAAAACTCCTGGCGGCCGATGCCTCCTGGGAGGCGGCAAATGTCGCGGTGCAGACGCACGGCGGCTTCGGGTTCGCGGAAGACTACGACATCGAGCGCAAGTTCCGCGAGACGAAGCTCTATCAGGTGGCGCCGATTTCCACCAACATGATCCTGGCGTACATGGCCGAGCATGTGCTGGGTCTCCCGCGGTCGTACTGACACATGACGCCGCCGCTTGCTGGCATCACGGTCGTGTCGATCGAACAGGCGGTGGCCGCCCCCTTCGCGACAAGACAGCTTGCCGACCTGGGCGCACGTGTCATCAAGATCGAACGACCTGTGGATGGGGATTTCGCGCGGGGCTACGACCGCTCGGTGGCCGGGCTCTCGAGCTATTTCGTCTGGCTGAACCGCTCGAAGGAATCACTCTCGCTCGATTTGAAGAAGTCAGCCGGTCAAGCCATCCTCGCGCGCTTACTGGAACGCGCAGACGTCTTCGTCCAGAATCTCGCGCCGGGCGCCGCGGCTCGCCTTGGCACGGGGTCCGCGGAACTGCGTGCCCGTCATCCGGCGCTCATTACTTGCGACATCTCGGGCTATGGGTCCACCGGCCCTTACGCGGACAAGAAGGCCTACGACATGCTGGTCCAGGCTGAGGTCGGCCTCGTATCGATCACCGGCACGGAAGGTGTGCCCAGCCGCGTGGGCATTTCGGTGGCCGATATTGCCGCGGGGATGTACGCGTACTCCGGCATCCTTACGGCGCTGCTGGCAAGGCATTCCACTGGTACGGGCACCGCGATTGAGGTCTCTCTCTTTGATGCGCTGGCTGAATGGATGGGCGCTCCGGCCTACTACACCGCCTACGGCGGAACCGCGCCGGGCCGAACTGGTGCGGCTCACGCCACCATCGCCCCCTACGAACTGTTCGTCAGTGAAGATCACGTCGAGATCTATCTCGGCATCCAGAATCAGCGCGAGTGGGTGAGATTCTGCGAACAGGTGCTGGGCGAACCGGAACTGGCAGCCGACCCGCGATTCGCCACAAACGCAAGCCGCGTCACGCATCGCGCGCTCCTGCACACGACGATCGCCGCGGTGTTTGCCGAACTGCCGGCTACCGCGATCGTGAACCTTCTTGCCGGTGCTGGGATCGCTCATGCGCGGCGAAACTCAATCGACGAATTCCTGGAACACCCGCAACTCACCGAGCGCGACCGCTGGTGCACTGTCGGTTCGCCCGTGGGACCGCTACGTGCGTTGCGGCCGCCCGTGCGCATGGACCACAGCGAGCCGGTGATGGGCGACATCCCGGCCCTTGGCCAGCACAGCGAGTCGATTCTCGAGGAACTTGGATACGACGCCGGCACCATCGCAGCCTGGCGACAGGATGGAGTGATCTGATGGCAATCAAACAGGGGTGGACCGGCCGCGTGTTCGAGGACTTCGAAGTGGGTGACATCTACGAGCATCCGATGGGCCGCACCATCATCCCGGCCGACAACGTCTGGTTCACGTGCCTGACGATGAACACGAACCCGATTCACTTTGATGCGGAGTACGCGAGCAAGACCGAGTTCAAGCGCCCGCTCGTCAACTCGTGCTTCACGCTGGCGCTGGTCACCGGCCAATCGGTCACCGACCTCACGATGAACGGCGTGGCTAATCTGGGCTGGGACGAGGTGCGCCTGCCGAACCCGTTGTTCGAAGGGGATACCGTGCGGTCAAAGAGCGAGGTGCTCGAAACGCGCGAGTCAAAATCCAGGCCGAGTCAGGGAATAGTGCGCGTGAGGACAACAGGGTTGAACCAGCACGGAGTTGTCATCATCGAGTTCACGCGGACCTTCATGATCTGGAAAAAGGGGCACGTCCCGCGCGCCTGAGCACGCGTCCTACGACACCAGCTGCCGCGTTACCTCGCGGACGTCGGCACTGTCCCCGATCCGTCGCAGAAGATCGAGAGCGCGTGTGGCCGAGGCTCTCGAGAGGGCACGCTCCGCGCATGCCAGGAACTTCGCGTGCAGTTCGGCCTCGCTGGCGGGATTGCCCGGATAGCCGCGCGCGCCATTGGTGCGTTGTGACATCACCCGGCTACCCGTGAGCCGTATCGTCACCCTCGCCTGCGTGAGGGCGGGTGCACCGTTGTCGAAAGCCGGGTCCACCGTCATCGTGACGCGCGGCATCAGGCTCGTCATCTCTGGATCCTCAAACAACGCAGGTTCGAACGTCTCGAGGCCCACATGGCCGTGCGTGATCGCCGCCGCCGCGCAGAAGGGCATGCTGAATTTTGCTTCCAGCCCGCTCGTGGGCCGGTCGTAAATCAAGACGGTCGGCGTGATCGAGTCCACCTCAATATCAATGCGCTCCACATCGGACGCTTTGAAGCCGAGCTCGCGTTGCATATCGAAGATGGCATCGAGCGACGGATGCGTCCCCGCACAGGATGGATAAAGTTTCACCGTGATGCCAGTCTCGATGATTTCCCAGCGCGTGCCCAGATCGGCAATTGAATCGTCGAATCGGTCGCCCTGGCTGTCCATGGCTCGCAGAAGCCCCTGAGGCCCTTCGATTGCCAGAGCGCTCGCCGTCATTCCGTCGCGCGCGAGAAGGGCGGCAAGCACGCCATTGCGCGCCGCCAACCCCGCATGGAGCGGCTTGACCATCGTGCCGAAATTCTCCTTGAGCCCCGAGGCCTCCGATGCTGCGATCGCGATCGCGTGACCGGTAGCCGTCGCGTCGAGGCCGAGCAGCCGGCAAGCCGCCGCCGCGGCGCCAATCGTCCCGAGCGTGGAGGTGCAATGCCAGCCGCGCTGGTAGTGTCGCGGGTTCATCAGGGCACCAAGACGCCCTTCGATCTCGAATCCCACGACATAGGCATCGAGCAACGCCGCGCCCGACGCTTTCGCCACTTCAGCCGCCGCAAAAACCGCAGGCACGAGCGGCGCGCTGGGATGCGCGAGCGAAACAAAACACATGTCGTCGTAATCAAGGGCGTGAGCTGCGGTGCCGTTCGCCAGGGCTGCTCCAGTAGCGCTCGAACTCGCGGATGCGCCGAATACCCGGCAGTGACCGGCACCTTCCGCGGCGACGACGCGCTGCACAATCTGACTCGCCGGTTCGCCTGCTCCGGCGAGGATCACGCCTACCGTATCGAGTACGGCTGCAGCCGCCCGGGCGCGGGCCTCCGCCGGAGGCGCCGCACTCGTCACGAATGCGCCCAGTTGCTCTGTGATCGTCATGGCTTCGCGATTGACGCACCGGACGTGGCGGTTTCCGGATTTCCAATCGCCGCCATGAAGCGCTGTTTGATGAACACGCAGTCGAGCGGCGGTTTCGCCGTGGGTATGGACTCAGCGACCTTGGCGACAATCACCCAGGGCCCGGCTTCGGCGCGCGCCCTCGCAACACCCGCGTCAAACTCCTCCTCCGTCCTCACCGTCATCGTCATGGTCGCGCCCATCGAGCGCGCCGCGGCTTCCAGATCCGCGCCGTGTGCGGTGGCGGTTTCCTGACCACCTGTGGTTCCGTACTCCCCGTTGTCCCAGACGATGAGTATGAGGTTGGGGGGCTGGACCCATCCGATGGTGGCGAGAGAACCGAGGTTCATCAGTAGTGAGCCATCGCCATCAAGCACGAAGACGCGCGCGTCAGGCCTCGCCATCGCAAGGCCGAGACCGAGCGAAGAGGCAAGTCCCATGCTGCCCCATGTGTAGAAGTTGGCATGTCGATCGGCAGCCTTGAACAAGTCATACGCCGGGTGCCCGAGGCTTGCGATGACAGGCTCATCGCCGAGCATTCCGATGAGCCGACGCGTGGCTTCGATGCGATTCATGCGGGTCCCCGGGACGGAACCGTCAGGCGTCGCGGCAACACGCACACGCCGGGCGTTCGAGTGCCGAAGGCCGTTTCACCGGCCAGTCGAACGATTTCAGCCGTGGACTCAGGTGTCTCCGCCGTCGAGTGAGGCACACCAATCGCGTCCAGGATCGGGCGCACCGCGCGACCCATCGGAACCTGCGCATCGTTCCATTCGCCGGCATCGCCGCGCATGCTGATGATGATCAGCATCGGAATCTGGTAGGGCAGCACGAGCGAGGTCAGCGCGTTCAGAGAATTGCCGAGGCCGCTCGACTGCAGCATCACGGTCGGCCTGGCGCCGCCAAGATACAGTCCCGCGGCGATTCCGAACGCTTCTTCTTCACGTGTCGCGAGCGTCGTTCGAATATCGGTGAAGTCTTCACCGAGACACTTCAGGACATGCGACAGCGGGTTGTCAGGCACATACACGACATGGCGGCTGCCCGCGGCGTGCACGCCTTCGCACACGGCCTTCGCCCAGAGGGGGATCATTCGAGAGAGCTTACGACGAATGAGGAACTGGCGGAACTGGCGGAACTGGCAGAACTGCGGAGATTGCTGAATTGATCGAGTTCAGTTCCGTCAGTTCCGCCACCTCCCCAGCACGGGCTCGCCACGAATGGGGCGTCCGAATCCGGTCCATGATACGGCCCGGCGATCGAGACTGTGACGGGGACTGGCATTTCTGGGGTGCGACAGCGGGGTCCGGGATGGTAAGGTAGGCGGCGTGAAAGTCGGCCATTTGCTGCCCGGGCTCGTGTGCGCGATGCTGGCGGCCGGCTGCGCAGGCCAGACCGCGCGACCGGCGGCGCAGGATGTGCTGCTTGCGAGGGATGTGGACGTGATCGAGGCCACGGTCCCGCGCAACGCGACGCTGCAGGGGTTGTTGAAGGGGCATAAGGCCTCCAGTGACCTGGCTGACTCCATCGTCAATGCCGTCAAGTCGCAGTTCGACCCCAAGCATCTAAAGGCCAATCAGGCGTATCGGCTGACCACGTCGCTTGACGGCCTGTTCCGCGAGTTCCGCTACACGATGGACGCCGACCGGTTCCTCCGAGTGGCGCTCAAAGCCGGCGCGAATGCCAGCGCCCCGCAGTTCGACGTGCAGGTTGTTCCCTATCCGAAGGAAATCGTCACCTCCGCCGTCTCTGTCTGCATCACCCGTGAGCGTCCGTCGCTCTGGGCCGCCCTTGAAGAGCGTGGCGAGAATATCCAGCTGGCGCTGCTCCTGGCCGACGCGTTTTCCGGCGACGTGGACTTCAACTCCGATCTGCAGCCTGACGATTGCTTTCAAGCGCTCTTCGGTCGCGTGATGCGCGATGGGCACTTCTCCGGCTACGAAGAGGTGAGAGCCGCCACCTTGTCCAACGACGGCCGGCTGCTGACCGCGATTCGGCATAAGGGCCCCGATGGCCGCGACGCCTGGTACGACGCTCAGGGGCGATCGCTCAAACGCCAGTTCCTGAAGTCGCCGCTGGGTTTCGAGCCGCGCGTCACATCGAGCTTTTCGTATCGCCGTTTTCACCCCGTGCTCAACACCTACCGCGCGCATCGCGGCGTGGACTATGCCGCCGGGTACGGCACGCCCGTCGTGGCGGTGTCGCCGGGCACCGTGATTGACGCCGGTTGGGCAGGCGGCGCCGGGCGCCGCGTTTCGATTCGCCACGACAGTGGCTATGTCAGCAACTATTTCCACCTGTCCGCAATTTCGGCCGGTATCAGCAGAGGCTCGAGGGTCGATCAGGGTCGCACCATTGGTCGTGTTGGCAACAGCGGCACGGTGACCGGCACGCATCTTCACTACGAGCTGATCAAGAACGGCACTCACGTGAATCCGGTGACTGAACATCGACGCATGCCGCCGGGAGTGCCGATCCCTGCCCGTGCCATGCCGGCTTTCCTGGGCGAACGCGATCTTCTGCTTGGCAACCTTCGCGACATGGTGGCCGCCGCCGCCGCGGTCCCAACCTCCCGGGGGCAGTAGTCGGGCATGTCTCGCCTCATTCCGTTCCGGGCGCTACGCCCGGTGCCTTCTGTCGCGTCACGCGTGGCCTCCGTGCCCTACGACGTCGTCAATACGGCCGAGGCCCGTGCTTTGGCGCAGGACGAGCCCCTCAGCTTCCTTCGCGTCACTCGTTCGGAGATCGATCTTCCCGACACCACATCTCCCTACGACGCGTCGGTGTACGAGCGCGCAGCCGAAAACCTGGTGGCGTTGGCAGACGCGGCCCCGCTGATCAACGACGATCGTCCCGGCCTCTACTGTTACCGGCAGCAGATGGGCCACCACGTGCAGACGGGGCTGGCCGGATGTTTTTCCGTGGACGAGTACGAAAGCGGCGCCATCAAGAAGCACGAGAAGACGCGTCCCGACAAAGAAGATGACCGCACGCGCCACATCATCGAGTTGAGGGCGCAGACCGGCCTGGTGTTCCTCACCTATCGCGCATCCTGGCCGATTGAGTCCGCGACCGCGCGCGTCTGCGCCGGCACGCCGCTCTATGACTTCATCGCCCCCGATGACATCCGCCACACCGTGTGGATCGTGCCGCCCAACGACGTGCGAATGCTCCAGATCGCGTTCGACGGCCTGCCCGCGCTTTACATCGCGGATGGACACCATCGCGCGGCGAGCGCGGCGCGCGCCCGCGCGGCCCTGCGGCAGGCGGGCGAGTCCACGGCCGAGGCCGACGCCTTCGTCGCGGTGGCGTTCCCGGACACTCAGCTTCAGATCCTCCCGTACCATCGGGTGGTGAAGGACTTGAACGGTCACTCCTTGGAATCCCTGCTGGATGCGCTCCAGAAGCGGATGCCGGTCACCGCCGGGCTTCCAACGCCACGACATCCCAGTGATGTTTCCATGTTCGTCGCCGGCAAGTGGCACACGCTCGCGCTACCGGAGTCGAGGCCCGGCACGCCCCGCTCGGAGGGCCTTGCTGTTGCCGTGTTGCAGCGCGAAGTGCTCGGTCCCATTCTGGGCATCGGCGATGTGCGCACCGACAAGCGCATCGAGTTCGTCGGCGGCGCGCGCGGCACGGCGGCGCTCGAGGAAATGGTCAGGTCGGGCCAGGCGGCCCTGGCGTTCTCAATGTTTCCGGTGACGGTGGATGACCTCATCACCATCGCCGATGAAGGCGGCATCATGCCGCCCAAGTCCACGTGGTTTGAACCCAAACTGCGTGACGGTCTGCTGGTGCATCAAATATGAATACCGCTCGGGTCTTTAATTTTTCGTCGGGTCCCGCCGTGTTGCCATTGCCTGTGCTCGAGGAGGCGCAGCGCGATCTGGTGTCGCTGCCGGGCGTAGGCATGTCCGTGCTGGAGATCAGTCACCGCTCGAAACCGTTCGACCAGATTCTGGAGGGCGCGCTGGAAGACATGCGTGCGATAGCCGGCATCCCGAGCAACTACCAGATCCTGTTTCTGCAGGGCGGCGCCAGCATGCAGTTCTCGATGGTGCCGATGAACCTGCTGACCTCCGGCCTGACCGCCGACTACATCGTCACGGGCGATTGGGGAAAGAAGGCGCTGAAGGAAGCGAAGAAGGTGGGAGCCACGTCCGTGGCGGCGTCCACCGAAAACGACAACTTCAAGCGCGTCGCTGCGCAGTCCGAGTTGAAGCTGACCCCCGGGGCCGCCTACGTCCACATGACGTCGAATAACACGATCCACGGCACGCAGTGGCATCACTTACCCGAAGTAGGCGCTGCGCCGCTCGTGGCGGACATGTCGTCAGACATTTTCTCCCGGCCGATCGATGTCTCGAAGTACGGACTCATTTTCGCAGGCGCACAGAAGAACCTCGGTCCTTCCGGCGTGACGGTCGTCATCATTCGCCAGGACCTGCTGGCCCGGTCCGCCGACGCGTTGCCGTCAATGCTGAACTACAAGTTGCAGGCGGAGAATGGGTCGCGTTACAACACGCCGCCGGCTTTCGGCATCTACATCCTGGGCCTGGTCATGAAGTGGCTCAAGGGGGCGGGCGGGCTGGCCGCAGTCGAGAAGGTCAACGAACGCAAGGCCGCCGCGCTTTATGCGGAACTGGATCGAACGCCATTCTGGGCGCCGCACGCGGACAAGGATTCGCGCTCACGCATGAACATCACGTTCCGCATGGCATCCGAGGCGCTTGAAGGGAAGTTCGCGAAGGAAGCGACCGCCGCGGGTTTCGACGGTCTTCAAGGCCATCGCTCTGTGGGCGGCCTGCGCGCGTCCATCTACAACGCCTTTCCGGAAGCCGGCATCACGGCGCTTGTCCAGTTCATGCGGGAATTCGAGCGTACGAACGGCTGAGGACAGCCGTTCGCCTCAATCTCGATCCTTCTATTGAGGGTGGAGGATTGAGGGTTGAGGATCGGAATTGCACGCATTGCTGATCGTTGATTGACGATGGCCTGTCACGCTGTCGCGAAAGTCACGGCAATCACCAGCGAGACAGGCGATCGGCAATCAGCGATGCGAGCAATTCCGATCCTCAACCCTCAATCCTCACTCCTCAATAGAGGAGGTGCGAATCGAGGCGGCGCCGCGGCCGATGCGCCGATCTACTCGCTCGGCGCTGGCGCCTTGCCCCGTCCGCCGCGCCGCCGCCCTCGTCGCCGGCGCTTGCGGCGCCCGGGCCCTTCGGGGCTGGCGCCTTCGCGGCGACCGTCGTCTTCAGTCACAGCAGGCGCCGAGGCGCGCAGCGCTTCCCACGCCGCCAGTTCGTC
>JBKJJZ010000550.1:0-2945 GCA_046597705.1 Vicinamibacterales bacterium | reverse complement strand
GGTGCAGGCCGGCATGTTTTTTTTGCACACGGACGCCCCCCCCCTCCACGGACACTAGAGGGATGAGACGACGAGTCCTCCTGCGGACCTTCCAGGGTGCGGCCCGCGCGTGGTGGGACGACGACTGCGTGCGAATGGGCGCGTCGCTCTCGTACTACACGCTGTTCGCGATTGCGCCGGTCCTGCTGGTCGCCACCTACATTGCGGGCCTGGTGTTTGGGGACGAGGTCGTGCAGCTGGAGATCGTCGCCCAGTTGAATCACCTCGTCGGACGTGAGGGCGCGCTTGCAGTGCAGGCGCTGCTCGAGGGCGCTGCCCAGCGTCCCGCAGGCGTGATCGCGACGCTGGTCGGCGCGATTGCGTTCCTGGTGGCGTCCACCGGCGCTTTCCTCGAATTGCAAGTCGCGTTCAACACCATCTGGCGGGTGAAGCCGAATCCGGGACGTTACCTGCATGCATTCGTGCTGGATCGCCTCCGATCGTTCGGGCTGGTGGTGGCGATCGGTTTCCTGCTGCTGGTCTCGCTCGCCATCACCGCGGCCCTGGCGGCGCTCAACGGCTGGTTGTTGAACATTTCCCCGGCCAATGCCTTCCTGTGGAACATCGTCCATACGCTGGTTTCGGTGGTGGTCACGACGGCGCTGTTCGCGATGTTGCTTCGTTTCCTGCCGGACGTGCGGCTACGGTGGCGCGATGTCTGGACGGGCGCGGTGGTGACGGCGGGGTTGTTTGCGATTGGCCAGAAGGTGATTGGTTTCTATCTCGGCCAGAGCGCGATTGCCTCGAGTTACGGCGCGGCGGGATCGATGATGATCCTGTTGTTGTGGGTGTATTACTCCTGCCAGATCCTGCTGTTCGGCGCCGAGTTCACGCGCGTGTGGGCGGCGCGGCATGGCGTCAAGGTGAAGCCGGAGGAATTTGCGGTGAAGGATCCGGAAGCGGTGCACCCGAAGTCGGCGCTCGGCGCGGTGGAGTAATCCCGCCAGCGACGGAAGATTATTCCCGGCCGGGAATAATTCGGTTAAAGTTTATTAGATTCTGCTGTTAATTCCCGATCGGGAATAAATTGCTTGATTCGGCTCGCAGAGCGCACCCTGACCCGTTCACAGCGCGCCCGCTCATTCCGGCCGGTCGCCCTATTCCGCACAGCGTTATTCTTCGGTCGAACGCCGTCGGCCGCGACGATGGTAGCGTCGTCGACATGAAACCAGACACGTCGTCGCTTGCGGGTGTGAGGCACCAACTACGAGTGTTACGTAACCGCGTCACTTATCTGGAACGGGCGCTGAAAACAGCCCGGCGCAAGCGAGTGGATCTGTCGTCGATGGCGGATGGTCGCGATCGCGCAGAGCAGGATGCACGCCATGCGGCGTTGAAGGATTACAATCAACGCCGGAGGGTCGAGAGTTTGCGGCGATCTCCGTGGCTGTTGGAGATCGAGCAACGCCTCGAAGACGAACGGAACGAGTTCCTGAAGTCGCGTGGGCTGCCTCCGGACCCGACTGACATTCCCAAGGAGTTGCGCAGGAAGGCTCGCGCATAGGCTGACGGTGAATCGACGGCACGAATAATTTGCGATATCCCACCCGCCGTGCGTGCGCGCATTCTGCAACCCTTAACCGGCAGACCACAGGATTATTCGACAAATCCCCAATATTTAAATGGCCCCTCGTTAGCAGGTTCGCATCGACGAGGACGATGCTGCGATGGCCAACCCGACGTTCGAAACCATGGAAGAACGACTCGATCTATTGGAACGCAAGGTCGATGCCCTCAGCACCAGGCTCGACGGCCTGCGCCAGTTCATGGATCAATCGCGCAACGAGGACCGGCGCGATCGTGCTTCGGACAGAGGTTTGATGGAGGCGATCCTCCGCGATCACAATCGAGGTGTGCGAGCGATTGAGCGGCTGGAGCGACGCCGCGCCGGCTGATCCCTGTAGAATCCGCGAGTGCCAGCCGCAGCTGCACGTCTGAGGCGTTACGGCAACTCCAGCAACGTCGGCACGCGGAGATTTTTCCCCAGGTTCCCCTGCGCACCGCTCGACTGGTAGCCCCAGATCCACAAGCTGCCGTCGGTTCGAACCGCGAACGAGCGCATGTTTCCCAGGTAGACGGCCGAGACGTTGGTGATCCCTTTTACCGGCACCGCCTTCGGGTAGTACTCGTTCGAGGTGCCGACACCGATCTGTCCGAATCCGTCGTGGCCCCACATCCGCAGCGAGCCGTCAGCGAGCAGCGCCGCCACGTGTCCCGAGCCGAGGCTGATCGCTTTCACCTTGGCAAGGCCCGGCACCTGTTGCGGCAGCAGGATGCGGCCACCGGGGTCATCGGGCGACGGGTTCTGCGTGCCGTTTCCCATCACACCCGACACGCCCGATCCCCACGTCCACACCGTGCCATCGTCTCGGAGCGCGCCGGAGAAGCAGTTGCCGGCGAAGCTGGCGACGCCTGCGGCCACGGCGACGATGCGATCGAGACCGCTTACCTCTGTCGGCGTCCAGCTGTTGTCACGTGTGCCGTTGCCAAGTTGACCATCGCGGTTCAGTCCCCACGCCATCACCTTGCCGTCTGACCTGAGCGCCAGGTTGTGGCGTTGGGTGACGGCGATCTGCGTGATGCCTTGCAGGCCCTTCACCTGTGTTGCGCCAATCGCCATCACCGGCCGCAGTGCTTTCGGCTGGCCATCGCCAATCGCGCCATCGTCGCGCGTGCCCCACGCCCACACCGTGCCGTCCTTGCGCAGCGCCACCGCGTGTTTCGAGCCGGCTTCAATCTGGATGATGTCGGTGAGTCCCGTCACGCGAACAGCCATGATCGACGGCTTCGGATAGCGCCCTAACTCTCCGGTCGCACCCATCGGCCCGTTGCCCAGCTGTCCCTCGTCGTTGGTGCCCCAGGCGACGACGGTGCCGTCCTCGAGCAGTGCGTATTGCGTGGTGTCG
>JBKJJZ010000168.1:0-4425 GCA_046597705.1 Vicinamibacterales bacterium | reverse complement strand
GGCCGTGAATGCCCCGCCGGTCATGAAGATCATCTTGTTCGCCTGGTCCGGGGCGACGACCATCAGCTCCCGATAAAGGTCCATCCCGGTCATCTCCGGCATCATCAGGTCGCAGAGAATAAGGTCGAACTTCTCGCCGCCCGTACACATGGCCAGCGCGTCCCTGGCCACGATCGTGGTCACGACGTCGTGCTCTTTCGCCAGCACCCGCTGGATGACGCTCGCCACAAGCGCGTCGTCGTCCACGATGAGTATCCGTCCTCGGCGGACGGCGACGTTGACGTTGATGCCGGGCGGCGGCAGAACAGGGGCTTCAGGTAGTGCGACTGGCAGCGCGATGCGGAAGGTGGTGCCGTGGCCCACATTGCTCTCGACCGTCAGCCTTCCCCCCAGGTCGGTGACGATGCGCTGGCAGATCGCGAGACCGAGGCCCGTTCCGGCACCCACAGCCTTGGTGGTGAAGAACGGATCGAAAATCCGGCCGATGATCTGGAGCGGTATTCCGGCGCCGGTATCGCTGACCTCGATGACGACCTCCGCGCCGTCGAGTCGTGTGCGAATGCGAATCTCGTTCTCGTCCGCCTTCCCCTCAGGCAACGCTTGCGCGGCGTTGACGAGCAGGTTGACAAAGACCTGCCCGAGCCGGGCCTCGTTCGCCTCTACCGGTGGAATGGTCCCATAGTCCTTGATCAGGCGCGCACGGTGCCGAATCTCGTTCCACGCTATTCCCACAGCCGATTCCATCGTCGCCGTGACATCTACAGGACTATGCGCCTCCTCGGCAGGGGACCGTGTAAACATCTTCAGGTCGCGGACGATGAAGCGGACACGCTGAGCGGCTTCGCGCGCGTCGGCCAACGGTCCCCGAATATCATCGAGGCTTAGTGCATCGCTCTGGCTCTCGGACGGATCGCTCTTGTTCGCAAGGCCGCCCGTGATGTAGTCGAGGTTCGCGATCAAAGCGGCCAGCGGGTTGTTGATCTCGTGCGCAACACCAGCGGCGAGCGTACCGACGGACGCCATCCGGTCGCTTACCATCAACTGGGATTCGAGGGTCCGCCTCTCGGTGATATCGGTGCTGATCGTGAGAACCGCCTTCGGCTCGTCCCGATCGTCCCGCACCAGCGTCCAGCGGGCGTCCACAGTGATGTCGCGGCCATCCTCGGTGCGCTTTTGCATCTCACCCTGCCACTCACCGTTCAGCATGAGAGCGGCACGTGCGACGGTCAATGCATCGGCGTCCAGATTAAAGAGGTCCGCGTAAGTGCGCCCGATGGCCTCCGCCGCCGTCCATCCGTACGTGCGCTCCGCGCCCCGGTTCCAGAAGGTAATGCGCCCGTCCAGATCCTTCACCAGAATAGCTTCGTGAGCTATGTCCAGCAGGGCTGCCTGCTCGCGGATGTGCTCGTCTGCGTCTTGGCGCTCCAGCTCCAACGCCGCGCGCGCTGCGAAAATCTGGAGCGTCGCCATGACAAAGTCCGCTTGCTGGAGCGGCTCGCGAAACAACACTCCGAGCAGCCCCAGATGCTGACCGGTGGAGCTGGTAAGGCGCAAGCCCACCATTCCCTCCGGCTTCAGGTGTTGCATTATCTGGGACTGAGGGTACAGCTCCCACGCACCTTGCCGGACGACTCGCGAGTCCATGTTTAGCGCAAATTCGCCCGGCGATCCCTGAAGGAGGAACTCGTCGTTGGCAACGATCTGCCCCTCGACGACCGCGGCAACACTACGTGCCTTCGGCGGCTCTCCAGGCAGCAATTGGGACATCCGCCCCGCCTGTGCTCCCACCGCCGCCGTCATGCTCAGCACGAGTTGCTCGAAGAATTCCGTGCCGGTCGCGAGCGACACACCCGCCGCAACAGTAGCCACCGCTGACTGGAGGCGCGTCCGCTCCAGCTGCCCGCGCAAATGGGCGATGCCGAACGCCACATCGTCGGCCATCTGCTGAAGCAGCGCGAGCTCCTCCGCACTCGTCTGCTTTACCTCGGAGGCGTACAACGCCAGTAACCCGAATGTGCGCGACTCATCGCGCAGGGGTAGAACGATGTAACCGCGGTAGCCATGCCTTCGTGCGGGCTCGAGCCAGGGCGCAAAACCGGGATCTTCCTCGATATCTTCGCACACGACGGGTTTGCCAGAACGAATTACTTGTCCGGCCGGTCCGGCGCCAATGGCTTCGGCCTCATTCCAACTGGTCTTGATCTCCGAGAGATAGCCGTCCTCCGCACCCGCGTGGCGCATCGGCGTGATCGAGCGGTCCGCGTCGTCCCTTGCGTAGCCGACCCACGCCATGCGGTAGCCGCCGTTTTCCACGGCGATCCTGCAGACCTTCGCGAGCAAATCCTGTTCGTGCTCGGCGCGGATGAGTGCCTCGTTACAGTTGCCTCGCATCAGTAGCGCCCGGTTGATGCGCGAAATTTCCTGCTCCGCGAGCTTGAGGTCATGCACGTCGGTGCAGGTGCCGAACCATTTAAGGACCTTGCCGTTCGCGTCCTTGATTGGCTCTCCGCGAATGAGCCACCATCGATACACACCATCAGAGCGGCGCATCCGGCACTCGAGCGCATACATCCCGACTGTTGCGGTCGCATGCTGCCAGGCAGCCTCCGCGCGTGGCTTGTCGTCGGGATGGAATGGCTTACTCCATCCGGACCCGTGACTCTCATCGGGCGTGAGGCCCGTGTAGTCGTACCACTGCTGGTTGAAATAGACGTTCCATCCGTCGGGCCGCGTGATCCAGACGATCTGGGGCATCGCTTCCGCGAGAGACCGGAACTCGTCCAGACTTTCCTCCAGCGCCTTCGCACCGCTCCGCGCATCGGTGATGTCAGTAACGATTCCCGTCAGTCTGATGACCTTGCCATCTGCATCACGGACCTGGAACCCGCGGGTGCGCACCCAGCGGATCTCGCCATCTGGCCGGGTAATCCGATGCTCCACGTCGACACGTGGCTTATCCGTCTTGAGACCATCGAAGGCGGTCCGGACACGCTCGCGGTCTTCGGGAACGATGAAATCAGTCCACCGCTGCGGGTCGGCGTAGAAGGTGTCAGCGGAAACGCCCCAGATTTTCTCGAATCCCGGACTCAGGTAGACCACCTGGCGCATGTCAGCCGAACGAATCCAGAAAACATCGGTGATGTTGTTCGCGAGCAGGTGGAACTTGTCGGTGCTCTCGCGCAAGGCATTCTCCGTCGCCTTTCGCTCGGTAATGACGCTCCCCGACGCGACGAGGAATACGACCTGGCCCGCCTCGTCTCGCACAGGCTGCAGGGAGAAATCGATGTCTACCAGACTGCCATCGCCGCCATTCACCCGCGTGTCGTACCGCGACGGTTCACCTTGCGCCGCGAGCGCGATCGTCTCGCGCAGTCGCTCCCGCTCCTGTGCACAGTGGGCCCACCAGCCGGAATCCACGAAGGGCTGGCCGAGGACGTCGTTCAGAGGTAACCCGACTGCTTCGGGCGCCGACCGATTCGCCTCCACAATGATTCCGTCCGGCGTCAGCAACCTCACAAACATGCTCTTCCCGGTACCGTCGATGAGGGCGCGGAGACGGTTCTGGCTTCGCTCCAGCTCCGCTTGCGCTTCGCGAATCTCGTGCACCGAGAGTACCATGCGGTCCGACACATGCAACGCCGCCTGCTCCGAGCGCGTGCGCTCATTGAGCACGCGTTGGGTGGTCTCCTGGCAAATGACTAGCACACCGCCAATGCTGCCGCTTTCCGTGAATACCGCGCTGTAGCCGTAGCTCCACCAGACGTCGTCGCGGCGCCCGTCGCGATCGGTCGGGATGTAGACGTCCTCATGCCAGGTGGCCACCCCGGTGTCGAGGACGCCCTGAATCTCGGGCCCGATCACGTCCCAGATGTCGGTCCAGAAACTGGCGCCTGGCGCGCCAAGTGCGCGCGGATGGCGACCGTCGCCGCCGAGGCTGGGGCGATACGCATCGTTGTAAAACTGTATGAGCTCCGGGCCCCACCAGAGGAACATGGGGTTGCGGGAGGCGATCATGTTGCGGACCGTGACAGTAAGGCTTGGGGGCCAGGAGTCGACCGGGCCAACGGGTGTGGACTCCCAGCCGAAGGCGCGGGACAGCCTCGCCATCTCGCTCTCGCCGGGAAAGGTGAGGTCGAGGGCGGTGCCCTGGTCAGTCGGTGCAGCAAATGGCGATTTCATGTGCCTGCTCCTCCGTGTAATCGAGCCGGAGGACGGGAAGCAGTCTCCGCGAAGCGGCGCCTCATCACTCTCTACTTACACCAGACTCTCTACTTACACCAGACACCGCAAGAACATCTCCGCAACCGGGTTCACTCACTTGTCTTCAATGACAAAACTGTAATCAACATCAGCGTTGCAGGAAAACCCCGGTTGAGTCACACATGTGCCAGTACTTGCGGCAAGCGGCGTCTCGCCCCTTGAAGA
>JBKJJZ010000160.1:0-9300 GCA_046597705.1 Vicinamibacterales bacterium | reverse complement strand
CCCGTCGCGGCCACTCTCATCAACTTCTCCACGACGCTATACGCGATGGAGCGGTTGTCGGGCGACCAGAACGGAAAACTCGCGCCCTCGGTTCCCGGCAGTGCCTGTGCCACCAGTGAATCAACCCGGCGCACGTACAGCCGTCGTTGGCCCGTTGTGTCCTGTGCGGTAAATGCCACCGTACGGCCGTCGGGCGAGATGACCGGTACGGTCGCACCAGGACGTGAGCCGGCGGTGAACACCATGCCATCAGGTGCAGGAATGCCGAATTGGAATACGGCCGGCTCGACCATGCGAGCGCGATACCACGCTCCACCTCCCACCATCGTCGTCAGCACGAATGCCGCAGTCGCGATCTGCCAGGCTGTGTTTGATTTCCTGGAGGTCGCCGCAGCCGCGAGTGTTGGCCCGGCGGCCGGGATCGTACCGTCCAGCATGTAGCGCACCACCGACATGTCGGGGATGCGTGTTTTACGATCTTTCACCAGGCAGCGCGTGACGATGGTGCGGACGTGATCGGGGACCGTGGCAGGAAGCGCGTTCCAGTTGGGCTCGCTCTTCACCACTGCCGAAATGATTTCCGTGGCGTCTTCACCATCGAACGTTTTGACGCCAGTCAGCATTTCGTAGAGCACGCAGCCGAAGGCCCACACGTCGGTGCGCTTATCCACAGCCCGACCGCGCGCCTGCTCCGGACTCATGTAGGCGGCGGTGCCGAGGATCATCCCCATCTGTGTGGCTCTGGCGGTCAGCGTCGGCGAGTTGGCTGTGCTGTAGGGCGTCCCTTCAGTGGCGCCACTCGCGCCAGGCTCAACGGCCTTGGCGAGACCGAAGTCCAGCACCTTCACCGTGCCGTCGTCGCGAATCTTGATGTTCGCGGGTTTGAGGTCGCGATGCACGATGCCCAGATCGTGCGCAGCCTCGAGTGCATCGATGAGCTGCCGCGCGATCGCGAGGGCATCGGCCACCGGCATCGGGCCCTGCGCGATGTGATGCGACAGGTCCTCGCCCTCGACCAGTTCCATGACCAGGGCCTGCGAAATGACGTCGGGTGTCTTTTCCGTGGGGCGGCCGCCGGAAAAGACACCCGACGTCATTTCGTAGAGGACCGCGATGTTGGGGTGATTGAGCGACGCGAGCGTACGGGCTTCGCGTTCGAAACGCGCGAGACGTTCGGCGTCAAGTGCCAGCGCCTCGGGCAGCACCTTGATCGCCACCTCGCGCCCAAGCTTCGTATCGCGCGCGCGATAGACCTGACCCATGCCGCCTTCGCCAAGCAGCGCGATGATTTCGTAAGCGCCGAGGCGCGTTCCCTGTATGAGGTTCATGTTATGGTGCCGGGATTCTACCCCTGAACCTCGAACCTCGAACCTCGAACCTCGAACCTCGAACCTCGAACCTCGAACCTCGAACCGACCTGATGTCTACTTACGTTGAGGAAACCCTATGAAGCGTCTGCGTCTCTCCTTGCTCCTGATCGCGTTGCCATTCGTCGCCGTTACCCTCGCCGAGCAAGCGCCGGCGCCACAGACGCCGGCACCCATCACGGCCATTCGCGCCGGCCGCCTGCTCGATCCCGACGCGGGCGTGATGCAACCGAATCAGATCATCCTGATTCAGGGAAATCGCATTCGCGAAGTTGGACCCAATGTCGCCATTCCGGCGGGCGCGCAAGTCATCGACCTTTCGAAAATGACCGTGATGCCAGGCCTGGTCGACGCGCACAACCATCTGGCACTTACGTACAAGCCGATGCCGGAGAACAACATCTACTACTACACGTACGTCCAGGAGTCGACGGCGCTGCGTGCCATTCAGGCCGCGTCCAACGGCATCCAGATGCTCGCTTCCGGCTTCACCATCGTCCGCGACATGGGCAACAACGGGAACTACGCGGACACGGCGCTTCGGCAGGCGATCGAACAGGGATGGATTCCAGGACCCACGATCATCAACTCGGGCATCATCATCGGCGGCATGGGCGGTCAGTTCTTTCCGACGCCGGAAATGGCGAAGGACCACAACATCGTGTATCCCGAGTATCTCGATGCCGACACGCCCGATGAAATCGTCAAGGCGATTCGGCAGAACGTGCTCTTCGGCGCGCGAGTGATCAAGATCTGCGTGGATTGCAAGCCGTACGGCTACACCGCTGATGAGATTCGTCTGATCATCCGCGAATCGGCAAAGTCAGGGATGAAGGTCGAAGGCCACGTGCAGACGCTGGCCGGCGCTCGAAACGCGATCGACGCCGGCATCTGGTCGATCGCGCACTCAACGGCACTGAACGATGAGATGCACAAACTCATGGCGCAGAAGGGGATTTGGCGCGCCGGCACGGAGACGCCGCAAGGCCTGGCGGGACACCCGGTGACGGATGCCGCGTACAAGCGGACCGTGGACGGCCTCAGGAACGCCTACGACAACAAAGTGCCGCTCACGTTTTCAACCGACGCGGATTACTGGGTGGAAGGCAAGACGCGCGGGGAAGTGTGCATGGAGTTTCTGAAGCCGTGGAAAGACGCGAAGATTCCCAATGCCGACATCCTTCGCGCGATGACGAGCAATGGGTACAAGGTCAGCGGCACCGAGCAGACACGTGGCCCCATCAGGGCTGGCTTCATGGCGGATCTCATCGCGGTCCCCGGCAATCCGCTCGACGATGTGGACGCGCTGAAGCAGGTGCAATTCGTGATGAAGGACGGACTGGTCTTCAAGCGCGATGGGGTGATGACGCCCGGCGTGTTCTTCAATGGCGGACCGGTGAATGGCTGGCGGATACGGTAGGGACTGCCCGGAGTGGAGCCGTACTCGATCGGGCGATCGCGGACTTTCGATCAGGCCGCATTGCCGAATCCGTGGCCGGTTTCGACCGGGTCGTCGCGCTCCAGCCAGAGGTGGCGCCGCAGTTATGGCAACGCGGTATCGCGTTGTACTACGCGGGCCGCTTCGATGCGGGCCGGTTGCAATTCGAATCGCACCGCACGGTCAATCCCGCGGATGTTGAGAACGCGGCCTGGCACTTCCTCTGTGTCGCGAAGGCGGAGTCTGCTGCAGCCGCCAAAGACAGGATGTTGCCGGTGGGTACATGCACGATGTCGCTCGCGTGCACGTCCGGGCCCGGTAAAACGGAGGCCGTGAGCGAACCGCAGTAGTATTCGCTCCGGCAGTACCCAAGGAGCGTCTCTGATGAAGCGGCTGGCCATGTGTCTTGTGTTGTGTTGCGCGGCGGTGATCAACGCCGCGATGCAAGTGCCCACCGAAGACCTCACATCGGGGCTGTCCTGGCGTCTGGTCGGTCCGCACCGGGCTGGACGTATATGGTGGGTGACGGGCGTGCCCGGGGACCCGGCCGTCTACTACGCAGGCACACCCGCCGGGGCACTCTGGAAGTCCACGAGCGGCGGCACCACCTGGGCGTCGGTCTCTGACGCGCTGCCTGTGACCGGCATCGGCGCCGTGGCCGTTGCCGCATCGAATCCCAACGTCCTCTACGTCGGCACCGGCAGCAACACGATCGGCAACGGCGTGTATCGATCGAATGATGCCGGCGCCAGTTGGCAACACGCGGGTCTTGCGGACACGAAATTCATCACCGGGCTGTTGATCGATCCACGCAATCCGGACATCGTCGTCGCGGCCGCCGGCAACGGCGGCAACTTCGGCTCGATGGTCTTCTACAACAACAACGCATCTGCCGCGCGCGGTGTCTATCGCACTACCGACGGCGGTCGCACCTGGGCGCACACGCTGTTTGTGGACAACTTGACCAGCGCCGTGGATCTCGCCACCGATCCCGCCATGCCGACCGTCGTGTATGCGAGCCTGTCGGCCGGACTGTACCGCTCGAATGACGGTGGCCAGACATGGATCAGACTTGCGGCCACTGGAATGACGGCCAGCGGCCAGACGATTGCCGTGGCTCCGGGGA
Organism: Vicinamibacterales bacterium; assembly: GCA_046597705.1. Lineage (GTDB taxonomy): Bacteria > Acidobacteriota > Vicinamibacteria > Vicinamibacterales > SCN-69-37 > SYFT01. Next base: position 5,369 of record JBKJJZ010000160.1, on the reverse strand, counting down.
CGAACGCACGTCGTGTCTACGCCATTGGCGGCGGACGCGACAGCGGTGGGCTATTCCGATCAGACGATGGCGGCGCCACGTTCACGGTGATGACGACGAGACTGGCGAGTGCGGGCGGTCATTTGTATGTCGACCCGAACAATCCCGACGTCGTCTACACCATGGGCACATCGATCTATCGCTCGGTGGATGGCGGCAAGACGCTCGACGCGATCAAAGGCGCGCCCGGTGGTGATGACCCGCACTCGATGTGGATCGACCCGACCAATCCGCGCCGCATGGTGATGGGTGCCGATCAGGGACCGGCGATCACACTCGACGCCGGCAAGACGTGGACGCCCTGGTACACGATGCCCAACGGCGAGTTCTACTTCGTCTCTACCGACCAGCAGTTCCCCTATCGCATCTATGCCGCGCAGCAGGACAGCGGGACCGTCTCGATCCTGAGTCGCAGTGATTTCGGCGCGATCCGCCCGAACGACTGGTATTCGATCAGCGGCTACGAGCAGGGCCACATCTTCGCGGACCCGCTGAACCCGCGATACGTGTACTCGCACGGCGGCGGTCACGTCATCGTCCGATTCGATCGCGTCACGGGCCAGTCGGGACCGGTATTCACTCCAGCCGCCGACGATCGCTTCGGTCCACGGCCCGGCATGGACATGTCGATGAAGGATCCACGCTGGATGTTCGTGGGTTCGCAGTTCGTCTACGCCTCAAGCAATCGAATCACGTGGAACCGCATCAGCCCAGATTTGACCGTCCGCTCCGACCGTCCTGGGACCGGCACCATTGTCGCTCTGGCGGCTTCGCCGCTCGACGTGGACGTTGTGTGGGCCGGGACCTCGAATGGCCTGATCCACCTTACGCGCGATGCCGGCAAGACCTGGACGAATGTCTCGCCGCCGCGCCTTTCAGCGGAGGCCACGCTCACGCTCTGGTCCATGGAGGCGTCGCCTCATGACGCCGGCGTGGCGTATGCAGCCGCGATTGACCTGTCCGACCGGCACGGACCGGCACTGTTCATGACCAGTGACTTCGGCGTGACGTGGAAAGAGATCGTCCGCGGACTGCCGGCAGATGTGCCTACTCGCGCAGTCCGAGAGGATCCGAAACAGGCCAGCCTGCTCTATGCCGCGACGCAGCGTGGCGTGTTCGTGTCGTTCGATCGCGGTGGCGCGTGGCAACCCCTTCAGCGCAACCTGCCGCCGGTGGCAGTGAATGACCTGACGATTCACGGCGACGATCTCATTGCCGCCACCTGGGGACGTGGCATCTGGGCGCTCGACAATGTCTCGCCACTCAGGCAGGTCGCAGCGGTGCGCGCGGATCCCGCGTCGGCATTCCTGTTCGAGCCCGTCACCGCGATTCGTGTGCGATGGGACCACAACCAGGACACGCCGTTGCCACCGGAAACACCGCAGGGACAGAACCCGCCCGACGGCATTGCGATCGACTACTACCTGCGCAACGGCGTCCCCGGCCCGGTGACGGTGGCCATTCATGATGCGACGGGAGCGCTTGTGCGCGAATACAGCAGCACCGCGCTTGCGCCCGACACGCGCATGCCCAACGTGCCCGCGTACTGGTTCAAGCCGCCCGTGTCCACATCAACTGCCGCCGGTATGCATCGGCTGATCTGGGATCTGCGGTATCCGACGCCGCCATCACTGGACTACGGCGCCAACGGCAATCCGGCGGATACGGTGTCGTTCGGCATCATTGCCACGGCCGTGATCGGTGAAACACCAAAGCAGCAACCCGTCGGACCGCTCGTGTTGCCAGGGACGTATGAGGTGCGACTGACTGCCGGCGGCCGTACGGTGACGCGGCCGTTGACCGTCACCAACGATCCGCGCAGTGAAGCGTCGCCTGCGGATCTGCGCCAGCAGATAGGGTACGAGCGCGCGCTGACGACCGGTATCGAGACCAGCGGCGCGGCGATTGTCCAGGTGCAGAACCTGAGAACGGCCGCTCAACGTGCGGGGTCTGGACGGGCGACTCTCGGCCCTGCGGTCGCGGCGTTCGATGGGGCCGCTCTCGCCGCCATCAGCAGTCTCGCGGGTAACCGCGGCCTCGCTGGGCAGCTCGCCGATCTGGAGTTTGCGGATCTCAGACCGACCGTCAGCACCGTTGCGGCCGTTGCCGCGCTGTGCACGCGCGCCGATGCGGCGCTTGGGTCATACGCGCAGTTCGTCAGCAAGGACCTCGCCGCGCTGAACACGGCGCTGGTCGGAGGCGGGTTCTCGGCGATTGCGGCGCCAGTCGCCATGCCGGTCAGCGCGTGCGGGCCGTTGCCGTCTCCCACATCTGCGCCGATGCAAGCTGGTGGTGCCGCTCCTCAGGTGGTGATCGGTCCGCCGGCTCCAGTGCCGGCAGAGGTGGCGATCCCTCGTCCCACGCCCGGCGAACTCAGCGAGGTCAACGAGGCGGTTCGTCGTTTCGTCAACGCTGACCCATCGTCGACCAAACCCCTGTTGAAGAAGTTCGAGTCGTTGCTGCTCCTGCAGCCGCCGCGCCTGAACGTGGCCGCCACGTTCACGCAGACCGTTCAGCGACAGGGACCACGGCACGAAGGGTTCGTCGAAATCGCGAAGCGCGGCAACATCGATCTCTTGCTCCACGGTGACTCCATTACCGACTGGTGGTTGCAGGGCGACGCGAACAAGGCAATGTTCGACAAGTATTTTGGTGGCATCCGCACCGCTGACTTCGCCATCTCGGGCGACACGACGCAGGGTGTGCTGTGGGGTCTCAGAAACGGCGAGGGCCAGGGCTTCCAGCCCAAGGCCGTGATGGTGATGATTGGCACCAACAACAGCGCGCTCTACAGCGCACCGGAAATCGCCGAAGGCATCGGCGCCGTCGTGCTCGAAATGCGCAGGAATTTTCCAGACGCGAAGATTCTTCTACTGGCCGTCTTCCCCCGTAGCGTTCCCGGCGATCCCATTCGCGACAAGATCGCGGAGGTCAACAGGATCATCGCCGGGCTGGACGATCAAAAACACGTCTTCTATATGGACATCGGCGCGAAGTTCCTCGACGAGAAGGGCTACTTCCTGCCGGACACGTTCCGCCCCGACAATCTCCACCCGCTGGCCAAGGGCTACGACATCTGGGGCGAAGCCGTGCGGGCGAGGCTGGCGGAGTGGCTGAAGTAGGGCGTAGCTGACGGCATGGCCACCTGCCGTGACGTCCGCCGCTGCACCTCACTTGACGGGCAACGCCGGCGGCACCCGTCGCTTCGTCAATTGCTCGAACGCGTACGCGATCGCGATGAGTTTCGGCTCGCTGCATGGCAGGCCCACGAATGCCGCGCTGTACGGCGACGGCTTCGGATCGAATCCCTGGGGGTACGGGTTTGTTCCGCCCGCGCCACCGCCGGCCGCCACTGTGCCGATCGGCACCACGATTTCCGGATAACCCGGCCGGGACGCCAGATTCGAGATGGCCCAACCGGGGAATAGCAACGCATCGAGTTTGTGGTCGTCGATCGCGGCCTTCAGTCCACGATCCCCCGCGAGCGTGACGTCTCTCGCCCGGTCCGCTTCGTAGCGCGCCTTGTCCTGCGCCACGTCCATCTCATCCGAGATGTCGAGATTCGCCTGGCCGTACCTGATGGCGCCGGCCCGGGCATGCGCGGTGTTGAATGCGCGCAAGTCGGCCAGCGACTTCACGGGCGCTGCGGTGCCCAGCGACGAGAGATACGCGTTGAAGTCGCGCTTCATCCCGTACTTGAGTACGACCGAGCAGTTCTCGTCCTTGCCCTTTGCGTTGTTGAGGCCGGAGCAGATGCTGAACGACAGGATATTGTTCGCGGGATCGGGATCGACGACCGTCGGCATGTTCGCGGGATCGACGATCACGGCGCCCGCGCGCTTGAGGATCTCGATCGCGTCGTTCATGAGTGCCAGTTGCGCGTCGCCAAGACCGCCGCGTCCTCCACGGCCATCCGCGGTGGCGGGCAATCGCTCGTAGTAGTACGCGCGAGGAATCCCGATGCGTGCGCCCTTCAGGGCATCCGGCTTCAGGAATGCCGAGTAATTCCTGTTGGGTGGCGGCGAGCAACGCATCGTTGCCGAATCCGCGGGATCGGGTTTGGCACCAACGAGCGTGCTCAGCAGAATCGCCGCGTCCGTGACGGTGCGCGTCATTGGTCCGGCAGTGTCTTGATCGGCGGTAATCGGAATGATGCCGTGACGGCTGATGAGGCCGGTCGTCGGCCTGATGCCCACGAGCATCGTGAGCATCGCGGGATTGACGATCGAGCCGGCGGTATCGGAGCCGACGTTGGCCGCCCAGAAGTTGGCGGCCGTGCCGGCACCCGAACTGGAACCGCCGGTGCTGAGCACTGGAGAGCCGTCGCTTGACGCGCGCGGATCGGCCCGAGGATCGTAGGGGTTGAACGCGAAACCGCCAACCGCGCTGAAGTTGCCAGGCATCGGCGTGGGTGCACCCGCGACCCAATTGGCCAGTTCGGTGAGCACGGTCTTGGCGATAAGCACCGCGCCGGCGTCGCGCAGGTTCTTCGTCAGCGTCGCATCGTACGGCGGGATGAAGCTGGCGAAGGCGAGGGCGCCGCCGGTGGTCGGCATGTCGGCGGTGTGGATGTTGTCCTTGAGCGCAATGGGAATGCCGTGCAGCGGACCGCGCACGCGGCCAGCCGCGCGCTCCGCATCTCTCTGGTCGGCGTCATCGAGCGCGCGTGGATTGATCGTGATCGCCGCGTTGATCCGCTTGTCGTAGAGTGCAATCCGCGTCAGGTACTGCGTCACCAGTTCGCGTGACGTGACGCGGCGCTCTCTCATCGCGCGTTGCATGTCGGGGATCGTCGCTTCGACCACAGAAAAAGCCGGCCGTCTGGTCGTCACGGATTGCGCCGCCACGCCAGCCGCGGAAACGGCGAGCGCAAGCCCTATCGAGAGATTGCCGAGATGTCGCATGCCGGAGGGTAGCACTGGCCTGCGTGAGCACGCCACGCCCAACCTAGCGCGGCAGTGCGAACGCGACGATGGAGCTGCCGGACGGCGCGCCGTTCTTGCCGCCGCCACAGGCAATGACGACGAACTGACGGCCGTTGACCGTGTAGGTGGACGGCGTGGCGTTGCCTGCGGCCGGCAGTGTGGTGTCCCACAGCAGCTTGCCCGTGCGCGTGTCGTACGCGTGGAACTTTCGGTCGAAATTGGTGGCGCCGATGAACACCAGGCCGCCGGCCGTGACGATCGGCCCGCCGTAGTTGTCGCTGCCGGTGTTCGTGAGGCCCTTCGCCGCGAGCGCGGGAAACTCTCCGAACGGAATCTTCCAGCGGATCTTGCCGGAGTTGAGATCGATCGCGTTCAGCGTGCCCCACGGCGGCGTGATGGCCGGGT
>JBKJJZ010000594.1:0-4807 GCA_046597705.1 Vicinamibacterales bacterium | reverse complement strand
CTGCACGCGCTGTCATTGGTCGTGTCAATGCAGTACTCGTAGCCCACGGTCGTGGTGCTGGTGCCCCAGCTCAACGTGGGACTGACCGATTGGCCCGTCGCACCATTCGAGGGGCTGCTCAGGTTGAACGCGCCCGGCAGGGGCAGCGTGGTGAAGCTCCAGAAGTTCGTTGCACCGCCCGCGCTGTACGTCGTTCCGGACACGTTCGTCGCGCGCACCTGCCAGAAGTAGAGCGTGCCCGCCGTCAGGTTGCTGAGGGCGACCGACGTGTTCGCGCCCGCGGACGTCCAGTTGGCGCACAGACCGTCATTCGTCGTGTCGATGCAGTACTCGTAACTCGCGGCACCACTGCTGGCGCCCCAGCTCAGCGTCGGATTCAGCAGGAGACCCGTCGCGCCGTTCGCCGGATTGGTGCGGCTGAACGCGGCCGGCATCGTCAAGGTGGTAAAGCTCCAGTCGCTCGAGGGTGAGCCATCGGCGTAGGTGGTGCCTCCGGCATTGGTCGCCCGCGCGTGCCAGAAATACAACGTGCCGGGGGTCAGGCCGCTCAGCCCGACGCTCGTGCCGGCGGCGGTGCTGGTCCACCCGCTGCAGGCGTTGTCGTCCGTCGTGTCGATGCAGTACTCGTAACTGGTTGCGGTCGTGCTTGCGCTCCAGCTCAGCGTGGGGTTCAGTACCTGATTTGTCGAACCGTTGCCGGGGTTGCTGTGCGTGAACGCACCAGGCAGCGCCATGGTGGTGAAGTTCCAGAATGAGGTGGCCGCGCCTTCCGCATACGTCGAGCCGCCGGCGTTTGTCGCGCGCACGTGCCAGTAGTAGGACGTGCCCGCAGCCAGGCCGCTCAGATTGGCACTGGTGTTCGTACCCGTACCGGTCCATCCACTGCACGTGTTGTCGTTGGTCGTGTCGTAGCAGTATTCGTAACTGGTCGCACCCGAGCTTGTGCCCCAGCTCAACGCGGGGTTCAACGATTGACCGGTGGCGCCGTTCGCCGGACTGACATGGCTCAGCGCGCCAGGCACCGCAACCGGAGTGAAGCTCCAGAACGCCGTCGCGCTGGACTCGGCATAGGTGGTCCCGCTGCCATTGATAGCCCGCACGTGCCAGTAGTAGGGCGTGCCGCCCGTGAGACCGCTGATGAGGGCGCTGGTTGCGCCGCCCGTGGAAATCCAGCTCGAGTTGCACGTGCTGTTGTTCGAGGTGTCGTAGCAATACTCGTAGCTGGTCGCCCCGCTGCTGGTGGTCCACATCAGCGTCGGTGTCATCGACTGCCCGGTCGCACCGTTCGACGGGCTGCTGTGCGAAAAGCCGCCAGGCGCGGCGGCTGTCGTGAAGCTCCAGAACGTCGAGGGCGTACCCTCGGCGTATGTGGTCCCCATGGCGTTGGACGCACGCACATGCCAGTAATAAGTGGTGGCGGCCGTCAGTCCGCCCAGAGTAGCGCTTGTGCCCGCGCCGTTAGTGGTCCAGGCGCTGCACGCGCTGTCGTTCGTGGTGTCGACACAATAGTCGTAGTTCGCCGCGCCGGCGCTGGCCGTCCAGCTCACCGTCGGCGCAAGCGTCTGTCCGCCCGCACCATTCGACGGGCTGCTGTGCGTGAACGCCGCGGGAGGCGCGACCGTGCTGAAGCTCCAGAACGTGGAGGGGGAACCATTTGCGTACGTCAGGCCCGTCGCATTCACCGCGCGCACGTGCCAGTAGTAGGACACGCCGCCGGCCAGTCCGCTCAACGCCACACTGGTGTTTGCCCCGGCGCTGGTCCACGCACTGCAGGCGCCGTCATTGGTGGTGTCGTAGCAGTAGTCGTAGCTCGTGGCGCCGCTGCTGGCCGTCCAGCTCAGGGTTGGATTGGACGCTACACCCGATGCGCCGGTTGAGGGGTTTGACTTGCCGAAAGCCGCGGGCGCCGGCACCGACGTGTGATAGCCGTAAATGCGCAGGGTCCAGTTGCTCCACGTGCCGGTGTCGTTGAACCGGCGGTCAGCCACGTTCAAGGTCCACACACCGCCAGCCGTTTCGCCCCAGTGCCGCACCGACCCGAACTTCCAACCCGTGATGTTGTCCCCGCCGTCTGATGCCCGCATCGGCGCAAGGCTGCTCACCACACCCGAGGGCGAAGTCAATTTGATCTGGATGTCACCGCGCCAGGTATGGGTCGCATTGAAATCAACTTCGACGTGCTCAACCACAAAGTTCGATTCGGCGGCTGAAATGGTGATCGTGTCCTCGATGCCGATCGCGCTGACGTCAGGAATCGGCTGATTCAACGTGCGCGTCGCCGGCGCCAACACCTCTTCCGCGGGCACGTTGGCCCAGGTGCCGGCCATCGCCACCGCGGCCCCGGCATCGAGCAGGCCGAATCCAAGACGTTCGTTGTGAGGAAAAGTCCCTGTGGTCCATCCCACGTCGGTCGGTGTCACGCGGACGCTGGTGCGGCGGATGATGTGCTGCACGTCGCGCCACGTCAGATTGGCATTTCGCGCCAGCATCAGTGCCACGGCGCCTGAAACGGTGGGCGCTGCTGCATTCACGCCACCGACGGTGCTGGAGCCGAACGCCGCTGTGTAGTCCGTCGAATCATAACCGGGCGTTCCGATCAGGTCGGTGGTGGTCAGTCCGCGGCTGCTTCCCGCAGCCGGGGCCAGCACCATTAACGCCGAGCAACCCTCGCTCGTGGACGACTGATTCGCCAAATCGGTCGAAGCGCCCACCGCGATCGCGAATCGGCTGTTCGCGTATCCATCGAAGTTGCAGTCATCGGCCACAAGACGGCCGCCGCCGGATGACCATACGAAAATTCGGCCCTTGCCCTGCCGTCCGGTGGTCGCCGCAGTCTGCCGCGCGGCGGCCGCCAACGGGCCCGGCGCCTTATACGTCGTGCCATTGTCGGTGGGATTCCAGGAATTGTTCAGGATGTGAATCGTGTCGGGCTGAAAGCCAAACGCCGACGCTTCCTGAGTGTCGGTCGCCGCAACGGCTGTCAGTCGCAAACCCGCAACCGATGCCTGTGGTGCCGCGCCGGAGACGCCGATCGTGTTGTCACCACGTGCCGCGGCCAACCCTGCGATGGCGGTGCCATGCCCGGACGTCGCAAACGGCTGGGGGTCTGCGTCGTTGAAGTTGAAGTCGAATGACGACGAGGCCAGGTAGTTGGGCGAGAGGTCCGGGTGCGTCCACTGCAACCCGTCGTCGACGATACCAATCACGACACCGGCACCTGTGGACAGCGCCCATGCGTTGCGGACGTTCGCGCCGCCAATCTCCAGTGACTGATCCTTCAGATGCCACTGGTTGTCCAACAGGAGGTCGGGCGCTATCGGCGACGGTGCCGCATGCGAGGTTGCCCCACCACCGAACGAACCGCCCGCGTCGGGACTGAGCACCCAGACGGCGGCGGTGACTGTGACGAGCACACCGACGCGGTGTGCAAAACTCCTACGCATGATGCCCTGTGCGGTCCGGGGGAAATTGGCACCGCTTTCGGGCGGGCAGCCGGTCCTCACGGACGCATATGCTGCAAGAGCAAAGCCAACCTGAAAACGCAGGTGATTGGCTTTGTTTCAGGTGTTTTTTGTTGGAAAAGCACTCGTCTCAACGCGGACACCACCACTCCTGTATTTTCAGATACCGTTCTCGATCGACCCGTCTGAGCAGGCTCCGCGACCGACTCGAAGCCCCCTCAGAGAGCGACTACCGAACCACCATCCGCACACTCCGTGCGTCTTCCCACCGACCTGTTCGGTCGTTCCACGCATAGGCCGTCAGGATGTAGGTGCCGGGTTTCAACGAAGCGGTCATCGCGAATCCGGCGTGCCCTGGTGCGTCGACGATCGCGCGCGTGACCTCGGGTCGCGCCTGGTCGAGGTTCGCCGCTCCCAGGAAGAATGGCGTGGCCGCATCACCCTCCGGCCTGGCCCACACGTGGACCGCTGTGACGCCCGACCCGATGGCCGCATGCGGGTCGAACGCCCATCCCTGGACGCGCACGTTGCGCTCACCGAGATTGCCCACGCTCGCCGGTCCCTGCGCGGCGGCGTCGAACTGCATGCGGACCTGTGCCTCGCCCTCACGCGTTCGCGGCTTCTCCACCACCGTCACGTGCACGTCGATGCGTTCACCGCCACGCACAAAGACCAGGTGGTAAGGGCCCGTGTATCCCGGGGGCGGCATCCACCCGAACCTCGGCCCCGTCAGTGACGACCCGATCGGCAAGGGTTGCAGCCGGCCGTTCGCGACCATGAAACCGGCGTCCACCACGTCCCCGAGCCAGAGTTCCATCCGTCCCAGCTCCGTGAGACGCAGCGCGAACGTTCCGTCCTCCTTCGCGTGCATCTTCGTCCATGGGGCTCCGAGATCAAATCCCGTCCGCCCCCACACACTGTTCGAAACGCGAGTGTGCTGGTCCAGTGTCGCTGCCTGGCCCAACACCTGCCGCGATACCGTTGCCATCGTGCTGGGAAGCGGAGCGTCCGCGTTGGTGATGATGAAGAAGCGCGACCCGATGCCCTCATTGCGCGCCAGCGAGTCCGAGACACTCCACGCAATCGTGTGCAGGCCGTTGCTGTAGGACGCCGTGTTGAACGTGTAGGCGCCAATCGCCCCCCGGGCAGCATCCAGGTTCCGGAACTTCGTCGGGTTGCTGATGCGGGCCGTGAGCGGCGCAGCCGGTATCGTGAGGCCGAAGATGTTCGAGACATCGTCGTTGCAGTACACCCCGCCCGGCGGCGGATTTCCGACGTTGCCGCGGCACTGGTTGTACGCCACCAGGGCCACCGGATTGGAATCAATAAACACGGTCATGGTCGAT
>JBKJJZ010000472.1:0-22961 GCA_046597705.1 Vicinamibacterales bacterium | reverse complement strand
CGATCGGAATGTGGTCGCCGTCGGGCGTCGCCAGGTCAATGGTCGAGAGAGGCGCGGCCACATAAAACGGCACCCCATGCGCCCGCGCCATCATGGCCACGGTGTACGTGCCAATCTTGTTGGCCACATCACCATTGGCTGCGATGCGATCGGCGCCGACCACCACGAAGTCCAGCCCCGCCTGTCGCATGAGCGGTCCGGCCATGCTTTCGGTGATAACGGTCGTCGGGATTCCATCGCGCACCAATTCCCACGCCGTGAGTCTGGCGCCCTGGAGAAAGGGTCGCGTTTCGTCGGCAAACACCGCAGCCACCTTGCCTTGTTCGGCAGCCGCGCGAATCACTCCCAGCGCGGTGCCATATCCAGCGGTCGCCAATGCGCCGGCGTTGCAATGCGTCAGAATCCTCGCGCCGTCCGGAACGACCGTGGCGCCGTGCAAACCCATCGCCTTGCACGACGCGACATCCTCGTCGTGAACCGCGTTCGCCTCACGCTCTAGCCGTCCCTTGAGGCCATCGGCCGACTCACCGCCAAGTGCCGACTCGCCAAATACACGCTTCATCCGATCAATTGCCCAGAACAGATTGACCGCGGTCGGACGGGTCCCCGCCATCAGTTCGCACAACTGATTGAACTCGACGGTGAACTGACGCGTGCCCGTGGCCTTGCTCTGCCGCATCCCCATGGCGATGCCCATTGCCGCCGCCACACCAATCGCAGGGGCGCCTCGAATGACCATCGTCGAGATGGCCTTGGCCACGGCCTGCGGTGTCTTGCACTGGACGTAGACTTCCTGGCCGGGCAGCTTCCGCTGATCGACCATGACGATGATGTGCTCGTGCCACGCGATAGTCGGAAGCATGGCGGCTAGAGAAGGCGGCGGTCGAATGGCAACGGCAGCAGATCGGCAAGCTGGAGTGTGGCGGTCACGCTCGTCATATTCGCCATCACGACGGGGATATCCCCGCAGTATTCCCACAGCAGCTGACGGCACGGTCCGCACGGCGGGGTCGGCGCATCGGTGTCTGCCACGACGGCGATCATCGAGAACTCCCGATGCCCGTCCGATAGCGCTTTGAGCAACGCCACACGCTCTGCGCAGGTGGTCAGTCCGTACGTCGCGTTTTCGATGTTGCAACCCAGGACGATCTCCCCAGTCGAAGTCAGCAGAGCGGCCCCGACGCGGAATCCGGAATACGGTGCGATTGCACGGTCGCGGGCGGCGCGGGCGGCGCCAATCAGCGGTTCAGAGTCGGCCAATGACGCCCTCCAGCAGTGCGATGAAGCTTCCGCGCACACGTCGCGCTGTCTCCATGACCTCGTCATGGACGAGTGCCTGCGGCAACACGCCGGCGGCCATGTTCGTGATGCACGACACGCCGAGCACTTCGATGCCCATGTGCCGCGCCACGATTGCCTCCGGTGCGGTGGACATGCCCACGGCATCCGCGCCAAGCGTGCGGAACGCCCGGATTTCGGCGGGCGTCTCGTAGCTGGGTCCGTGCACGGCGACGTAGACGCCCTCTTCGAGCGGAAGTGCCATCGCCTCCGCCACAGTACGAGCGAGGCCGCGCAGACGCGTGGAATAGATCGTGGACATGTCCGGGAAGCGCGGGCCAAAGCGCTCATCGTTGGCTCCAACGAGCGGATTGGTGCCCATGAAATTGATGTGGTCGCTGATGAGCATCAGCGCGCCTGACGAGAAACGCAGGTTGATGCCGCCGGCCGCGTTGGTCAGGATCAGGACTTTGACGCCGAGATGGCCAAGGACGCGCGTGGCGAAGGTCACCGTGTCCATCGAGTGACCTTCGTAGAAATGCGATCGTCCTGACAGGGCGATGACGCGACGAGTGCCCACGCCGCCGACGACCAATTGACCGGCGTGGCCAATCACATTCGAGACCGGCCAGTTCGGAATCTGCCCGTAGGGCAGCACGCGGCTGTCCGACAACCCGGCGGCAAAATCGCCCAGGCCTGAGCCGAGGACTACTGCCACCTCGGGGACTGGTACGAGCGCTTCGCGCAGGAAGCTGGCGGTCTCGGCAATCGTCTCGTATCCCATCAACTCCTGCTTTGTCAGGCGACCGCGATGCTGGCGGTCGTGCGATCAATCGTCTCGATGAAGAGCGGGAGGCCCTCCTCCGGTTCATCCCTCACACGAGTGGCGGCGGTGAGCAGCAACGTGGCTACCTCCAAACGTCGAGATTCCCGATAGTAGACACGCAACAATGGATCGCCCACCTTGACCGTTGCACCGATCTCGGCCACCACGTCGATTCCCACGCCCAGATCCACCACATCGTCAATCTTGTCTCGGCCCGCGCCCAAGGCCACCGCCGCCTGCCCGATGAGTCCGGCGTCACACGCTGCGAACACACCGGAGCGATCGGCACACAGCAACACCGCGCGGTCGGACAGGGCAAGAAGTTCCGGTCGATCAATCACGCGTGGATCACCGCCCTGCGCCTCAATCATCTCGCCGAACTTCTGCAGGCCGCGACCGCTGGTGAGGGCCGCGCGGACACGTGCCTCGGCTTCGGAGGCCGGCGCGATGCCGGCCAGCACCAGCATGCGAGCCGCCAGCGCGACGGATATCGCTTCAAGGTCCGGCGGTCCATCGCCGCGCAACACTTGAATCGACTCGAGCACTTCACTGGCATTCCCCACCCTGCGACCGAGGGGCACATCCATACGCGTCAGCATCGCTTCGGTCCGCACGCCACTTTGTTCGGCGATTGCCACGAGCCAGCTCGCGAGTTCCCGCGCGCGTTCGACCGTGGGCATGAAACCACCAGAACCCACCTTCACATCAAGGACCAGTGCTCCGATGCCTTCCGCAATTTTCTTGCTGAGGATCGAGCCAGCGATGAGCGGCACACTCTCCACCGTGCCGCTGGCGTCGCGAAGCGCATACATCCGCCGATCCGCGGGCGCCACGTCGTCTGTGGGCCGGATCAACACGCATCCCGTCCGGGCCATCACGCGCCGCATTTCATCGACAGACAGGTCGGTGCGGAATCCGGGGATCGCCGAAAGTTTGTCGAGCGTGCCTCCGGTGTGACCGAGCCCGCGGCCGGACATCATCGGCACGATGGCGCCGCACGCGGCCGCCAGGGGCGCCAGGATCAGCGATGTCTTGTCGCCCACTCCCCCGGTAGAGTGCTTGTCGACCGCACCAATGGCCGGGGCCGAAATTGAATCCGACCAGTCGAGGCGCTGGCCGCTGTCCACCATGGCTTCAGTCAGTGCGGTAGCCTCCTCAAGGGTCATACCGCGCAGCAGTGTGGCCATGAGGAACGCCGTGACCTGGTAGTCTGGCCACGAGCCGTCGGTGACGCCGCGGACGACGGCCTGGATGGCTTCGCGCCTCAGCACCTCCCCGTCACGTTTGGATCGGATGATGTCGATCGCGCGCATCAGACGCCAGTATATTGGAAGTAGTGACTGAGACCGCCCGAGTCCTGCTGACAGCAGGCATCCTGTCGGCAGTGGCGCTGGCGACATTCGTCTGGCGCTTGATCCGTCCGGGCCGCGCGCCTCATGAGTACTTGATTGATCAGTTGCGGCTGTCGCAGGTGGCGGCGCTGCTGCTGGCGACGACGGGCGCGGTGGGGATCGGCGCGGCGGTGGCGGCGGCCGGCGCGCAAGACGCTTCGCTCGAAGCGGCCGTCGGCCTCGTGACCGTGCTGGCAAGTCTGCTGGTGATGCGGAGTGAACCGCCAACCGCGCTCATCGCGGTCGCCCTGTTCTTCCTGTTCCATGGCGTGTTCGACTGGGCTCACCGGCCCGGACTATTATCGGCGCGGTTCGTGCCGCACTGGTGGTCAATGGGCTGCGCCACATACGACGTTTACGTCGCGGCTCTATGCTTGCTCGCGAGATTTGCTGGAAAGGCACGATGGCCGAAATGAAAAGTCGATTTCAAAGGCTGGCGCTGCTTGTAACAGTCGCCGCTCTGATCGCAAGCACGGAAGCAGCCAGTGCCACGGCCCAACGCGGCCAACCCGCCGCCATCCCCGCGCGCAGCCTGCTTCAGCCGCCAAGACTCGTGGTGTTCCTTGTTATCGATCAGATGCGCGCTGACTACGTCAACCTGTACGGTCACCAGTGGACCAAAGGCCTGCGTCGCCTGGTGGACACCGGCGCGTATTTTCCCATGGCGGCCTATCCCTTCAGCTATACGGTGACCTGTCCGGGGCACGCCACGATTGCCACGGGCACCTACCCGGCCACGCACGGGATGATCGGCAACGAATGGTACGACAGGGAACGGCAACGGAGCGTTCCCTGCACGGAGGATCCCTCGTTGACCTCGGTGCCCTTCGCCGGGCTGACCGGCTCCGAGCATCACGGGCCAACGCGGCTGGCCACGCTGACATTCGCCGACGAGCTCAAAATGCAGGCGACGCGCCCGCCCACCATCGCGTCCGTATCGCTGAAGGCGCGGTCGGCAATCCCCTTCGCCGGCCGGCCCAGTCCGTCAACCTATGTCGTGTGGCTCGAGGAAACCACGGGGTCGTGGGCCACGTCATCGGCGTACGCGTCGGCGCCCTGGCCGATGGTCGACGCCTACGTGAAGGCGCATCCCGTGTTCGCGGACTACGGGCATGTGTGGTCGCGCGCACGACCGGCGTCCACATACTTGTTCAGCGACGCCGGACCGAACGAGATGGCGCCCGCCGAGTTCCCTCACCCGATCACCAGCAAGACGGGCAAGACCGACGCGGAATTCATCGCACGATGGCGAAGGTCGCCGTTGAGCGACCACTACGTCGGACAGCTCGCTCAGCTTCTGGCCAAGGACCTCAAGCTTGGGCAGGCTGCAGGCACGGACATGCTCTCAGTGAGTTTTTCCGGCCTCGACGTCGTCGGCCATGAATATGGACCGCACAGTCACGAGGTGCAGGACATGCTCATCAGGGTGGACGAAGAAATCGGCGCCCTGATGAATTCACTCGATCAACTCGTTGGCCGCGATCGATACGTTGTGGCGCTGAGTTCGGACCATGGCGTGGCCCTGGTCCCTGAACAGGATGACAGCATCGTGGCGGGCACCGGGCGCATGTCCTCCACGGCCGTCAGAAACATGATCAATGCGGCCATTGAAACAGTGCTCGGTCCGGGCACACATGTGACCGCGCGTACCGGCCCGAATGTCTATCTGGCTCCTGGCGTCTTGTTCCGCATCCTTTCCACCGCAGGCGCCCGTGAATCCATCACAAAGGCGATTGTTTCGTTCGAAGGGCTTGCTCGAGCGTACTGGGCACCGGAGTTGTCGTCAGGCGCGGCGACCGACGACGAGTTTCTGCGCGCGGCCCGACTGAGTTACGTGGAGGGCCGTAGTGGAGATCTGATGGTTATTTCGGATCCCTTCTGGATGGCGCAGGCAACCGGCACCACTCACGGCACACCCTACGGTTACGACCAGCGCGTGCCTCTGTTCTTCGCGGGCGCCGGCATCAAGCCTGGACGTTATCTCGTCCCAGCGTCACCAGCCGACATCGTCCCCACGTTTGCCTATCTGGTTGGTATCACGATGTCCCATACAGATGGCACGGTGCGCACGGAAGCTATCAGGTGAACCGCCTCCTGAACAACCCCCACGTCGTGACCTCGTCGCCAGCCTTGTGCGCGACGACGGAATAGCCGAAGTGTTCATAGAGCCGCACATTTCGCTCACGCTCGGTCGTCAGTGACACGCCTGTCGAGTTGGGATCCGCGTCGGACATCTGGTGGACCGTCTCCAGGAGCGGCCGGGCCAATCCCTGGCCTGTGTGCGACTTCCGAATGCCAATCATGTTCAGATGGTGATGCAACCCCGCGCCCATGAAAAACGGTGAGGTGGTGTCGGCGTACGCCTGGTATCGCGCGCGGGCGGGTTCGCCGAGATCCCGCCATACTTCAATGTCCAGCACGGTGATTCCGGGCGGCGGTGGCGGTTCAGCAGGCAGCGTGATCGCGGCGGCTCCCACGAGCCGGTGGCCATCGAGCACACCCAGCAGCGGTCCGCCCCGCCTGACACGGCGCGTCACAAAGAAATCGATGAGACGCCTCACGCGACCCTCCACATCGCCTTCAGCGCCTACCACCCATCGCATGAGGGGATAGTCCTCGAAAGCGTCTGCAAAGACGTCGATGATTTCCTCCCGGCGGTCCGGACTCAGGGGGACGGCTTCACGCATCGGTCTAGAATAGCGTCTCGCCATGCGCCCCCGTACGACGCCCACCGCGTTCACTCGCAGAGTGCTGCACGTGCTGCGGCGGATTCCGCCGGGCAAGGTTGTGACGTACGGGGATCTCGCCCGCATGGCCGGGCATCCCGGCGCGGCTCGTGCCGCCGGTCAGATCATGCGGCTGGCCGATGAACCGGGCCTGCCGTACCATCGCGTCATCGCCGCCGGTGGACGCCTCGGAGGATTCGGCCGGCTTCCGCAGATGAAGGCCGACCTGCTCACGGCCGAGGGCCATACGGTCCGGCGCGGGCGCGTGCTGGGATTCGCAGAGCGACGCTGGAACGGGCGCTTGCAAAGGGATGCAGCCAATCGGCGCCCCTGAAGGGACGCCCTACGTACTATTAGCGATCACGTGGGGCGCGAAGCGCCTGATCGAGAAATGCCGCGCGCTGGATCACATACCAGGGACGCATGTGGCCGCGATCCGCGTGCGTGGGTTCGCCGCCAGGGCCGACAACGGCACACGCGCCGTCGTCACAGACGAATGGCACCGGGTCGATGACGATCGCGCCGGCGTCGCGCGCCCTCGCCGACACGCGGTCGAGGACCGCACCCACTTGCTGCCTCCAAGGCGCGACCAGAACAGGCGCGCCGATCCGCTGGCCGGTCAGGCGCGACACGAGGAAGCGCGGATCGAACGCGGGGTCGGTCGGGCCGTTCAACAGGACGAAGACGCGCTTGCCTCCATCGCGCAACTGACGCAGCATCGCGCCGAATTCCAGCAGCACGGCGTCGGCCGCTTCGCTGTCGACACGGAGCAGCGGCCGCACGGAAGCTTCGCCCACGCGGCCTGTCCTAAAATACGACTCCCAGAAGGCGCCAATCACCACGGTATCGATGCGCGGGTCCGCCGCGGACGCGAGCGCATCGTCCAGAAAGCGGCCGCAGATTGCGCCGCGCGATTCACGATGACGCAAGGGCGCGCAGCCGCCTCGAGTGAAGAATCGAACCGTGGGCATCGTTGCGGGCACTTCATCGACCAGGTGTTTTACGCGCGCCCAGTACTGCTCGACGTATGAGTCCCCGATGAACAGGACGGCGCGGGAACGGCCGGGGTTATATTCGCCGCTGATAAACCCGGACTTCTTTCTGAAGTTTGCTGGATACGGATAGGTCCAGTCGTTGGACGCATGAATAAGCTGCTGGGCCGACGGCGTGATTCTGGCCAGCCGGCCCTCGATGCGACTGTCTGCGGCGGCGCGTCCGACCATCGCCAGAACCACTACTACCGCCACAAGCCCTGCTGGCAAGGCCAGTCCGGTCACTCTTCGGATCCGCTTCTCCAGCAATCGATACGTCAGGTACGCCAAGCCCACGGAGACGGTGACGAGCAATAGCGTGCCGGGCCAGAAGCGAGCATTAATCCAGATGGCTCGACCGAAGATCAGGACGGGCCAATGCCACAGGTAGAGCGGGTAACTGATCAGTCCGATCCCCACGACCAGGGGGGCAGACAACAGTGCCCGATTTATCCACGCGCCCGGACCCGCCAGAATCACCAGCGCGGCACCAAGCGTCGGCGCCAACGCCCTCCACCCGGGAAACGTCACGGCCCAGTCGAACATGAGGCACGACGCGACAATGAGACCGAGCCCCAGCCAGCCCGCGGCCTCGGCAACCGTTCGTACGAGCGGCCGATTCACGAATACGAGCGATGCGCCGATGAGCAATTCCCATAAGCGCGTAAAAGGCAGGAAGTATGCATTAGTGGGTGAACTGATCACCCACACGACGTTCATCAGAAACGACGATGCAAGAATTACGAGCAGGCCCATGAGAGGCCGCCGCGTCCACCTGACGAGGCCGGCAAACAGCAACGGCCAGATGACGTAGAACTGTTCCTCGACGCCAAGGGACCAGAGATGCAGGAGCGGGTTACGCCCCCCGAGGGCGACAAAGTACCCGCCCACCGAATCCTTGGCCGCCGCGATGTTCGCGTGAAACAGCGCGCCGGCGAAAACGTTCCGGCCCAGCGCCTGCCACTCGTCCGTCAACCAGAAACATCCGCCCGCCAACAGGCATGCGCTGAGCACGACCAGGAGCGCCGGCAGGATCCGCCGGATCCGGCGGGCATAAAAGTCCGTGAGGGTGAACGTCCGTTGCGCAAGCGCCCGCAGGATGATGCCGGAAATCAGGAACCCGGAAATGACAAAAAACACGTCAACGCCAACGAAGCCCCCCGGCGCAATCCCTTCAAAGGCATGGAACAGGACGACGGCTACCACGGCCACCGCGCGAAGGCCATCGATCTCAGGCCGGTAGGAGTGCGCGGCAGACGAAGGGTTCAAGCCTGCGATTATTCCATGTGGCGTGAAACTCCGGATGAGTTCCTGCCGTCTGGTCCTCACAGGAAACTCACAAGCAACGCCTCAGGTCGATGTCCTCGTCTAACTCCTCGAACGTTACCGTGCTGGCGCATGCTGATATCGCCCTCGCACAGCGGTGCGCCACGGGCGACCCTGGAGGGTTCGAGGAGCTGTACCGCGTCCATTCGGCGCGGTTATTTGGCTTGGCTTGCCGCATGGTGGGCCGCACCGAGGCGGAGGACCTGCTGCAGGAAATCTTCCTCAATGCGCATCGGAAGATCCGCCTCTACAAGGGCGAATCGGCGCTCGGCACCTGGCTGTTCAGGATGGCGACGAACCTGTGCCTGGATCACTTGCGCAGCCGGGCGAACCGGACGGCGCAGGCCACGGAATCGATCGACGCTGGTGCGGGCCACCAACCCGCGGGCGGGAAAGGTCCCATCCTGGGCGTGATCGATCGGATTGATCTCGAGCGGGCACTGGCCGACCTGCCGCCGGGATGTCGCGAGGTGTTTGTTTTGTACGATGTTGAAGGCTTTGAGCATCGGGAAGTGGGCGCGCTGCTCGGGATTTCCGAGGGGACCTCGAAGTCGCAGCTGCACAAGGCGCGGATGCGGCTGCGCGAGGCCCTGGTGTCCCGGCGCGCGCGAACTGGAGTGGCGCCCGGCGAACCCGGGCGGGAGTGAAACGATGAACAGCTGCGATCGGATTCGTCCCCAACTGAGCGGGTACGTCGACCGGGACCTGGATGCCGCGCGCGCCGGCGAAGTGCGCGCGCATCTGTTGTCCTGCGACGCCTGCCGGGCCGTGGCCGATGACCTTGGCCGGTTGCGTGATGCGGCGCGCGCACTCGGGCCAATCGATCCGCCGCCGCATGTGTGGCTCGAGATTGCCGGACGTGTGCGCCTCGAGGGCGGATCGCCTGAGGTGGGGAACCCGTTGCGGGCCGTGCCGGCCGCGGCAACGCGGTCAGGGTCTGATCGGTGGCAATGGCTCGGCCTCGCCGCTGGTCTGCTGCTGACGACGCTCGGCGTCTATTCGATCGCGAAGCCCGACACGGCAACGCCGGTTCCGGTCACGGCAACCACCTCGGGCAACGCCGCTGAAGTTCTCACCGTCGAAACGGTGGAAGAAACGATGAAGCGCGCCGAGGCGGAATACGAAAAGGCTATCGCTCAACTCGAGCAACTCGTCAAGAGCGGCAACCCGAGTGTGTCAGCGACATCCGTTGCGACACTGCAACGCAGCCTCACGACGATTGATTCCGCGATCGCAGAGAGCCGTGCCGCATTGACGAGCACACCCGACAGTCAGCCGGCGCGCACGAGTCTCTTCGAGGCCTTGCGCAACAAGGTCAACCTCTTGCAGCACACCGTAGTGCTGATGAATGAAATGCGGAAAGGCGACGCCAGCGGCGCCGCGGAAGCCGCCGCCGGACTCGGCAAAGGAGATCTATGAGATTCGCACGTTACGCACTGGCCACAGCAGCCATCCTCGGCATGACGGCCACACCCGCGCTGGCGCAGGTGGATGTCCGCGTCAAGATTGACACCAGGGTCGTGAGGGAGACGGCACAGGACGTCGCACGGGAAGTGCGCGCAGCCTTGCAGACAGCCCTGGGGCCGGAACTGCGCCGGAGCATTGAGGAGGCGACCCGGGATCTGGCCGACGCCCTGAAGGATCTGGGCGATCTCCCCTGGGGCTCGGGCGACTGGGGCCAGTCGCAGCGTTTCCGCGCCACGCAATCCGATCGTGAAACACGCCGATTCAACATCGGCACGTCGGGGCAATTGGATCTCGAAACCATTTCTGGCGATGTCACCATTCGTCGCGGTTCGGGACGTGAACTGGTCGTCGAAATCGTCCGCGACGCGCGCGGCACCACGGATGCGACCGCGAAGGCAGGACTCGCCGATGTCCGCGCGGTCTCTGAAGAGCGCGGTGGCCGCGTCACCATCAAGACGATCTACCCCAACCAGCGAGGCCGATCCGACTATTCCGTCAGCGTCGATTTCATCGTCTCGGCACCGGCGGGCACCCGCATCTCGACACGGTCGGTCTCGGGGGATGTGTTTGCCGAAGGCATCGACGGCGAACTGTCCGTCAACACCACGAGCGGGGATGTGAAGGTTAGCGACGCACCGCGGCTGATGTCGGCCACAACAATTTCCGGTGAGATTACGCTGATGAACGTGGGAGCCGACGGCCTGCTCGAAGCGTCAACGGCCAGCGGCGAAATCAGCGCGACGAACGTCAAGGCCCGGCGTCTTTCCCTGAGTGCCATCAGCGGCAGCATCACCGCACGTGGCATCGAAGGCGGAGACGTGAAGCTGACCACGATATCCGACAATGTGATTTTCGAGGGGACCCTGACACCCCGCGGCCGTTATGAGTTTTCGACGCACTCCGGAGATGTGCTCATCACGCTCGATGGGCGGACGGGCTTCTCGTTTGACGGGTCGGCGTTCTCAGGCAGCGTGCGCAGCGACCTGGCACTTCAGGGCAGCCGGACCACGGGCGCCAGTCGCGCAAACCGCAGGTCCGACTCGCGCAGCCTGAGCGGCACATTCGGCGATGGCTCGGCGGTCATCAGCGCCACGAGCTTCAGTGGCTCGGTGACAGTGACAAAGAAATGATCTAATGCACCGTCAAGTGAATCAGATAGTGACTGCTGCCGCGATTCGACCATACGCGCAGGAACTCGCCGCCTTTGAGCAGTTCCACTTTGCTCGCGTTGACCGCAGGCGGCTTGCCTTCGGCCACGGTGCCGATATCCGCTGAGGCGACTACCGATGCGAGCTCGCGTCCCTTGACCTGACCGCTCTGCACGAATTCGACCCACTTCTCCGCTTCCGGGCCCTGCCCCTTTACAGGAGTGACCGCGTCTGACGTCACTCGCAGACTGTAAGACCCTGCCGACAGCATCTTCCCGTCAGCCATGACCGCCCGTGGCAGCCGAACCGAACCAAGGGCCGTGGCCGCCGGCTGGGCCTGCACCACCACGGACTGCGCCAATAGCACCACGGCTACGGCACCTGCCAGCACTGAACCAATTGCTTTGACTGTCATCGTCGACGCCTCCGGACACCGAGTATAACTACATTGCCATCAAATCGAACTGCTCGTGGTGGAGCTGGTCGTCGGGCCGGACGGTGACCGGTCGGCCGACCGCGGCCTCGAGTTCCTTGAAAACCCCGCGGCCCTCTTCGCGCAGCGCCCTGGCCACTTCAGGGTTGACCCGCAACACGAGGCTGTAGCCGTCCAGGTCCGCGCTGACCTTCTTCACCTCGGTCAGGATGTCATAACAGATAGTCGGGCTCGCCTTGATGGATCCCGTCCCTGAGCAGTACGGGCAGGGCTCGGTGAGCAGGCGTTCGAGGCTGCTCTTCACTCGCTTGCGCGTAATGATCACGAGTCCGAAGTCATTGACCTGAACGGCTTTGGATGGCGCGCGATCACGGCGCAATTCCTGCTCGATGGCCTGGAAGACCTTCTGGCGGTTCTTTTTGTCTTCCATGTCGATGAAGTCGAGAACGATGATGCCGCCCAGATCGCGCAGCCGCATCTGCCGTACGATTTCCTTCGCGGCTTCCAGGTTGGTCTTGACGATCGTGTCTTCGAGGCGGCCGGCGGTCTTCTTGCCGACATAGCGTCCGGTGTTGACGTCGATGGCCACAAGCGCTTCGGTCTGGTTGACGACGATGTAGCCGCCGGACTTGAGCCACACCTTGCTGCGCAGCGCTTTGTCGATCTCGCCCTGCACGCCGTATTCGTCGAAGATCGGATAGTCCTTGCTGTACTTCTTCACGCGCGCCGCCATGGCCGGCATGATGCGGCTCACAAGCGTCACCACTCGCTGATACTCAGTCTCGTCGTCAATCCTGATCGCCGTGAACTGCTCCGTCAGGAAGTCGCGCAACAATTTCGCCACCAGGCTCTCTTCGCGATACAGCACGGCCGGAGGGCGCTGCGTCTCGCGCCGGCGCTGCACTTCCGTCCAGACGGTCTGGAAATACTGCAGGTCACTGAGGATGTCTTCTTCGGGGCGGTTGACCGCCGCCGTGCGGATGATCACGCCACCGGGAAGGCCCGTCTCATCCTTGAATTTCTGGACGATGGCGCGCACGCGCCGGCGTTCGTCGCGGGATTCGATCTTGCGCGACACGCCGATGTGATTGACGGTCGGCATGTAGACCAGAAACCGGCCCGGCAGGGAGATGTGCGAGGTGATGCGCGCGCCCTTGGTGCCCAGCGGCTCCTTGAGCACCTGCACCACCACTTCCTGCCCTTCCTTGAGCAGGTCTTCGATCTTGGTGGTCGACGGTGTGCGCTCGCGATCGCGTCCGCGCTTGCCGTTCTGATTGGCATTTGGCGCGGGCGCGGCCGCGCCTTGCGCCGCCAGTTTGGGCGCCTCTGACTCTCCAGCGGCGGGAGCCGCGCCCTCATCCGCCGTGAACATGCCCTCGGGTTCAGAAACCGGCTCGGGTGCCTGATCCTCGTCTTCCTCGAGGCTCTCTTCCGTCGGATCGATGACGTCAGTCACGTAAAGGAAGGCGTCGCGGTCCAGGCCGAGGTCCACGAATGCCGACTGCATGCCCGGTAACACCTTCGAGACACGGCCTTTGTAGATATTGCCGACGACGCCCCTCGACTGTTCCCGTTCGATAAAGATTTCGACGACCTGATCGTCCTCGAGGATCGCTACACGGGTCTCGTGCGGCGTCGAGGAGACCACCATCTCCTTGTTCATTGGGTTTCCACGATTCCGCTTAATTCGTAAAACGCCTCATCCGCACGTTGAGGATGAGGCCAAAACCGGCGAGTGTCGCCACGAGCGACGACCCGCCATAACTCATCAAAGGCAGCGTCAGTCCCTTCACGGGAGCCAATCCGGCCTGCATAGTGATGTTGTACACCAGTTGGAACAAAAACCAGGAGACCAGACCCACCACGAGAAACGCGCCCACCCGGTCCCTGGCCAGCTTGGCCGCCTCCAGGCTTCGCAGGACAACGAAAAGATACAGTCCGAGAACGACCACCACGCCGACAAATCCGTGTTCCTCCGCCATCACCGCAAAGACAAAGTCGTTCTTGCCTTCCGGCAGAAACTGATAGGCCCCCTGAGTGCCCTGGCGAAACCCCTTGCCTACCAGGCCGCCGGACCCCACCGTGACGCGCGCCTGAATCTGTTGATAGCCTTCGCCTCGCGGATCTTTATAGGGATCGAGAAAGGTAATGACACGAGCCTTCTGGTAGTCGTGCATTCCGTACATCCACACCAGAGGTGACGCCAACAAGGCCACGAGCAAGGCGATCGCCACCCATCGCAAGCGGAGACCTGCGACGTAGGCGATGCCGGCATACACGGGCACCAGCGTCACGGCCGTCCCAAGATCGGGCTGGAGAAGAATCAGCCCAACCGGCAAGCCCAGCACCAGGGCACCAACCCCCAGTTCGCCCGCTGACTGCGCGCTGCGGCGACCATCGCCATAAAGCAGCGCCAGCATCAGGGCCAGGCCGAGGCGCGCGAACTCGGACGGCTGCAGCCTCATACCCACGTCGATCCAGCGCCGCGAACCCTTGGCCACCTCGCCAAACAGAAGCACGGCCACCAGCGACATCAGCACCCCGATGAAGATCAGTGGCGAACGCTGCGTCAAAGTTCTGTAGTCGATCAGGAGACACACTGCGAGAGCGACCAGCGCGACCGGAATGGCGTACATCTGGCGCCAGAACTCGCCGCCCGGCTGATCGGCCGCGATGTTCCAGGTAACGCTGTAGATGGTGGTCAGGCCGACGAGTGTCAACGCAAGAACAGCCAGGAGCAACGGCCAGTCCAGGTGCGGCCACAACCGGCGATCAATCATCGTCCTGCGCCACGCGCCGGAGGCGGCTCGGCCGCAGGGGGCGTGACCGACACGCGCACTGCGGGCGTCGTCGGTTTATACACCGGCAGCGGCCGCCCTTCTTTCTTCGCGAAGTACGTTTCCATCACGTGCTTGGCAATGGGCGCGGAGAGATACCCGTGTTCTGTGTTCTGTGTGAAGACCACCCCGGCAACTTCCGGGTTATCGCGCGGCGCGAAAAACAGGAAGAACCCATGGTCGTTATAGATCCGGGGGTCTTTGCCGGCCGCGCGCGCGGCGGCTTGAGCGGCAGGCTTCCCCTCGTTCGAAATGACCTGTGCCGTACCGGTCTTGCCGGCCACATCTTTTCCGACGATCTTTCCGCGTGCCGTGGCGGTCCCGCTGGGCGAGTTCACGGCCATCCAAAGGCCTTCGTGCACAGCGGCGAGGTGTTCGGGGGTCATCGTGAATGCCGATCGCTGCTGCGGAGCCGGCACCGGTTCCCAGCCGTTCCCGCGATCAACGGCCTTCAGCAGGTGCGGGGTAAACAGCACACCGCCGTTCGCCACGGTCGCCATCGCCGTGGCCATTCCTATGGGCGACACCGACACACGCCCCTGCCCAATCGCCACCGAGATCGTTTCGCCCGGATACCAGCGGCCGTTTTCCGTGGTACGCGCCCACTGGGTGCTGGGCATGAATTGCGCTCGTTCCTGGGGAAGGTCGATGCCTGTCTTGCCCACCAGGCCCAGCTTGTCCGCCCATTTGTAGATGACGTCGATGGACTTCTCGCCAAAACGCGCGTTCATGCGCTCACCGAGCGTGTAAAAGAACACGTTGCAGGACTGTTCCAGTGCGTGACGCAGCGTCATCGCCCCGTGCCCCCTGTCGTTCCAACACTTGAAGTAACGGCCGTAGAAATTCGCGCCACCACGGCAGGAAATGACGTCGTCGGGCGTGATGATCCCTTCTTCGAGCGCCGCGATCGCCATCAGGATCTTGAACGTCGAGCCGGGCATGTACAGACCCTGAATCAGCTTGTTGCCCAGAGGCTGCAGCGGATCGCTGTTCAACGCGGCCCAGGTATCCCGGCTGATACCCGCGGCGAAATTGTTCGGGTCGTAGGCCGGCAGGCTCGTCATTGCCAGTACTTCGCCGGTGCGCGGATCGATGAACGCCGCCGCGCCGTTATACCCGTCGGCGTGGAACGCGCTCTCGAGCGCGCGCTGCATGTCACCGTCGATCGTCAATTGGACACGGTGGCCGTCCACGGGATCCTGGCGCTCGAGCTCCTCTACTTCACGGCCGCGACTGTCCACCATGACGAAGCGTTTTCCGTCGGTGCCCATGAGTGACAGGTTGTAAATCTGTTCGAGCCCGGCTTGTCCGATGATGCTTCCCGCCGTCAAGCCGGCAAACTCCGGCCGCTCGAGTTGAGCCGGCTGCACTTCGCCCACGTAGCCGAACAAATGTGCGCCCTCGCTGGGGTACGAACGCATGGGGACCTGATCGAGCACCACACCTGGCAATTCCAGCATCTGAGCCATCACGGCGGCCACCTGCGACTCGGTCGCGTGATCGATCACCGGGATCGGCCGATACGACGGGTCGCCGCGGCGCCGTTGCACCTGGGCACGGATCTCCTCCTCCGGCGTGCCGGTCACCCGCGCGAGATTGCGGATCGTCTCGTCAATCGCCGGCGTCTTCTCGCGAACGATCGAGATCCGGAAGGCGCGGCGGTTCTGCACCAGCACCTGGCCGTTGCGATCGAAGACCACGCCGCGAGGCGCGAGCAGAGGAATCATGCGCGTGTGATTGCGTTCTGCTCGCTCCCGATGCTCGGCGTACTGCAACACTTGCAGGACCCAGAACGCCGCCGCCATCAATGCGAAGATGACCACCGCGGCCACCCGCAGGCCGACCAGCCGAGTCTGGAGATTCTGCCGATCTTCGTATGCGCCCGGGTTGATCACTTCCGTTACCACCTTCGCCGGCTGAACGCCGAGCGGCGTCGCTCACGCGACTGCTGTACCGCGCCCGGCAGCATGTCGCTGAACTTGAACGCCAGGAACCCGGCCACGGCGTTCAAACCGGTCTCCATCAGCATAGCGGTCAACGAGAGGCCCGGCCAGTCCCGATCGACGATCGCCAGGAGCCCCACCACGATGAGTCGATGCGCCACCGTGGCCACGGCCACCGCGCCGGACCGGGCAAGCGGACGCGCAACAATGAACTGGGCCCCCAGCACACCGGCGCCAAACCCCACGACTGTCTTCGCAAACCCTCCCAGGCCAATGACATCGCCGCTCAGCGCATCCTGCGTCAGGCCCCCGAGCGTCCCCGTCCACATGCCCGCGGCCGGCCCCCAGCAGAGCGCGGCGAAAATGACGCCGACAACCACGAGGTCAAACACCCAGCGCCCGCCCACGGCATAACGCGCCAGTGCCATCTGAAGTGTCAGCGCCACCACCACCGTCAACAGCACGCGCGTCAATTTCACGAACCGCCCTCCGCCCTGGCCGGCCGGGCGAGGATGACCAGGACCACGTGAATGTCCGCAAAGTCAGTGGCCGGTCGCACCGCGAGGTCACTGTAGACGCCGCTGCCTTTGACCGCCCGCTCCACGGTGCCGATAAGGAACCCTCGCGGAAACACGCCGTCGAGGCCGGACGTCAAGACCCGCTCTCCGACTTTGACGTCCTTGAGCAGGTCCACGTACTCCATTTCCAGCGGCGGCCGTCCGGCTCCGCCTCGCACCGGACCCACGGCACCCGACTGTTCCGTAATGGCGCCGGCCCCGGCGTTGTGACTGATGAGGAGCTGGACCTGCGCTGCATGCGCCGTCGGACGATTGATCACGCGGCCGATGACGCCGACGTGGCCAATCACAGCCATGTTGGGCTCGACGCCATCCGCGCTGCCGCGATCGATCGTAATCATGAGGACGCCGGGCGCCGGATCCCCCGCAATGACGCGCGCCGCCAACGTTGGCGCGGCCAGACTCTCCTGCAGTTTCAGGAGCCGCTCGAGTTCATGCGTCTGATTGAGGATCGCGGCCTGGGCCTGCACGTGTCCTTCGAGCTCGAGCACACGCTTCTTCAGCGCGTCGTTCTCGGCCGCCGCGCCACGCAGCGCGAGATAGTTCGACCAGAATGACTGGCCGGCATCAGCGACGGCGGAAGCGCCTTGCTGAACGGCGGCAAACACACCGAAGGCCGCGGCCTGGATGAGCGGCAGGCCGCTGCGGGCCTGCACCTGCACGGACATCAGCAGCAGATGCGCACAGCTCAGCACCAGAAACAGAACAAGGGTGCGGCGCGAACTGGCCAACGCGATTAATCCAGCGAGATTTTTCTCAGCAGCTCGAAGTTCGAGAGCATCTTGCCGGCGCCGAGCACAACCGTGGACAACGGATCCTCGGCCATCGCCACCGGTAATCCGGTCTCCTCGCGAAGACGCTTGTCGAGATTCTTCAACAGGGCGCCGCCGCCGGTGACCACAATCCCGCGATCAACGATGTCCGCGGACAACTCTGGAGGCGTGCGTTCCAGGGCCACGTGAACCGCATCCACGATGACATTCACGGTTTCGGCCAGGGCCTCGCGAATTTCTTCATCGGTGATGGTGATCGTCTTGGGCACGCCTTCGATCAGATGGCGCCCCTTGATCTCCATCGTGAGCCGTTCCTCGAGCGGATACGCAGACCCGAGTTGCATCTTGATCTGCTCGGAGGTGCGCTCGCCGATGAGCAGGTTATATGTCTTCTTGATGAACTGGATGATCGCCTCGTCCATCTCGTTGTGGGCCACGAGAATGGCCTTGGAGTAGACGATGCCGGCCAATGAAATCACCGCGATGTCGGTGGTGCCGCCACCGATGTCCACCACCATGTTGCCCGAGGCTTCTTCGATGGGCATCCCGGCGCCGATGGCCGCGGCCATCGCTTCTTCCACCAGGTACACCTCGCTGGCTTTGGCCCGATACGCGCTGTCCTTGACCGCGCGCTTTTCAACCTGCGTGATTTCCGAAGGCACGCCGATGACGATGCGCGGGCGCACCCACATCGTGCGGTTGTGCGCCTTCTTGATGAAGTGCGCCAGCATCTTCTCGGTCACCTCGAAGTCGGCAATCACGCCGTCCTTCATGGGTTTGATCGCGACGATGTTGCCGGGGGTGCGCCCCAGCATCTCCTTCGCTTCGCGGCCCACGGCTTCGATGCGGCCCGAAATCTTGTTGATGGCGACAATGGACGGCTCGTTGACCACGATGCCCCGGCCGCGCGCGTAGACACACGTATTGGCCGTACCGAGGTCAATGGCAAGATCGCTTGAAAACAGCGAAAAAAGCGAACGCAAATTCAACGAAAGTCTCCCTCTTCATCATCTTCGTCTTCGTCCGTCGCCGCATTCAGCGTGGAGGCGACCGAGCCTGGCAACGCCACGTGAACGCCATCGCGCCCGGCTTCCTTCACCCGATACATCGCGGCATCCGCCGCATGAAGCAGCCCATCCGCGCTGTGCGCCACTGTCGGCAACGTGGCGACCCCCGTGGACACCGTGAGCCGGCTGCCGTCGCCCCGATCCGCCAGGAACACATACCGCGATACGTGTTCGCGCAATCGATCAGCCACCGCGAGCGCGCCTTCGTCGCCGGTCTCCGGCAGGACGATCGCAAACTCGTCTCCGCCGAATCGCGCCACCACATCGGTCTCGCGCGCCGCGCCCCGAACCACCGCCGCCGCCTCGACGAGAGCGCGGCTGCCCAGCACATGACCATGCTTGTCGTTGATCTTCTTGAAACCATCGAGGTCCACGAACAACAGCGACAGCGGCTTGCCATTGCGCACCGAGCGTTTCACTTCCTTGCGCAACACCTCGTGCAGATAGCGCGAATTGTAGAGCTGCGTCAGATCGTCGGTGACCGACAATGCTTCCGCGCGCACGACCCGTAGCGCATGCCCCAGTGCGTAGGCTGCCGGCTCCACCAGCCGCGTCAACGCGGCTTTGACCACCGGAGACCACTTGGGCGCGCGCCGCGCACGTCCATGATCAAATCCTACCAAGACGCCGACGATTGCGCCGTTCGCAACCAGAGGAAATCCGGCGGCCGCGGCCTCGACCGCCTCACCAATGCGCCGATCGCCGGCCACGCGATCGGTGGCGTACGGAATGCCGCTCTGGACCACGACGTCGGCAATCGCCTCGGCCGGGCTCTTCAAGGTGCGGTCCACTTCCCGCCCTGCCAGCCAGTGCACCTGACCATCGCTTTCAACGGCCACAACGGACCACGTCGCCATGGGCAACCACGTGGCAACGCGAGCCACCAGGGCCGAGGCCACGGCGTGCGGATCCGTAGACTCATTGACCGCCCGCAAAAGGTCACTGAGCACTTCGGCACGCTGGGCCAGGCGCCTCAAGCGGGTGGCCGAGCGGTCAAGCCGATCGGCCATATCGAGCGCGCCGGGAAGTCCCAGCGCGCGCTCGACCTCCGGCCACCGAAGCGGCACCGTCAGATGATGCAGGAATCCCAGCGACCGTGACAAATCGCCCAGATGGCGATCGCTCGTGGTCGCATAGGACGCAGCCGGGGCCCGTTCAAGGAGGGCCGAGACGCGGCGCCGATCCAACCCTGCGTCCGCGGCAATCTCCCAGAGAATTCCGCTCGTCCCCCGCGGGGGAACCGAGGATGCGGTCTGTTTCCCGATGGCCAGTGATACGCGCCTGGTGCGCCGCAAAGGCGCCACGTGACGCTCGACACTCTCTCCCTTGGTGCCACGATGCAGGACGGCCAACGTGACGGCGTTGGCGGGCTGGGCGGTTCGGCGAGTGGTAGTGGGCCGCTTTCGTCGTCCCGGCATTGGTGTCGGCTTCCCGGCGTGCGGCCTGAAACGGCCTGCCAAACCTCGGAACTATACCACGCGAAGCCCCTGATTTTTCTACCACTTCGGGCGATTGCCGCCTCCGACGTGGCATAATGCAAACTTTGCGCGGGACGCCCCGTGCCGCTTGGAGACAGGTCCGCCCATGACGATGCTCGACCGGATGCGCCGCCACAAAGCCTGGCTGAAATGGAGCCTGGGTTTGGTGGTCATCACGTTTATTCTGCTGTACGTCCCCAGTTTCCTGGACCCGGTTGCCGGGACGGGCCTGAACCCGAACGACGCGATCGCGACGATCGACGGCCGGAACATCACCGTCGGCACTTACCAGCGCGCGTATCAGCAGCAGCTGATGCAGGTGCGCCAGAGCTACGGCGGCCAGCTGACCGACGAGATGATCAAACAGCTGCAGATTCCCCAGCGCGTAGTGCAGCAAATGGTGGATGAAGAAGCCACGGTGGCGGCCGCGAACCGGCTCGGCTTGAAGGTCAGCGACGCGGAACTGCGCGAGCGCATCCTCCGCATGCCCGGATTCCAGATGAACGGCGAATTTATTGGCGATGCGCGCTACCGTCAGGTCCTGGCGAGCCAGCGCCCACCGATGCGCCCCGCCGACTTCGAAGAGCAGCTGCGCAAGGGCCTCCTGTCCGAGAAACTGCAGGGTGCGGTCACCGCCTGGATTCAGGTCTCTGACGCGGAGGCGGAAGCCGAGTACCGCCGGCAGAACGAAAAGGTGAAGCTGGAGTTGGCGATCTTTACGGCCAGTAAGTTTAATTCCGCGATCACGCCCACCGACGCCGAAATCGCCGCGCAGTTCGCGGCGAACCAGGAGACCTACCGATCACCGGAGAAGCGGCGTGTGCGTTTCCTGTCGATCGAGGCCGAAGCGCTGAAGGCCACGCGGACGGTGACACCAGCCGAAGTGGAGACGCGTTATCGCGAGAGCCTCCCGCAGTTCACCACTCCCGAGATGGTTCGCGCCAGTCACATCCTCTTCAAGACCGGCGCAGGCAAGGACGAAGCCGCCCAGCGCAAGGCCGCCGAAAGCGTCCTGGTGAAGGTCAAGGCCGGCGAAGACTTCGCGGCGCTGGCAAAAAAGTATTCGGAGGACGGCTCAGCCTCACAAGGCGGGGACCTGGATTTCTTCCCTCACGAGCGTATGGCCAAGCCCTGCTCGGACGCGGCGTTTGCGCTGAAGGATGGCCAGACCAGCGACATCGTGAAGTCGGAGTTCGGCTTCCACATCATCAAGACGACGGGCCGCAAGGCCGCCGGAACCCAGGCGCTGGCGGATGTGCGTGCGCAGATCGAAGATCAGTTGAAGTTTGAAAAGGCCCAGGCAGAAGCGCAGTCGATTGCCGATCAGGCCGCGAAGGAAATTGACGACCCGTCGGACCTGGACAAGGTTGCGAAAGCCCGCAACCTGACGGTGGCGGACTCCGGCCTATTCTCTCGCGACGAGCCGCTCACAGGACTCGGATACGCGCCCACCGTGGCAGCCTCGGCCTTCACGTTGGAACAGGGCAAGGTCAGCGGCCAGCTTCGCACCAATCAGGGCATTGCGTTTATTGCGCTGACCGAGATTAAGCCGCCCGCCATCCCGGCGCTGGCTGACGTCAAGGACCGCGTGCGCAACGACGTGATTCGAATCAAAGCGGTGGACCTGGCGAAAGCCAAAGCGGCGGCGATGGCTCAAACCGGCCAGCGCGGTTCGTTTGCGGCGGCCGCCAAGGCCGCGGGAGCCGAGTTGAAGACCACGGAACTCATCCCTCGCGGAACGGCGTACCCCGAAGTGGGCGTGAACACCGCGATTGACGATGCGGTGTTTGGCCTGGCGAAGGACGGCACGTCGGGTCCCATCTCAACCGAGAGTGCAGTAGTGGTGGCGCATGTGGTGGAGCGCGCTGACGTCATCGCCGAAAACCTGGCCCGGGAAAAGCCGCAGACCGCGAGTCAGCTGATGCAGCAGCGCCGGCAGGAGTTCTTCGCCGCCTACATGACCAAGGCCAAGCAGAAGATGAAGATCACCTTCCACGAGGCGGCCATCAAGACGGTCTTTGGAAAATGAGGAACTGGGGAACTGGGGAACTGGGGAACTGGCGGAACTGGCGGAACTGAGGGACTGTCAGGAATTTTGTGTACGGGGCTTAGCATGAGAAATTCCAAGGCCCCGATCCAATGAGGTCCCAACGTCCGCTGAGGTGCTTGCCCCGGTTTTCGATGCGATTCTGAATCAATTTGCCCCCGAGGGCATGCTCACCGCCGCCGACGTGGAGGCGGCGACGCGCCGCTTCAAGAAGGCCCTCCTGGAGCGCGCCCGCTCGCAATTCCTCGCGACCGCCATGGGACCTTTGCTCCGATCTTGACGCCGAAGCATCAGCGCCGCTTCACGGGCTTCGACGACAAGATTCTCGGCAAATCCGAAAAGTCACCAAGACGCGCGGCCAGTTTCCCAACGACGACGCCGCGCTCAAACTCATCTGGCTGGCGGTGCGCAATCTGACCGCGCGGCTGGAAGCGCGGCGAGACCCATTGGCAGGTCGTGATGAATCAGTTTGCGATTCTCTGCGGCGACCGTTTCGAACGACCCCAAGTGCCAGATACGTCCGAGTTCCTCAGTTCCTCAGTTCCTCAGTTCCTCAGTTCCTCAGTTCCTCAGTTCCTCAGTTCCTCAGTTCCTCAGTTCCTCAGCTCCTCA
>JBKJJZ010000467.1:0-11722 GCA_046597705.1 Vicinamibacterales bacterium | reverse complement strand
GCGTCACCCGCGAGGCTGGACTGGCCCACGATGAGCGCCGCTTCGTTGATTGCCGCCGCGGTGCTGTCATGGCCACCAAGGGTCCCGAGGTCGATCATACCGCCCGCTAAGGTCCATGCAAACGCGTGGAAGTGGAGGTCGTCTGGCGTTGACGCGTTCCCGATGACCCAGCCCGTTGAGGTGACGCCGCTGGCGGCGTTATAACTCCCGCCGAACGTTCCGAGTCCCATCATTCCGCCGTCCTCTGTCCAGAGAACCGCGTGGTGCTGGGACACCTCATCCGCCGTGCTCGAGTATCCGATGACCTGGCCATTCGCACTGATGGCGTGCGCACCGCTCCAGATGCCTCCGAAGGTGCCCAGGTCCTTCATCCCGTCCGCATGCGTCCAGAGGAACGGATGAAACTCGGCATCATCGGCCGTGCTCGCCACGCCTACCACGTGTCCCTGGTCATTGACGGCATTCGGAGAGCTCTGGCTGCCACCTAACGTCCCGAGGTCCATCATTCCGCCGCCGGGCGTCCACAGGAACGCATGCTCGTTTTCGCCGCCGGTGGCCGCCACACCGATCACCAACCCTGTTTCACTCACGGCGTATGCGTGACTGCTGCCGCCGCCCAGGGTGCCCAGATCCATCATGCCGCGAGAGGGCGTCCAGACGAACGCGTGATACTCGGCGTCAAACGCCGTACTTGCTGTGCCAACCACCAGTCCGTTGGCGTTGACACCAGCAGCCCAGCTTGAAGAACCGCCAAGGGTCCCCAGGTCCAACATGCCGCCTGCCTGCGTCCACGAGAACGCATGGTATTCGCCGCTGGCCGTGAGGGAAACGCCCACCACGTGACCAGTCTCGCTGATGGCCGCGGCACGGCTGTAATTGCCGCCCAGGGTCCCGAGGTCAGTGATGGCCAGGCCCGGCGTCTTTGCGTCAACCACGGCCCACATGGACCAACTTGTCAGCAGAAAGGAAGCGCAGAGCAGTGCTCGCGCAGAGCGAGTAGCGGATTTATTGATGGGGAAGAAGAACGAAACGAGGCGGGTCATGGGTCCCTCCCAACTTGCTGGGCCACCCGGTGTAGTCCTGTTACATCGGTCTAATACAGGACACTTACGATCGCCGCCCGCCGAAGTTTCGAGGAAAAATACTACGCCGCGTAGACGTAGAAACCGCGGCCTGACTTCTTGCCCAGGTGCCCAGCCGCCACCATCCGCCGCAGGAGCGGGCATGGCCGGTATTTGGGATCGCCCAGGCCGGTGTGCAGCACCTCCATGATGGCCAGGCACACGTCCAGGCCGATGAAATCCGCCAGAGTCAGGGGGCCCATCGGATGGTTCATGCCCAGCTTCATGACCGAGTCGATTGCCTCGGCGGTGCCCACGCCTTCCATGAGCGCGAAGATCGCTTCGTTGATCATGGGCATCAAGATTCGGTTCGCGATGAAGCCGGGATAGTCCGCCGCCTCGACCGGCGTTTTACCGAGCGTCTTGCACAAGTCCGACGCGGTCGCCATCGCTTCGGGCGAGGTGGCCTGTCCGCGGATCAGCTCAACCAGGGTCATCAGCGGCACCGGGTTCATGAAGTGCATGCCCAGCACTTTCTCCGGACGGGAAGTGGCCGCACCGATGGTGGTGATCGAGATCGACGACGTGTTCGACGTCAGAATCACATCCGGTCGCGTGATCTTATCCAGCGCGCCAAAGATACTGCGCTTCACGTCGAGGCTTTCGACCACCGCTTCGACCACGTAATCGGCGTCGGCAAATGTGTCGAGCGACGCGGCGCCTGATAAACGACCAAGCGTGGCGTCACGATTTTCCGGCGTCAGCTTGCCCTTCTCGACAAACTTCGACAGGCTCTTCTCGATGGTCTTGAGCGCGCGCTCAATTGCCGGCCCCGACGCATCGTGCAGCCTCACGGTGAACCCCGACTGCGCAAACACCTGCGCAATCCCATTCCCCATCGTCCCCGCACCGATCACTCCAACTATCTCAATCATGCGAACCTCGGACCTCGGACCTCGAACCTCGAACCTCGAACCTCGAACCTAGAGTCTCTCGACCGCCAGTGCCACGCCGTTGCCGCCGCCCAGACACAAGGTCGCCACGCCGCGCTTCTTGCCGTGCCGCTTGAGTGCATAGAGCAGGGTCGTGAGCACGCGCGCACCGCTGGCGCCGATCGCGTGGCCCAAGGCCACGGCGCCGCCATGCACATTCACCTTCATGGGATCGATGCCCAGTTCGCGAATAACGGCGACGCCCTGAACCGAGAACGCCTCGTTCAGTTCGAAGAGGTCCACTTCTTCAAGCGACCACCCCGTCTTCTTCATGAGTTTTCGAACGGCGTCGACAGGCGTCATCAGGACCAGCTTTGGCTCAAGTCCTGACGTGGCCTGTCCAACGACTCTTGCAAGCGGCGTGAGGTTCAATCGCGCCGCCGTGTCGGCGCCCATCACGACCAGTGCCGCCGCCGCGTCGTTCACGCCGGGGGCGTTGCCGGCGGTGACGGTGCCGTCCTTCTTGAACGCCGGCTTCAGTCGTCCGAGTGATTCAAGCGAGGTGTCTTCGCGAATGGGTTCGTCGGTGTTGACGATGAGCGGGTCGCCCTTTTTCTGAGGAATCGAAATCGGGAGCATCTCGTCGGTGAACGCACCGTCTTTGGTGGCCTTCGATGCTTTGCGGTGGCTGTCCACTGCGTACGCGTCCTGGTCTTCACGGCTCACCTTGTAGCGCTCGGACACCAGTTCGCCGGTCATGCCCATGTGCACGTCATCGAACGCGTCCCACAGGCCGTCGTGCACCATGGAGTCCACCACCTTGCTGTCACCCATGCGCAGGCCCTCGCGCACTTTGAAGAGCAGGTAAGGGCAGTTGCTCATGGACTCCATGCCGCCGGCCACGGCAATGTCAATGTCACCCGTGGCGATGCCCTGCGCCGCCAGAATCACGGCTTTGAGACCCGACCCACACACTTTGTTGATCGTGAGCGCGCCGACACTGTTAGGCAGGCCGCCACGCAGCGCGGCCTGTCGCGCAGGGGCCTGTCCAATGCCCGCGCCGACGACGTTGCCCATCAGGCATTCATCCACGGTTGCAGGGTCGATGCCGGCACGTGCGACAGCTTCGCGCACCGCAAGTGCGCCCAGGTCCGGCGCGCGGAAATCCTTGAGCACGCCCAGGAACTTGCCGGTGGGGGTGCGAACGGCGCTGACGATGACTGTTTCACGCATGAACCATTACTCCGTGATGATGATGCGGCGCACCGCGTCGGGGCCCAGCAACTGTTTAAGGCGTGCGGCCACCATCGGCCGCGCCCGTTCGATCTCCGTGCGCCATGCAGTGCTGCGGGCGCGGATGTGCAGGATGCCGTCGGGTGTCCACTTCGATGTGCTGGCGCGGGCGAGTGCCGGGCCGGCTGCGATGGACCATGCGAAAGAAACTTTTCCTGGCGACAACGGCTGGCCCTCCAGCAGTGGCCCAAGAACACGCGCGGCCGTCTGCTGCAGCGATTCCATCCGACCTTGAAGTGTATCATCCTGCTTCATGCGGCTGGTGCTGGCATCATCGTCTCCCCGGCGTCGGGAATTGCTCACGTCAGCGGGATTCACGTTTGACGTGGTGCCCGCCGACATTGACGAGCGCGTGCGGGCCGATGAGTCCGCGGATGTCTACGTGCGCCGGATGGCCCTCGAAAAAGCTGAGGCGGTTCGGGTGAGCGTTCACGACGGCACGATTCTGGCAGCAGACACGATCGTCGTGGTGGACGGAGACGTGCTCGGCAAGCCGATTGATGATGACGACGCCGTGCGGATGCTCACCCGGCTGTCGGGTCGCGAGCATCAGGTGCTGACCGCCGTTGCCGTCTGGTGGCCCGATGCGGCCGAGCCGGACTTGACGATGGAAAAAACCCGCGTGTGGATGCGGATTATTCCCGCAGGCGAGATCGCCAAGGTGGTCGCGACGGGCGAACCGCGCGACAGAGCAGGGGCATACGCCATTCAGGGGCTGGCGTCACGCTGGGTGACGCGGATTGAGGGTTCCTACGGAACCGTGGTCGGCCTCCCCGTGGAAGCCGTGGATCGCCTGTTGCGTGCGCGGCCGTGCGAGACGTATCCTATCGAGTGAGACGAGGGCTGAGATGTCAAAGAAAGCGGTCCGGGTCAGTGTGTCAGCGGTGGTCATTCTGTCAGCCTTGACGTGGCTGATGATTTCGACGGTGTCGCAGGGCGCCGAATACTACAAGAAGGTTGACGAAGTCATGGCGGATCCGCAGGCATGGCAAGGCAAGCGCCTGCAGGTGCACGGATATGTCCTGGGTGAACCGAAGGTCAAGAGTTCAACACTCGAGTACCGATTCCAGATTCATTCGAACGGCAAAGTGATGAACGCCGAATATACCGGCGTCGTGCCGGACACGTTCAAGGCGGAGGCCGAAGTCGTGGTGAAGGGCCGCCTCGATGCGAACGGTGTCATCCACATCGAACGCAACGGCATCATGGCGAAGTGTCCGTCGAAGTACGAAGCCGCCGCCAAAGTACCCTCGGTTCGCTGACCTCGTCGCTTCCGCGACTCAAAACATGGCTTCACTTGGCTATTTCCTGATCCTTTCTGCGTTCGTGGTAGCCAGCGCTGCGTTCGCGGCTGGTGTGGCGGGCGGCCGCCGTGGACGGTCGTCCCTCGTGCTCGGCTCTACGGGGCTGTTTCACGTGTTGACGGGCTTGATGCTGGTGGCCTCGGCCATCATCGTGCACGCCTTCGTCATCGAGGACTACAGCATCAAGTACGTGCAGCGGTATTCCGATTCAGCACAGCCGCTGTTCTACAAACTGACATCGTATTGGGGCGGCCTTGATGGCTCGCTGATGTTCTGGGTGACGCTGCTGGCAGTCTTCGGCAGCGCGGCCATTCACATCAACCGCATCCGCCATCGCATGTTGATCCCGTGGGTTGTGGCGGTCATCTCCGTGGTGGAGATGTTCTTCCTGTTCCTGATGGTGGTCCACAACAACCCGTTCGAGACGCACCTGTTGGCGGCTCCAACAGTGGGGAAGGGCCTCAGCCCTCTGCTCCAGAACTTCTACATGGTCATCCATCCGCCGATGCTCTATCTCGGGTTTGTGGGCATGACCATTCCGTTCGCGTTCTGCCTGGCGGCGCTGATCAGCGGACAGTTGGATGACTCCTGGCTCCGTGCCGTTCGCCGCTGGACGATGACCTCGTGGCTGTTTCTGACCATTGGCCTGGCGCTTGGCGGTTTGTGGGCGTACGAGGAACTTGGCTGGGGCGGTTACTGGGGTTGGGACCCGGTGGAGA
The DNA here is from genome assembly GCA_046597705.1 of Vicinamibacterales bacterium. GTDB lineage: Bacteria > Acidobacteriota > Vicinamibacteria > Vicinamibacterales > SCN-69-37 > SYFT01. The sequence continues at coordinate 6,413 of JBKJJZ010000467.1, read as the reverse complement.
ACGCCGGGATGCTGCCCTGGTTTACGGCCACGGCCTTCCTGCATTCCGTGATGGTGCAGGAGCGTCGCGGCATGTTGAAGATCTGGAACGTGTCGCTTGTGATCGTCACGTTCTTGCTGACGATCTTCGGCACATTCATGACGCGCTCGGGCGTCGTGCAGTCCGTTCACGCATTCGGCGAAGACCGCGAACTTGCGTGGATGTTCACGGTCTTCATGATTCTGATTCTCACGGTCAGCTTCGGGCTGGTCATCTGGCGCATGCCGATGCTTCGCGCGCGCAACGAACTGGAATCGCTGGCATCGCGGGAAGCGGCCTTCCTGGCCAACAACTGGATTCTGTTGTTCTCGGCGTTCTTCGTCTTGTTCGCCACCATGTTCCCCACGCTCAGTGAAGCGTTGCGCGGTGAGCGGCTCACGGTGGGGCCACCGTTCTTCAACCGATGGATGCTGCCGATCGGCTTGATGCTGTTATTCCTGACGGGCATCGGTCCGCTGCTGGCATGGCGCAAGTCCGCGCTGTCCAGCATGCGGTATCAGCTCATGTGGCCGGTGCTGATGTCGGTGGCCACCGGAATCACGATGACCGCGCTCGGCGTGCAGTTCTGGGCCGCTGGCTTGTGCTTCTCGCTGTGCGGACTCGTGGCGACCACAATCTTCCAGGAGTTCTGGCGCGGCTCCGGCGTACGCCAGCGCGCGACAGGCACTGATCGCCTGACCGCGCTCATCGGTCTCTTCGCACGGTCACGTCGTCGCTATGCCGGTTACATCGTGCACCTCGGCATCGTGCTCATCTTCCTGGGTTTTGGCGGCAACGGCTTCAAGCTCGAGGAGCAAGTGGTGCTCGACCCGGGGCAGCAGGTCGCCATCGGCCCCTACGTCGTCAAATACACCGCGCTGAAAGTCACTGACGACGGTCAGAAACAGATGATTACGGCGCACGTCAACGTGGAGCGCAATGGCAAGTCCGTCGGAGGGATGTATCCCGCACGGTGGTATTTCCGGAAGGCCGAAACAGAGCCGACCACGGAGGTGGCGATCCGCCGCAGCTTTGCTGATGACCTCTATCTGACGCTGGCGGCTTTCGACGTGGGCCCGCAGAAAGCCACGCTGGAGGTCACGGTGAATCCGTTGATCAACTGGCTGTGGTTCGGATTCGGGATCATTGGAGTTGGAACGATCCTTTCACTGCTGCCCGAGCGGGCGATGGCATTCGCCGCAGCCAGTGTTCCGCAGGGTGCGGTGACAACGTCCCTCATGTTGTTGCTGTTCCTGGGTGGATTGCCGGCTCGCGCGCACGCGCAACACGTCGAGAATCCCCAGGTCGTGTTGTTGGTGCCCCGCACACCCGTTGAGAAGCGGCTGCGCGATGAAATTGTCTGCATGTGCGGCACGTGCGGCCGCAAGCGCGTCGGCGAGTGCACCTGCGGCAAGGCCGAGGAGATGCGCACAGAGATTGCTGGACTAATTGCGGCAGGTAAGTCCTACGATGAAGTCGTCGATTACTACGTGAAGAAGTACGGCAGCCAGGAAGTCCTCTCTTCGCCAATCGACAAGGGCTTCAACCGCCTCGCCTGGCTCCTGCCGTACGCCGTTGGGTTCGTCGGCATTCTTGTGGTCGGCAGTGTGGCCGTGCGCTGGACGCGGCACTCGAGCCCGGAACCGTCCGCGCCTGCGACATCGGGCGATGACGCCGCCACACAACAACGCCGGGAGAAACTCGACGATGAGCTCCGAGACCTCGACTGAAGGCCCGGCGCCCTTCACGGCTGGGCACTTCTACGTTCTGCTGTCGATGATCGGGGCCACCGTTGCGGTGGTGATGGCAAGACATACGCACCCCGCGGCCCTGCTGCTCATCAGCGCGGCGGTGCTGGCTTCCGGATACACCGCGTACGCCGTGCATCGAGCCCTGGCCAGCTTGTGGTCGGGCGCCGGAGACGAAGAGCCGCTGGGTATTCGCCAACGCGAGGTCTTGCAACAGGAGAAGGCTCTGGTGCTTCGGGCCATCAAAGATCTCGAGTTCGACTTCGGCATGAAGAAAGTCAGCGAGGCGGACTACGCCGACATGCTTGAACGACTGCGGGCTCGCGCGCTGTTGCTCATGCAGCAGCTGGAGCGGACGCCGGACGTGGTGCCTGCGCAGTCGCGACCAGCGGATAAGGCACGGCGACCTGTGGGGAACGCGTGTGTCCGGTGCGGGACGCGGAACGAGCCCGACGCAAAGTTCTGCAAACAGTGTGGTGATCGCCTTGGGAGTGCGAACGCATGAGTCGCGCACTTTGCCACAGCCTATGCCTTGTGCTGGTGATGTTCGCCGGCCCGGCCCTTTTCGCGCAGGCGCAGATGCCCAATGCCAAAGAGATGTCGGGCGTTCCACGGCCTGATACGACGGTTCCAGTGGGCACGGTCTCGGTTCGCGTTGTTCGTGGCGGCTTCGACAAGGACATTGCGAACCAGCCCGTCGAGTTTTCAATCGACGGCACGGTGCGTGTGGTGAATACCGGCGCTGATGGACGGGCACTGATCAAGGACGTTCGCAAGGGAGCATCGGTGGTGGTGACCACGACGGTGGACGGCGAGCGGCTGGACTCACGGCCCTACACGATGAGCAGTTCGGGCGTTCTCTTCGCGTTGGTGGCCACCGATCCGGAAGACGTGGCACGCGCGGCCGAAGACAAGACACTGGCCACAGCACCCGCCACCAAAGGCATCGTGGTGCTCGGGCCCGAGTCGAGGGTTATCGTCCAGCTCGGCGAAGACGGACTGCAGGTCTTCTATCTGATGGACATTCTGAACACCGCCCGCACGCCGGTTGATATCGGTGGGCCGCTGATCTTCGATCTGCCGCAGGGCGCCAGGGGCGCGTCAATCCTTCCCGAGTCTTCGCCTCAAGGTTCGGCCAACGGTCCACGGATCATCGTCACCGGCCCATTCAACCCCGGCGCCACCATGGTGCAGGCGGCATTTGAGCTGCCGTATCGCGGGCCCACCGTGGGGTTCGAGCAAGTGTGGCCGGCGACGCTTCAGCAGTTGACCCTGCTGGTGGAGAAGCAGGGGGCGCTCGACATCGCGTCGCCACAGATTGCCGCGCGGGCGATGATGTCGAGCGAGGGCAAAGCCTTCATCAATGCCACCGGCCCGGCGATTCAGGCCGGCCAGCGCCTGACGCTGGATCTTTCTGGTTTGCCACACCGTTCGTTGTGGCCCCGGTGGCTTGCCCTGACTCTGGCAGGCGGCTTCATCGCCTGGGGATTGTGGGCCGCGGTCACATCGCCGGCGCGCCGCCGGATCTGATGACCGTTGATTTCGACACCGTCTTCGTTGACGACGTCTCGAGACATTACGGGCGGCGGCGGGCGTTGGCTCATGTCACGATGCAGGCTGAACGTGGCCAGGTGCTGGGACTCTTCGGTCCGAATGGCGCCGGCAAATCCACTCTAATCTCCGTACTGTCCACACTCCTGCGACCCACGTCGGGCGGCGTACGGTACGGCTCGCATACGGTGGACGCTGCCGGCGATCCACTGCGCGGATCAATCGGCGTGCTGGGCCATGACTTGTTTCTGTACGCCGATCTCACGGCGAGAGAGAACCTGCGGTTCTTTGGCACACTGTACGGCCTCGATCGTCTCGACGAGCGTGTCACCGAGGCTCTGGCGCTTGCGCGCCTGAGCGACCGCGCCGATGACCGCGCGGGTGCGTTCTCCCGCGGGCTTCGGCAGCGTCTTGCCCTCGAGCGGGCGTTGCTGCATCAACCGCGCCTGGTCCTGCTCGACGAGCCATTCACGGGACTCGACGACGAGTCGGCCCTGGTGCTGATTGATCGGTTGCGCGCGTTGCGCGATGACGGCCGGATTGTGGTGATGGCGACCCATGATTTCGACACGGCGGAAGCCGTGGTGGATCGATCCCTCTGCGTTGATCGCGGCCGCGCGTGGGTGATGGCCGACGGAGCGGGAAGCCTCCGCGACCGCTACCGCCGCACGCTCAGGGAGCGCGCATCGTGAAGTTCATTCGGGCAGTCTGGACCATCGCGCGCAAGGATCTGGTGATCGAGGCGCGCAGCCGTGAACTGGCCTACACCACGCTGTTCTTCGCGGTCTCCGTGGTGCTGGTGTTTTCGTTCAGTTTCGTCGGTGAGCTTGGCGTCGCGCTCACTGACGCCGCTGCCGGGATCCTGTGGGTGGCGATCGCGTTCTCCGGAACGCTGGCGCTGGGACGGACCTTCGAGCGTGAACGCCAGGCCGATACCTTGAAGGCTCTGCTGTTGTCACCCATGGAGCGGCCGGCGATCTATCTGGGCAAGCTGGCCGGCGTGCTGCTGCTGATGCTGGCGGTCGAGCTGTTCATGGTGCCGCTCGTCGGCCTTCTGTTTCAGGCGCCCATGGGGCGGGCTCCATGGCTACTTATCGGGTTGTTGGTCACAGGAACGCTGGGGTTTGCGGCCGTAGGCACGCTCTTCGCCGCGATGTTGATTCGGGCGCAATCGAGAGATGTCTTGCTGCCGGTGTTGCTTTATCCCATCACCGTCCCCCTGGTGATCGCGGGTGTCAGGGGAACGGCGTCGATTCTTGCCGTGGAACCGAACCTGGCGGTGGCCCAGGCATGGCTGTCGATGCTGGTATTCTTTGACGCGGTATTCCTGACGCTGGCCCTGTGGATATTCGGCCCCGTCATGAGCGAGTAGGCTATTCGTAGGGCGTGGCTTCAGCCGCGCCGGAGGACACGTCTCCGATGCAGGGTCGATCAATTCTGGTTCCAGCGCTTCTTGGCGTGGCGGCGGTCATGTTCGCGTTGTCACCGTTCCTCATTGACGCCGCGCCGTACGAATCGACCATGGGGCTGATTCAACGCATCTTCTACTACCACGTGCCTTCGGCCATGGTGATGTTCATGTCCGCGTTTGTGTGCGGCATCGCGAGCGCGATGTATTTGGCGAAGCGATCGCCCGGTGCGGATGCGACGGCGATTGCGGCCGCGGAGCTGGTGGTGGTGTTTGGCCTGATCGTGCTGGTGACGGGGCCCATCTGGGCGCGCAAGGCCTGGGGCGTATGGTGGCAGTGGGACGCGCGCCTGACCTCGGCGCTGGTGCTGTGGCTGATCTTCGTGTCGTATCTGCTGCTGCGGCGTTTCGCGGGCGCCGGATCGGAAATGCTGGCCGCGGCCGTCGGCGTGTTCGGCATGGCCAACGTGCCCTTCGTGTACTGGTCAGTCAATGTGTGGCGCACGATTCACCCGACGACTAATGTCGTGAAGTCGCTCGGCCCGGGAATGCGGCTGCCGTTCTACTGGTGCGCGATCGCGTTTCTGGTTTTGTATGTCGCCCTCTTGCTATTGCGCCAGCGCCTTGAACGCGGTCGAATGGCGGTCGAGGACATCTACGCCGAGCTTGAAGAATGAGGATTGAGGAATGAGGATTGAGGATCGGAATTGCACGATTCTTGATTGCGGATTGCCGATAGATTGCCGATTCTCGATTGGAGATTTGCGATGAAGGATTTCAGATTCAAGATTTCAGATTTCAGATGGCTCGCCGGCCTGTTTGTTCTGGTCGCGGCGCTGTCGGTGAGCGTCATCGCTCAGACTCAGCCCACGCCGACCCCGGCGGCGGCGATGGACGGGTTCGTGCCCATGAGCGAGGCCGCCCCTCGTGAGATGCTGCCGGCAACGCCTCTGGTGTTCTACGCGTATGCGTTCGTGTGGGTGGCGCTCACCGGATATGTCTTTTTCATGTGGCGCCGCATGGCCCGTGTGGAGCAGGACCTGGCCGCGGTGCAGCGTCGGCTGCAGGATGGGGCAGGCCGCCGGTGAACTTCGCCAGCATGCCATCGACGCACTTCATCTTCATCCCGGCCGTGCTGCTGATCGGCGTCGTGATCGGCTGGGTCCTCGGGTCGCGCGCCGCGCGCGATGCCTACGCGATGGAGCTGAAGCGGCGCGATGAACGGGCTAAACGTCCCGGGGCCGGCAGTACGTAGGGCGCCCCTTCAGGGGCGCCTCATTGAATCCCTAAAACCCCGTCTCCAGGCGTTCCGCCAGGAACACCGGCAGCCCCGCCTCGATGATGCGTCGCTGGGCGGCGGCCACGTCGTACCGGACCCGGCGCAGTTCAATGGTGCCCGCACCTTCGTCGAGTACGCCAAATGCCGCGCGCGGGTCTCCGTCCCGAGGTTGGCCGACCGATCCGACATTGATCAGCACGCGCCCTTTCGCCGGCAGCTGAACGATGGCGACCTCCGGTATCTCCGTGTCGAATGGCGATTCGTCGCGCACGGAGAATCCGGCCGTGCGATAGACGGCCGGCACGTGGGTATGTCCGAACAGGCAGATGTGAGCGGACACCGACTCCAGGGCACGCCGCGCATCAAGGGCATCCTGCACGTAGAAGTCCTCGTCGAACGGCGCGCCATG
>JBKJJZ010000101.1:0-6784 GCA_046597705.1 Vicinamibacterales bacterium | reverse complement strand
GAAACCGCTTGACAGCAGCGACACGCATGTCTTCACTGTACGGCTGCTTCCGGCCATCGTCAAGGCGGCGACCAGCCGCGACCAGCCACGCACTTGACAGGTGCGTAACGAAGGCTTCTACTTCTTCTTCAGATCGACTTAGTTAACTGACTTAAGGAAGTCGATCGTCACTGTTTTTTTGGAGGGGGAATTCATGCAATTGCGGCGTCTCTGCGCCCTGGCATTGCTCGTGGTTTGTGCCTTGACGGGCACGGCCTACGGACAATCTCAGGCTATCAACGGCACGATCGAAGGCACGGTCAAGGATGCATCCGGCGCAGTGCTGCCCGGCGTGACTGTGACCATCCACAATACCGACACGGGCTCGCAGCGCGTGGTCGTCTCAAACGAATCTGGCGTGTTCCGCGCGCCGCTGCTTCAGTTGGGCAAGTTCACGGTCACGGCCGAGCTGTCTGGCTTTTCGAAGTACGAACAGGTCGGCATCACGCTTGTGGCTGGCCAGACCGTGAGCCTCCCCATCGCGCTCAAGGTTGGTGGGCTGACCGACGCCATCACCGTCACGGCGGACTCCGCGGTGGTCAACCTGGTCAAAACCGATGTGGGCCGGAACATCAACGAAGTCGAAATCAAGAACCTGCCTCTGGTCTCGCGAAATCCCTACAACTTCGCGCTGCTGCAGCCTGGTGTCACCGGCAGTGAGAACAACGAGTACGGCGTGCCGCGCTTTGGCGTGAACGGCCAGGCCCTGCGCGTGAATTATCAGGTGGACGGCAACACCAACACGCAGCGCGACCGCGCGGGCCTGCGCATGATGCCGATGTCTGAAGTCATGATCAAGGAAGTGCAGGTTGTGACGTCCGGCTTCGCGCCGGAGTTCGGCAGCACCACCGGACTGGTGTACAACGCGGTCACCCCATCGGGCACCAACACCCTCAAAGGCGACGTGTCGTACAAGTGGCGCGAGAAGAAGTGGTCCGCGTTCCCCTTCTTCTTCGCCGGTCAGAAGACCGACGCCACCCGGCCCGATAACTCCGTCGACATCATCACCGGCACGATTGGCGGGCCCATCCGGAAGAATTCGCTGCACTATTACGCGGGTGTGGAGCGCACGTTCCGGGAAATGCCGCGCCTGATCAATATCGATCCGGGCATCGCGGCGCAAGTGGGGATCCCGACGCAACCCGCCGCGGTTCCGGCCTCGCAGGACGTGTTGTTCCTCATCGGCAAACTCGACTGGCAGGCCAATTCGTCACAGCGCATCACGGCGCGGACCAACACCTTCCGCAACAAGAATCCGCTGAACGCCGGCGGTGGCGGCAACACCGCGATGGAGCGTTCGGTGGACTTCGGCGACAGGATGTGGTCGCACGCCGCGCAGGTCGTGTCGACGCTGGGCTCGGCCAATCTGAATGAGTTGCGGATGCAGGTGGCCCAGCGCCATCAGCGGCGGTTCTCCTCGGAAGGCGCGGGCACGGGCATCTCGGTGAACATCAACGGCGGCGTCGTCAACGGCGTGAACAACAACATCCAGTTCGGGATGCCCACCGGTGACGGCGAGGACTTCATCCAGCGCATCTACCAGGTGGTCGACAGCTACACGATGCTGCGGGGCAACCACAGCTTCAAGACCGGTTTCGACTACCAGTACATTGATGATCATCGGGCGGTGCCGCTGCCGGCGACCTACACATTCCCCACGGTGGCGGCCTATCTGGCGGCCAAGAGCGGCGCAAACCCGAAGGGCTACACGACGTTCGCACAGACCGTGGCCATCCAGACGCAGTTCGACATGACCAATGGGGGGCTTTCGGCCTACCTGCAGGATGACTGGAAGGTCACGCCGAACCTGAAGGTGCTCTACGGCGTCCGCTACGATCTCAACATCTACAACAAGGGAATCCCCGGATCGCCCTACTCCGAGTCGTTTAACCGCGACAAGAACAACTTCGGACCGCGCTTCGGGTTCGCCTGGACACCCGATGATTCCGGTAAGTCCGTCGTGCGCGGCAGTTCGGTCGTGATGTACGACCAGATGCTGCTGGCCATCATCGAACAGTCCTACGAAGCGTCGGGCGACCCCAGGCGCATCGCCGTGTCGGTGGCTCCGTCCGCTGCCAACGCGCCAAGCTTCCCGAACGTCCTCACGACCGCCACCGGAACGCAGAGCGTCATCTTCGGCATGGACCCCAACTTCGTCTCGGGCCGCACGTGGCAGAACAACATCGCCTACGAGCGGGCGCTCGGCACGAACTACTCGGCGTCCATCAGCGCGATGTATGCGCGCGGCTACACGATGCCGGTGATCTCTGAAGTGAACTTCACCAACACGCCGGTCCGTACGCTCGACGACGGCCGTGGCGTCTACAGCGCGACGGTCAACGCCACCACACGCGTCGACCCACGCTACAACCGCGTCCGGCTCGTCCAGTCCATCGGCGAGTCCTGGTACAAGGCGATGACGCTGCAGCTGGGCAAGCGCTGGAACGGCAGCCTCCAGTTCGACCTGAACTACACGCTGGCCAAGGGCATCGACACGGCGCCGCTCGGTGGCGGCACGCTGTCGGTCCAGGGCGACGCCGCGCGGTCGGATCCATTCAACCTGGCGCGTGACAAGGGCCCCAACTCCCTCGATATTCGTCATACGTTCAACGCGAGCATCGTGGCGCTGTCGAACTTCACGATCGCCAATCGCGTGCTGCATCACATCATCAACAACAACCAGATCTCGTTGTTGGCGCAGGTCAACAGCGGCACGCCGGTACAAGTCCAGGGCAACACGGACCTCAACGGCGACGGCACGAACAACGACCGGCCGCTGAACATCACGCGCAACTCGCTGAACCTGCCGACGCGCAAGAACGTGGACGCGCGCATCTCCCGGTTCATCAACTTCGGCCGTCGCTACAAGTTCGAAATCCAGGCCGAGTTCAAGAACATCTTCAATTGGGAACAGGTCTCCGGCGTGCAGACGACCTACACGGTCAACGCGACCACGGGCGCTGCGACGACAACGCTGCCCGGTAACAGCGGCGCGCTGATCCCGACGAACGGCTACGAGCAGCGCAAGTTCCAGCTCGGCTTCAAGCTGTTCTTTTAGTTGGCACGGCCCCGGCTGACGGCAGCCGGGTCGTGCGGTAGTCACAGCAGGGGCCAGCTGGCAACGCGCCAACTGGCCCCTGTTTTTCTTTCTTCGGAGGCCGGACCTTCAGGTCCGGCAGACACGCCGGGTCTGAAGACCCGGCCTCCATTTTGGAGCAAGCCGTATGCGTATTCGACTGATCCGCTCCTTCCTGAGCGTCGTCACAATCGCTGTCGTTCTGTTCGCGGCCGCCCCTCCCGTGGGCACGCAGGTCACACCCCTGAACTTCGATACCGGTCCAACCGGCCTGGGCCTCGCCCTGCGCCAGTTGCCGGTCGAAGGCTCGATGCTCTACGTCACGGCTCACCCGGACGACGAGAATAATGGCGTCCTGGTGGCACTCAATCGCGGCCGGGGCCTCAAGACGTCCCTGCTGACAGTGACGCGTGGCGATGGCGGCCAGAATGAAATCGGCCCCGAACTGTTCCAGGCCATCGGCATCCTTCGCTCGGAAGAACTGGCGGCAGTGCACAAGTACGACGGCGCGGATCAGTACCACACGCGCGCCTACGAATTCGGCTACTCCTTCAGCGTCGAGGAGACATTTGAGAAGTGGGGCAAGGAACCGATTCTCGGCGATGTCGTGAAGGTGATTCGCATGACACGGCCGGACATCATCCTCACCATGAATCGCGACGGTCAGGCCGGCGGCCAGCACCATATGGGATCAGCGCGGCTGGCGCAGGAAGCCTTCCGCGTGGCTGCGGACCCCACTCGGTTCCCCGAACAGATCAAGGCGGGCCTGCGGCCGTGGCAGGCACGCAAGATCTATCAGGCGGGCGCAGGCAATCCAGGCGGCGGGGCCGCGCAATCATCCGCCGGCGGCGCCGCCCCACCCCAGCGCCCGGTCCGCATCAGCACCGGCGACTACGACCCGTTGCTGGGTATGTCGTGGAACCAGTTCGGCACACTCGCCCGGCGCAATCACATGTGCCAGGGCATGGGGCAGACCGAGAGTCGGCCGGGAGAAGCCGGCGGCTCATATTCGCTCTATGACAGCGAGCCTCGCGTGGCCGGAGATGAGCAGGATGTTTTCTCGGACATCGATACGTCGATTCCCCGGTTGGCAAAATTCGCTGCCGGCCAGGAACAGAAGTTACCCACACTGGCTGCCGACCTGGCGCGCATTGAGACCTCTGCCCGCTCCGCACTCGAGGCCTTCGACGCGCAAGCCACCTACAAGACGATTCCGTTCATCACGGCAGGCCTCTCCCAGGTGCGCGCGCTGCGCGCCGCAGTGGCCGCCAGCACGTTGACAAAGGACGCACGCGACGAGATCGTCTGGCGGCTCGACCGCAAGGCACGTGACTTCACGCAGGCGTTTGAACTGGCGCAAGGCATGGTCGTGCACGTAACCGTGCCCGATGGAAACGTGGTGCGTGGCCAGACGTTTGACGTCATGACGCAGGTCTTCAACACCGGCCGCGATCCTCTGCCGGTGAACATGATCTCGTTGAACGTTCCGCAGGGCTGGACTGCCACCCTCAAGCAGGGACAGACCGGCTCCCTGAAATACAACGAAGCTCTGACGATGATCTACACGGTCACTGTCGGCCCGAACGCCCGGTACTCACAGCCGTACTGGAAGCGGCGGCCGGGTCCGCCCGCCAGGAGCGGCGGCGACATCTACGACCTGGAGATTCCCGAGGATCACCTGCTGCCGTGGAGCCCGCCGGACGTGACGGCCACCGTCAAGTACGCGGTCGGCAAGACCCTGGACGGGGCGGGGATCGCATCGGCGGAACTGACGTCGCCCGCCTACTACCGGTACGACGGCCCCTGGGTGGGCGGCGAAAAGCAGAAAGTGCTCAACATCGTTCCGAACCTGTCGGTGACGCTCACGCCGGATATCGCGGTGGTGCCGCTCACGGCCGGAGGGAAGAAGAAGGAATTCCGTGTGTCGGTGCTCAACAATGCGCCGACGGGCTCGGCCGTGCGCGTGCGGCTCGAAGCGCCTGCCGGCTGGGCGGTTGAACCGGCAGAGACCACGCTGAACTTCTCGGTGGAAGAAGAGGAAGTGTCGGCGCAGTTCTTCGTGACCCCGCCAGTCAAGGTGACACCGGGCGAAGCCGAGATTCGCGCGGTGGCCGTGCGCGGCGCCGAGACCTTCCGCGACGGTTACCAGGTCATCGCCTACAACCACATTCAGACGCGACACCTGTTCCACCCTGCCGCATCGAAGATCAAGATGATCGATGTGGTGATGCCGGCGAGTCTTCAGGTGGGCTATGTGATGGGCACGGGCGACGAAGTGCCTGCGGCCATCCGCCAGCTGGGCGCGACGGTGACGATGCTGACGCCGGATGACATCGCGTTCGGAAATCTCTCCAATTACTCCACCATCGTCCTGGGCATTCGCGCGTATGAGAAGCGACCGGACCTTCGCGCGTATAACCAGCGCTTGTTTGACTTCGCGCGGAACGGCGGTCATCTCGTCGTCCAATACAACAAAGTGGCGATGAACCAGCTTGGCGGCGGCCAGGCCGGTCCGCCTCCAGGCGCCTTCGGTGGAGGTGGGCCCGGTGGGCCGGGCGGACCTGGCGGAGGTCGAGGCGGCGGCCGTGGCGCAGGGGTTCCACCCAGCAGCCCGTACGTGCCGTATCCCGGTGGCATCACCAGCAATCGCGTGACGGTGGAAGAGATTCCGGTTCGTGTACTGGAGGACGGCACGATTGAAATGAACAAGCCGAACCGCATCACCGCCGCCGACTTCGAGGGCTGGGTGCAGGAGCGGGGGCTCTACTTCTTTGGCGCGAACGATCCACGCTACACCGACATTCTGGCGGCCACCGATCCGTGGCCGTTCAATCCGGGCGAGAAGAAGGGCATGTTGACGGTAGCGCAACTCGGCAAGGGCACGTGGACGTACGTCGGCCTCGGCCTCTGGCGCCAACTGCCTGCAGGCACGCCGGGGGCGTATCGGATACTCGCGAATCTCATTAGATAGCTGGGGAGCTGGGGAGCTGGGGAACTGGCGGAACTGGCGGAACTGGCGGACCCTGAGATTTTGAAGGCGTTCGCCCCGGACGGACGCCTGACGGCGGCGGACGTGGAGGCCGCGACGCACCGCTTCAAGAAGGCGTTGATCGAACGGGCCTTGGGGGCCGAGATGAGCCACCACCTCGGCTATCCACCCGGCGGCACCCCAGAGGAGGCCGGCAATCATCGGAACGGGACGTCAGCCAAGACCGTCTTGACCGATGACGGGGCATTGGCGCTGGCCATTCCTCGTGACCGTCGCGGGACCTTCGAGCCGCAGCTGATTGGCAAGCACGAGCGGCGCTTCACGGGCTTCGACGACAAGATCATCGCGCTCTATGCGCGCGGGATGACCGTGCGAGAGATTCAGGCGTTCCTGGCGGAGATGTATGCCGTCGACGTCTCGCCTGATCTCATCAGCAGCGTGACCGAGGCGGTGATGGCCGAAGTGACCGCGTGGCAGTCGCGTCCCCTGGAGCCGCTGTGTCCGGTGGTGTTCTTTGATGCCCTTCGCGTGAAGATTCGTGACGAGGCCGTGGTGCGCAGCACAGCGGTTTACCTGGCGTTGGGTGTCCTCCCGGACGGGACGCGCGACATCCTGGGTATTTGGATCGAGCAGACAGAAGGCGCGAAGTTTTGGCTCAAGGTCTTCAATGACCTCAAAAC
>JBKJJZ010000625.1:0-4453 GCA_046597705.1 Vicinamibacterales bacterium | reverse complement strand
CGACCCAGAGAGCTTCAGGCGGTCTCCGGGTCATCCCGCACCCACACTCCGCCGCACAGACACTCAGAACACAAATCAGAAAGGCAACCTTCATGGTGTCGTCCGGCTACCGCTTAGCATCAGCGGCGGCGCGCAGCGCCGTCCGCTGCATGCTGTTGTTGGGCGGCCTTGGAATGCAGCGTGCTTCGCAAGTCATGATACGAGCAACTTGTCCATGAGAATGGGGCCGCCCTGGTCGGCAATCGACGTGAATACGGCGCGCCCGCCGAAGCGATGGCTGAGATAAGACCGGCGCACGCGCTCGGTAAATCCGAATTTGCGGAAGATGTGCTGCGAGACCTTGTTCGTGGCTTCGGTGACCGCACGCTGGTAGCCGTTGCGCGCGCCATGCGCGAGGCACACGGAAACGAGATGCTTCGCCACGCCACGACCGGCGACAGACTCCGCGACCCCAAGAAGGAACAGGTGGAGCGATTCACCGGAGTGCGGACTGCTGTCACCGCGGTACTCCGCGTCGAGTTGCCCGAGGATGTCGAAGATCGGCTCGAACTTCGGACTCAGTCGACCCACCCCATCGGGTAGCGCCGACGCGCAATCCTCCGTCAGCAGTGCACCGACAAGTTGCCGCGTGCTGGCGTCCCTCGCGACTATGGTCAGGCCCTCGACGGCTGCCTTCGGGCAGAAGAGACAGACGAAAGCCTCGAACTCCGATGGGCTCATACCAACCGCCACCGCGGGTGGATCCCGTTGGCTGAAGACCTCACCCAACACCCGCGCCATCTCATCCGCGTCCTGGCTTGTGTAGATGGCGTACTCGATTCCCTGCTGTTCATCTAAGGCTGGCAAGGGTTGGCTCCTTCTTCTTCGGCTGAGTTCGGAGGGGCACTTAGCGTCGCGACTCCCGCCACCGAGTGGTGACGCGCTCGGTTGCGACTTGCAGTACCCGTTTCACGTCTCCAAATGCGGCCGACGGAGATTCGAAGTACAACGCCCATGTTCGTCGCCAGCACCCTGCCCTACCGTCGACGGCGCTGCGCCAGCCACTCGATGGCGGCTCTCGGAAACCACTCGTGTCCGCCGGCAAAAATGGTGAGCCTGTGGGGTCCGACTGCGCGGCGCAGAAAGATGTGGCGACCAATCAGGGGATCGTTCTCACTCGCTGTGGGGCCCGGCGCCGAGGATGCGGCGCTGGAGACTAACAGGCTCGCGACTTCGGCGTCGGACACGGCGCCTGGCGCGAGGGCGCCGAAAGCATGAAGTGTGTGTCGAACCGACACGGTGGGGTCATCCTTGCCGGCGGCCAGGTCGAAGGGAACATCAGGACCGGCGCGAAGATACGTGAGCGGCGATCGCTCGCGATACGTCGCGGCTATCTCGTCGCTGTCCTTGGGACTGCCACCTAAACAGGCTCGCATCATCTTGCCGTAGTCGTCGGCCTCGTGCTCGTCGTACCAAGCGCGCAGATCGCTGATTCCAACCCACGCGCTCGCTGCCGCCCAGCTTTGTGGATAGCGCGCCGCCATCAACATGGTCATGAAACCGCCCCCAGAGAGTCCCAGCACATATACGCGCTGCTCGTCCACCGCGTAATGACTTCGAACCCACGCGACGGCGTCCAGGATGTCCTGTTGGGCAAATCGAGACCCGCAGGCCTCCGGGTGATCGTTTCGGCCACGGAAGTTGGGCGCGAGCAGGAGCCAATCCCGTGCCTCGGCCTCGGCTTCGACCTCTGGCTGCCGTTGCTCAAGATCATTGCTCCACGTGTGCAACAGCACCGCAAGTGGACGACGAGCAGCACCGCTACTACGCGAGGCCGGCACAATGAGGTACGAGTCTTGGAGGCTCCCATCGAGGCTGCTGGTGACCTGAATGCGCTGCCGTCCCTGTGGTACGGGTCGAAGCTCCTGGGTCTGCGCTGCGCGCGAGCCACTCGCCACCGAGCCAACGAGCAACAGGCCAGTGCCCACACAGAGCGTTCGCGTCATCAACGTGCGCCTCATGACTGCCTTTCTCGTCGGCCTAACAAGTCATGGAGTAGACCGCGTATTCACGTTGGCGGCTAACGACACCGCGCACCGAAGGTCCCAAGCCCCACAACCCGTTGAACGCGCGAAGCTTAGCACGCACCCAGCCGGATCCGTTTGGCCCGGTTAGCCGCAAGGCCGACGTTGGCCGCCAAGTTCCGGGACCAGCAACTTGCGATGAGCGTGGCACCACCCTCCTCGGCCGTTAGCCGCGAAGCGCCGCGCGTAACGCCAGGCCTCACAGCCGGTCCATCGGACTCTTGACTCCAAGACCGCCTCGATTCAGCACGTGCGTGTAGATCATCGTCGTCGACACATCAGCGTGACCGAACCGATTCATGTAAATGAAATCGCGACGGCGGCCCGAACTACGGGTCGCGGCACATTCGGCCAGCCGGAAAGACGAACTGCCAGCGCCACTCCGTCGGCGTTGACGGGAACTTCCGAGCCAGCGCATCCGGCAGCACGACTCGCCCGATTCCCTGAGCCAGGTCGGAGTCGTGCTGCCGCTTGACCAAGAGGAGATGGTGGTTGCGCCGCTCGAAATCAATATCCTTCACCCGCAGTTCCAATCATTCCTGCAACCGCAGCCCAGCGCCATAGAGCAAGGACGCTGCAGGACTACCCACCTCCATGCCAGTTCCGCGGTCAGTTGGGGTCGAGGGAAGCCCGGGACTCTGTACGATAACGCCGCCATTTCCAACCGGTTCGTCATCTAATGGGCCTGGGAGGTGCTTCGTGAGTCATTGGACACAAATCGCAGGAGTGGCATTGGTCGTGGCGGGGGCGGCGGCAACCGGCGTGGTCGTCGGAGGGCAAGCGCGTGAGATCCAACCGCCGAGGATGATTGTGGCAAACAGGGCGTCTGAGCCAGTGCCAGTGACCGGTGTGATCACGCGGATGCCGGCCGTCAAACTGGAACCAGGAGTCCAGATCGAACTGGGTCCGGAGACGATGACCAGTCTGAAGGGTGAACAGATGGTCCGAATCGCGCGCGTCGAGTGGGAGTACCGGGAACTCCGCGTGAACACGGCCCCAGCCAGCTATCGAAGCATCATGGCGCCATTGGCTCAGGCGGGTGCCGAGGGGTGGGAAACCACGGGCATCACGTTCAGCGACGCCGGAGCCACGGTCATGATCCTCAAGCGGCAACGTTAGAGCGGCGCGTGATCGTACTCGCGTTTCTGTTGGCGGTCGTCGTACTGGCCGTTGCTCCGTGGGCGCAGATCCCCGCGCCCACATACCGGTTGTTGCCCCTCAGTGTCGGCGCGCCGGAACTCAGCGGCTGGCTTCTCCTGCTGTCGCTGATGGCCATTGTGTGTTCGGCGATCTCGGTTCGACGCGCGGCGCCTGGGCGCATCCTTCCTCGACTGGCGCTGGTGCTTTCACTCATCGCGACCGCTTTCCCCACCTACGTCCTCGCACAGATTCCATCGACGCTCACGCGGATGGATGCCGAGTGGCACCGCGCGTTCAATAAATCAGTTTCCGAGGTGACTGCGATTGAGCCGGCCTCGGAATTGCGCCAGCACACGTTCACGTGGCGCGAGATGTTTTTGGGATTGTCCCTGCCTCCGGTGCAAGTCATCCGCGCAGTGCCGGTGCGCACGGTCGAGGGCGTTCAGCTGACAGCGGATGTCTACCGCCCGTCTCACGACGGCGTAGTTCCGACGGTGGTGCAGATCTATGGCGGCGGCTGGCGAGGTGGCGAGCCGGCCGACAATGCACCTCTCGCTCACGCGCTGGCCGCCAGCGGATTTGCTGTCTTTGCGATCGACTATCGTCACGCGCCAGACTTCACGTGGCCTTCACAGCTCGAGGACGTCCTCGACGCACTCCGATGGGTGTCAGCCCATGCGTCCGAATACCGCGCGGACCCAGCGCGAATGGCCCTGATAGGTCGTTCGGCCGGCGCGCAATTGGCGATGCGGGCATCGCAGGATCCGGCAGCTCCGGCCCTACGCGGCGTTGTGACGATCTATGGTCCGGTCGATCTCGCTGACGGCTACCGCTCGCCACCCACGCCAGACCCGCTTGACGTGCGCCTCATCGAGTCACAGTTCCTTGGCGGGACACCGGACCAGCGGCCTGACGCGTACGCCGACGCGTCACCGATCACGCGGGCCGGCCAGCCACATCCGCCCGTGCTCATCATCACCGGCAACCGCGACCACATCGTGGAGCCAAGGTTCGGCCCCGTGTTGCACAGGAAGTTGCTCGAAAACGGAACGTCCGTATTCTTGAACATGCCCTGGGCCGATCATGGGTTCGACTTCGTTCCCTTCGGGCCCAGCAGTCAGATTGCGCTGTACTACACGCAGCGTTTTCTCGCCCAGACGCTGCGATAGAACGCCGCGGTATTTGGCGCCCCTGAAGGGACGCCCTACGGACAGCGCGATCGGTGGCGCCCCTGAAGGGACGCCCTACGG
>JBKJJZ010000615.1:0-3113 GCA_046597705.1 Vicinamibacterales bacterium | reverse complement strand
CGCGAACGCGCTGAAGCACGACCGCATGATCGAACGTTTTCATGCCGATCGGCGTGTGCAGGCGACCGAACTCCTGTTGCAGGAGCGTGTGCCGCGCGATGTGGCGACGATCGTCCCCCGCCCCAACGAGGAGATGCGCCCTATCGTGCCGATCATCGCGATTCCCACGCGGCGGTTCCGCACACCGCTTACGGAGGTGCCTCACACGCAGTTCCTGTCGAATGGGCGATACGTGACATCGGTGACCAATTCTGGCGGGGGCGGGAGTGCCTGGAACGGGTTACCCGTGACTCGATGGCGGCGGGACGCCACGCGCGACGCCGATGGTCAGTTCATCTACCTGCGTGACGTGCGCGCGGGCGCAGTCTGGTCGGCCACTTATCAGCCGACACGCACGGAACCCGAGGACTACTCCGTCACCTTCTCGCCGGATCGCGTCAGCGTGCGGCGGCGCGATGACGGGCTATCCACGCATCTGGAAATCGCCGTCTCGACAGAAGACGACGTGGAAGTCCGGCGCCTCACGATCCGTAATCACGGTGGCCGTCTCCGGGAACTCGATTTGACCAGCTACGCGGAAATCGTGCTGACGTCCGCGGACAACGACTTTGCGCACCCCGCGTTCGGCAAACTGTTCGTCGAGACGGAATACCACGCGGACAAGGCCGCGCTGATTTGCCACAAACGCCGCAGGGATCCACGCGACGCCTCGGGCTGGGCGTTTCATTCGCTGAGCCTTGAAGGCCGGCCGCAGGGCCCGCTCGAGTGGGAAACGGATCGCGCGCGTTTCCTGGGCCGCGGCCGCACGCCCCACCATCCCCAGGCACTGGACGGCCGCCCCCTCTCCGGCACCACCGGCATCGTCCTCGATCCCATCGTGAGCCTCCGGCAGCGCATTCGCCTGCCACCGGGCGCCAGAGTGCGGCTCTGTTTTTCGACCGGTATGGCATCGGATCGAGCCACGGTGGAAGCGCTCGCGCGCAAGTATCACGATCCCGCAACGTCGACGCGGGCCTTCACGCTGGCCAGGACACGCGCGGAAAGCGCGCTCCGGCACCTGGGCATCTCCGGTGAGGACGCGCTGCTGTTTGAGCGCCTGGTCTCACGCGTGCTGGGTACCGACCGATCGATGCGCGCCGGTCCGGAGGCGATCAGTGCGAACACGCTGGGGCAACACGGACTCTGGCCGCATTCGATCTCCGGCGACTACCCCATCCTCCTCGTGCGTATGGTGGGCAACGCCGATGTGTCGCTGGTGCGGCAGGTGCTGCAGGCCCAGGAGTATTGGCGTCTCAAAGGACTGATGGCCGATGTCGTCATCATCAACGAGGAACCGATCGGATACCTGGATGACTTGCACGTGGCGATCACGGCCGTGCTCGATGAAGGCCCGTGGACCACGTGGCAGCAGAAACCGGGTGGTGCGTATTTGCTGCGCGCCGAGCTGATGACCCAGCCCGAGCGCGGCTTGCTCGAGGCCGTGGCCTGCGCCGTGCTCTATGCGGGGAAGGGCGACCTTCGCACGCAGCTCGACAGTCCCGAAACCGTGCATCAGCGCCCGGCGCCGCTCTGGCCTTCGATGCCGGCGCGAGAGGAATCCGCAGACGAGCCCGTCGTGATCCCGCCGATGACACTGGCGCATGGACGCGGCGGTTTCGTCGACCATGGCCGCGCCTACGCCATCGTCCTGGAAGGCGACGACGAGACGCCGATGCCGTGGGCGAATGTGATTGCCAATCCGTCGTTCGGCACCATCGTGACCGCCTCGGGCGCGGCGCAGACGTGGTCCGGCAACAGCCGGGAGAATCGCCTGACCCCATTCGCGAATGACCCGATCAGCGATCCCACAGGCGAAGCCATCTACATTCGGGATGACCAGACCGGCGAGGCGTGGTCACCGGCACCAGGGCCCGTTCTGCGCGGCCCGCAGAGCGGTCGATGCGTTGTGACGCATTCGCCGGGCCTGACGCAATTCAGCCGCGCGACCCGCGGCATCACGCACGCGCTGGACGTGTTCGTGGACGTGGCCGATCCTGTGAAGTTCTCGTTGCTCACCCTGACCAACAACGGGAACGAGCCGCGAGTCCTCAGCGTGATTGCCTATAACGAGTGGGTACTGGGTCCTCCCCGCGAAGGCCACCATCTCCAGGTGGTGACGGAACGGGATGCGGTCAACGGGTCGATCGTCGCCCGCAACGCCTACAATCCCGACTTCGCGAACCAGCTTGCGTTTCTGCACGCCAGTGAGCCGCCCGTATCGGTGACGGCGGATCGCTGCTCATTCATCGGCCGGCAGCGGGACTTGTCGCAGCCCGTGGCGCTCACCTACGCGACGCTGTCGGGCCGGTTTGGCGCCGGGCTCGATCCGTGCGCCGCACTGCATGTGCGATGCAAGCTGCAGCCAGGCGAACAACAGCGCGTGCTGTTCATCCTGGGCGAAGGTCGCGACCGCGACCACGCCCGGCAGTTGATCGATCGCCACGGCGGCGTTCAAGCCGCAATCGCCGCCCGAGACCGTGTCCGCGCGTCCTGGGCAGAGACGCTCTCGGCGGTGCAGGTTCGCACGCCCGATGATTCGCTCGATACGATGCTCAACGGATGGTTGTTGTATCAGGCCATCAGTTGCCGGCTCTGGGCACGCAGCGGTTATTACCAGCCGGGCGGCGCGTTTGGATTCCGCGACCAGTTGCAGGACGTCATGGCCATGACGTTCGCGCGGCCGGACCTGACGCGAGCACACTTGCTGCGCGCCGCCGGCCGGCAGTTCGTCGAGGGCGACGTCCAGCACTGGTGGCATGAGCCCACCGGGCGCGGCATCCGCAGCCGCTGCTCGGACGACATGCTGTGGCTCCCCCACGTGGTGGCAGAGTATGTGCGGTCCACAGGCGACGTCGGAGTGCTCGACGAACGGGTGCCCTACCTGACGGCGCCGCTTCTGGCCAGCGGGCAGGACGACATGTATGCGTCACCGTCGGTGTCGGCTGAAAGCGGCACGCTCTTCGAGCACTGTCTTCGCGCCATTGATCGAGGCCACACCGCGGGCACGCACGGGCTGCCGCTGTTTGGCACCGGCGACTGGAACGACGGCATGAATCGCGTCGGCCACGGCGGAC
>JBKJJZ010000561.1:0-5043 GCA_046597705.1 Vicinamibacterales bacterium | reverse complement strand
GATACCGGCGCGATCCATCGAACAGCCGATGGCACACTCCGCACGTCGCGCCCGAGTCGTGCGGCATGAGCGCGCCCGAACAGTCGGGACACACCGCGATGCGAAACAGATTGGGCGAGATCATGCCGTCAGACTTTCCGTGAACGCGATCTCGAGTCGTTCGGCGCGCCGCGCCCACGTGAAGTTCTCCGACAAGGCGAGCGCGGCCTTGCCCAGGCGCTCCCGGAGCGGCGGATTTGCGGCGAGCATCGCCATGGCATCCGCCAGCGCACGGGCGTCGCCTGGTGGAACCAGCCATGCCGTCTCGTCATGCGTCAGCACCTCGCGCAGGGCGGGCAGGTCGGAAGCGATGATGGCGCCGCCGTGCGCAAGGTATTCGAAGAGCTTCAGCGGCGACGTGTAACGTTCGGACACGTCCGTGGAGATGTTGGGCAATACGAAGATGTGCGCGCCTGCGAGCGCGTTCGCCACCTCGTGCGGCGGCAGCAAACCGGTCATCGTCAATCGCGTGCCTAGCTTGAGTGACTGTGCCAGCGCCGTGACCCGGGCCAGATCGGCTTCGCCAGGATGGCCGCCAACAATGAGTCCGTCAATGCCGGGAGTGGCCGCGAGCGCGTGCAGGAATACGTCCACGCCTTTCCAGGGATACAAGTGCCCCGCATAAGCGGCAAGCACGGAATGCAGTGGAACACGGCTTGCCCCGCCGTAGCCGCGATCGAAGCGAGCGCTTGGCGAAGGCTGGGCGCCATCCGGCACCACGAAGACGCGGCTGCGCGTGCCGTACCGTGCACCCAGATCGAATGCGAGCGTTTGCGTAATGGCTACATACGCGTCAGCATGTCTCCACACCAGCGCCTCGCGGCGTTCCAGTCTCGCGAGTTTGCGCGGCGATGGTTCGGGAGCCGTCGTTCCGAGTAGTGCCGGCATCGCCGCCGCCATCACCGGCGCGATGCCATGTGATTCGTACACCAGTCCCGGGCGGCCCGCCCTCGGAATGCGCGCGAGCAGCGAGGCCAGTCCAAGATCGCGTGTGTAGACGACATCCGCACCGCTCGTGAGCGATCGCCTCAACCCGGTCCACAACATCTGCACGCGCCGCGCAGCGGCAGGGCCGACTGTCTCGATGGTGAAATCGGGGAGAGCGGTCAGACCATAGAACTGGAACGGATCCCGCGGCGTGAGTGCGGAATCAGTTCGCACCAGCAGCGTGATCCGGTGACCCCGCGCCGCCAGCGCATGGCAAGTCGCCATCGTCTGCACGCCATTGGCGCGTTCGATGGGAAATCGTGTGTCGGCGAACGAGAGGATGGTCACTGGCGTGGTTGACGGTAGAACGATTCACGGTTGGTCAGGTATCGCCAGGCCAGCGACGGGGCTTCCACCGGCAACACCACGAACGTCTGCCGCGCATTGTCTCCCAAAGTGAGCCGCTGGCGATCCATGCGGTTCGTGCCGAACTGCAGCAACAGCCCGACATTCCACCAGACGCATAGTGCGGCCGCGGCCCACACGAGCCTGCGCGACGGCAATGTTGTCAGAGCCGCAAGCCCGACAATGAGGAGAGGTGTCAGCTCAACGAAGCGGCGGTGGCCGAACGAACCGGCGACATTCCAGGATTCCACCGCGCCATTGATGTAGACCTGCAGGGCCGCAATCGCCACCAGGCAGATCGCCAGCCAGCGTCCATCATCGCGATTGCTGCGGATGCGGCCGGCCGCAAGAGCGGCAAGGCCGATGAGCGACAGCAGCGCCAGGGGCGTCCACCACAGCCAGCCGTGCTCCATGTCGACGAGTACGCCCAACGCGTGTGGTGATGTCCACGACATCTTGTTGCCGACGGACTCGTCCGGGCCGAAGTAGCCGTTGACGGCACGTGATGCCAGCAACTGCGGCGCGTAGGCCAGGAGCGTGGCGATCGTGCCGGTGACCACGAGCCCGAGCGTCCGGCGCCAGTCCTTGCGCGCGAGCGCCCATCGGCCAAAGTCGAGGGCAGGGCCGATCGCAAAGAGACCCGCCTGGTCCCGCATGGTTGCCATCAGCCCAACCGTGAGTCCAAGGCACACCACTCCGCCGAACGACCATGTCCCTCGCACGCGGAGCCACACCCAGAGACAGAGCGTGACGGCGAAGGTTGCGCACGCATGAGAGAAGGGCGGCGCGATATACATGTAGAAGATCAGGGGCGAGCCGACAAGCACCGCAAGTGCAGCCCCTAGGCCACGTCCGAACCACTGCTGGGCGATGGCAGCCGCGAGAAGAATCGCGAGCCATCCATAAACTGCCGAGGCTGCGGCCACGGCCGTGATGTAGGGCTGGCTATAGCCATCCTGCGGCGCGCCGATAACGCCCGCGGCAAGATGACCCACGCCGTAGAACGGCGCCCAGAGAAGTGCGGGACCAACGGTCGCGAAGTTCAGCCGCCGGCCGGCGCGCGTGTAGCGTTCCCCCAGGAACGTTTCGCTGAAACCCGCACCGCCTGCCCCGGCGTCCGCGAAGTGCTGATACTCATTTTCGAAGCTGAGGTCGTGATCGAAGCAGAGCGATCGCAGGAAAGCGAAGTACTCCACTTCATCGGACGCGTAGATGCGCGAGGTCACCGCCGGCAGTGTGAGCAGAGCGAGCAGCCCAACTGCGATGAGGCGTCGAGTCATCACTGTCTGAAGCAGCCGGTCCGCCAGCCAGCAACCCGTCCCCGGGCCGTCACTTGCCTATCCCCAGCGATGTGGCGAGCATTTGTTGCAACACCTGGGCGGCGTTGAACCCGGCGTGGTTCGCGACGGACATGACCACCGAGCCGCGCCGGATGAACAATGCGCCCCACGCCAGCCCCAGCAACCCGATCACGAACGCGATGTCCCAGCCCTGATCGAAATGCAGGAGGCCGAACGCCAATCCGAATGAGAGGTTGCCGACCCACATCCCGCCAAGCCTCTGGCCGAATCGATGCAGGATGAATCCCCGCTGCAGTTCTTCCCGCACGCCGCCCGCCAGCACCACCACCACCAGGAAGATCGCGGCGTCGAGCGGGTTGCGCATGAACGCCTCGAGCGGGCTGACCTTGACGTTATGCAGCCAGGGCGCCACCGCTCGCACCGCCGAGACCAGACCGACGACGACGAGGAATGTGAGGGGGACCAGGGCGAGGCCGCGGCCAAGCTCGCCCAAGACCGGTCGCCGTCCCAAATACACGTCTCGCGAGGTTTCCCGGCTCAGAACCAGGAACAGACGGATGAGTATCGCCACCAGCGCCGTATCGAGAAAACTGACGACCGCGATGAACTCCAGCGAGATGGAATCGCCTCCGAACGGCGATATGCCCGTGCCGAGGATCAAGACTCCCGCGATGAGAAGCTGGGTTGGAATCCCGCAGACGGCCACGGCCTGCATCATGGCAAAAAGCCAGTGCGGCGGCCGGGCGGTCACGACGGCTTCAGCAACGGGGAGCCCTGGGGCGATCGCCTCCAGATCGGCGCTGAGCTCGTCGTTCATTCGGCTCACTGTATCAGGTCGATAATCTCGCACGATCTTGGCCTCAACGGCCCCTTTGTTTTCGTGATACTTTCGTGTTTGAGGCGTCACCCGGCGCTCATCCGACACTTCGGCCAAGCCAATGAAAAATAGGGCAGTTGAAAAAACGCCCGTACTTACGCGGCAGATCTCAAGATATGGCGGCTTCGAGCCGAAACATCCACCATATGGAGTGGGTTCTGCCTTGACTTCGTTACGTGGCGGGCGCATATTCGTCGTCCGGCATCGCAACAGCCGAATCGGGGCTTCCCAGCGTCCTGATCGTGACTTCTGCCTCCTCGTTCCATCAGGAGGAGGGCTCCTGTTGCAGGCGTCGGCAGTGAGGCAGGTACGTTGGATCGGGCAACAAGGACCGTAAGCGGTGCCGTGTACAAAAGGGAAAGGTCACATCGATGCAAACAGCCCAGAATTCTGGAACCACAACCGGGGAAGTAACGCGGACGTTTGGTCCGGGCACATCGGTGACCGGGCTTGAATTTGAACGCTATTTCACCCGCGACGGCGTGGATCCGTTTGACGAAGTTGAGTGGGAGCTGCGTTCGGCGCTGATTGCCAACGAACGCGGCGAGCTTGTCTTCGAGCAACGCGACGTCGAGTTCCCGAAGGCCTGGTCGCAGCAGGCGACAAACATCGTCGTCTCGAAGTATTTCCGCGGCCTGCTCGGGTCGCCCGAGCGCGAGCATTCTGTCAGGCAGCTGGTGGGCCGCGTCGTGGATACGATCACCCGGTGGGCGCGTGAGCAGGGATACTTTGCGTCTGAAGACGATCTGCTCGCGTTCAGCGATGACCTGAAGCACCTGCTGGTGTATCAGAAGGGATCGTTCAACAGTCCGGTGTGGTTCAACTGCGGGTTCGAGAAGGCGCCGCAGTGTTCGGCGTGCTTCATCAATGCCGTGCAGGACACGATGGAATCGATCCTCGGTCTGGCGAAGACCGAAGGCATGTTGTTCAAGTTTGGATCCGGCACCGGCTCAAATCTCTCGTCGATTCGATCGTCGAGGGAAGTGCTGGCCGGCGGCGGCACGGCGTCGGGGCCGGTGTCGTTCATGAAAGGTTTCGATGCGTTTGCGGGTGTCATCAAGTCCGGCGGCAAGACGCGTCGCGCAGCCAAGATGGTCATCCTCAACGCCGAGCACCCGGACATCGCCGAGTTCATCAACTGCAAGGTGGAGGAAGAGAAGAAGGCGTGGGCCCTGATTGATGCCGGCTACGACGGATCGTTCACGGGCGTGGCGTATGGGTCCGTGTTCTTCCAGAACTCGAACAACTCGGTGCGCGTGACCGACGAGTTCATGCGCGCGGTGCTTGATGACGGCGAGTGGCACACGCGCAGCGTGACCACGGGCGACATCGTGGACACCTACAAGGCGCGCGATCTGATGCGGCAGATTGCCGAAGGCACGCACGTGTGCGGCGACCCAGGCATGCAGTTCGACACCACCGTCAACGAGTGGCACACCAGCCCGAACACGGCGCGCATCAACGCCAGCAATCCGTGGTCGGAATACATGTTCC
>JBKJJZ010000328.1:0-5226 GCA_046597705.1 Vicinamibacterales bacterium | reverse complement strand
TCGATGCGCGCCAGGATTGGCGCATCGCCTGCCTGCGCGTCCTGCAAGGTCGCCGTGAACTTGTGGCTGTGGGCAGGGGCCACGCGGTCGTCGTGATCGGCGGTGATGACCAGCGTGGCGGGATACGCCGTGCCGGCACGGACGTTGTGCAGCGGCGAATACTTCAGCAGCACCGCGCGGTCATCCGGGTCGTCGGGATTGCCGTAGTCTGACGTCCACGCCCACCCGATCGTGAACTTGTGGAAGCGCAGCATGTCGAGCACGCCCACGGCCGGCACCGCGGCGCCGAACAACTCGGGGCGCTGCGTCATGCACGCGCCAACCAGGAGCCCGCCGTTGCTGCCGCCACCGATGGCCAGTCGCGGCGGTGATGTATAACCCGCAGCAATCAAGAATTCGGCCGCGGCGATGAAGTCATCGAACACGTTCTGCTTGTTCTTCAAGCGGCCCGCGTCGTGCCAGGCCTTGCCGTATTCACCGCCGCCGCGCAGGTTCGCCTGCGCGAACACGCCGCCACGCTCCATCCACGCGATGATCGACACTGAAAACGCGGGCGTCAGCGAAATATCGAAGCCGCCGTACCCGTAGAGGTAAGTGCGATTGCCGCCATCGAGGCTCAATCCGCGCTTGTGCACGATGAACATCGGAATCCGCGTGCCGTCCTTCGATGGATAAAACACCTGCGTCGTCTCGAAGGCGTCCGGATCAAAAGCAACCGACGGGCGATGCCAGAGGGTTGTTTCGGCGCGGCTCAAGCCACGCCCTACGTTGGAAACCCGGAAGATGGTGGCCGGATACGTGAACGACGAGAACGAAAAGAAGACATCAGGTTGATGGCGACGGCCGCTCATGGCGGCGATGGCTCCGGGCACAGGCAGCGGCACATCCCAAAGCCGCGAACCATCGAGCGCGTGAATCACAATCTTCTCGTGCGCGTGTGAACGCCAGACGCACACCCACGCATCGCCCACACGAAGGACCGATGACAGGACATCGGTGCCCGGCGCTTCGGCAATCACGGTGCGCCACGCGGACGGATCGGTGTCTCCCACTCTGATCGCCACGAGCCGGCCTCGTGGCGCGTCATGGTCGGTCAGCGCATAGAACACGTCGTCATCGCTCGCGACCACCTGATACGCCGCATCGAACCGATCGAGAAACGGGACAACGGGCGACTGAGGCTGCGACAGGTCCCGCAGAAACACGCGGGCCTCCCGGTTGGTGCCTTCGCTCTGCGTGATCACCAACCAGCGGCCGTCGTCGCTCACGTCCGAGGAGAATAACCACTCTGGCTCGGACCGGGACTCGAAGACGATGACGTCCTGAGCATCGTAGGGCGTCCCTTCAGGGGCGCCGGAGTTGGCTGCGTAGGGCGTCCCTTCAGGGGCGCCGGAGCTGGCTGCGTAGGGCGTCCCTTCAGGGGCGCCGGAGATGCGATGAAAGTACACGCGATGGCCCTTGTTCACGCCAGTGAACACATTGCCATCAGCCGGCGCGTGGTAGCCGCTGTAGTAGAACCCGCTGCCGTCGTGCGCCCAGGCTGCGGAGGAGAACTTGGACCAGCGCACCCCATCCGGCAAGTCCACACCGGTGGCCACGTTGCGGACGTGCCAGGTCATCCAATCCGAACCGCTCTCGGACAGCGCGTACGCCAGCCAACGGCCGTCTTCCGACACGCTCGTCGAGTTCAGCGCCACCGTGCCGTCATCAGACAGCGTGTTGGGATCGAGGAGAACTTCGGCGGGGCCATCGAGCGTGCGCGAGCGGTACAGCACGGCCTGCGGTTGCAGCCCTCTGTTCCTCGAGAAGATGAACCAGTCGCCGTACTTCGCCGGCGGACTGCACCGCTCGTAGT
Source organism: Vicinamibacterales bacterium (assembly GCA_046597705.1). Taxonomy (GTDB): domain Bacteria; phylum Acidobacteriota; class Vicinamibacteria; order Vicinamibacterales; family SCN-69-37; genus SYFT01. The sequence continues at coordinate 3,371 of JBKJJZ010000328.1, read as the reverse complement.
TCCAGAGCGCTGTCAGCCGTTCGCGAATCTCCGCACGCGCTGGGATGGCCGACAGGAACGCCTCGGAGCGGCGGTTCTGATCCGCAACCCATGCAACGGTGGCAAGGCTATCGGGATCTTCGAGCCAACGGTACGGATCAGGCGGGTCGTATTCAGTCATTTGTCCGTCGCGTGTACGCAGTGTACGTAGGGCGTCCCTTCAGGGGCGCCTCAATTGGCGCGGCTAAAGCCACGCCCTACGTTCGCGCCTCAATTGGCGCGGCTAAAGCCACGCCCTACGTTCGCGGCCAGAGCCACGCCTACGTTCCAGGAACGGCGCGCAATTTGAACATCACCCCTGCCAGGGGCGGCAGTGTGAGCACGAGGGACTGCGCGTGACCGTGCGACGCCACTTCTTCGGTCGCGCGTCCGCCCTCGTTGCCGACGTTGCCGCCGGCGTAGACCTCGGCGTCGCTGTTGAGCAGCTCCTCGTAGAAGCCGGCCGTGGGCACGCCGATGCGGTAACCGTGGCGCACCATCGGCGTCCAGTTCAGCACGACCACCACCCAGTCGGTGGGATCGGCGGCGCGGCGAATCAGGGAAATCACGCTGGACTCGTGGTCGTTGCAATCGATCCACTCGAAGCCTTCGGCGGCAAAGTCCACCTGGTGCAGCGAGAGTTCCGAGGTGTAACGATGATTGAGATCCTCGACGAACCGCTGCACGCCCCGGTGTATCGCCGCGGATCCGCCGGGACCATCCAGCAGATGCCAGTCGAGTGAGCGCTCATGGCTCCACTCGTGCCACTGGCCGAACTCGAGCCCCATGAACATCAGCTTCTTGCCCGGATGGGCGTACATGAACATGAACAGCGCGCGCAGCGTGGCGGCCTTCTGCCATGCATCGCCGGGAATCTTGGCGATGAGCGACCCCTTGCCGTGCACGACTTCGTCATGCGAAAACGGCAGCACGAAATTCTCGTTCCACGCGTAGAGCATCGAGAACGTCAGGTGCTTGTGCTCCCAGCGGCGAAACACCGGATCCTTGCTGACGTACGTGAGGATGTCGTGCATCCAGCCCATGTTCCACTTGTAGGTGAAACCGAGGCCGCCCACCCACGTGGGCCGGCTCACCGCGGGAAACGCCGTGGACTCCTCGGCGATGATCGCGGTGCCCGGATGATGTTCGTGCGTCAGCGTGTTCAGTTCGCGCAGGAAGTCGATCGCTTCCAGGTTCTCGCGGCCGCCGTAACGGTTCGCCACCCACTCGCCGCTCTTGCGCGAGTAGTCCAGATACAGCATGGACGCCACCGCGTCCACGCGCAGGCCATCGATGTGGAAGGACTCGAGCCAGTAGAGCGCGTTCGTGACCAGGAAATTCCGGATCTCGTGGCGGCCGTAGTTGAAGATGAGCGTGCCCCAGTCCTGGTGCTCGCCCTGCCGCGGGTCTTCGTGCTCGTAGAGCGCACTGCCATCGAAGCGCCTCAGCCCATGCGCGTCCTTTGGAAAGTGGCCGGGCACCCAGTCGAGAATCACGCCAATGCCATTCGTGTGACACGCATCGACGAACGCGCGGAAGTCGTCGGGTGATCCGAACCGGCTGGTGGGCGCGAAGTATCCGGTGACCTGATAGCCCCACGACGGCTCGTACGGATGCTCCATGACCGGCATGAGTTCGATGTGGGTGAACCCCATTCGCTTCACGTAGGGCACCAGCTCGTCGATCAGTTCCCGCCACGACAGCGACCGCTGGCCTTCTTCAGTCTTGCGGCGCCACGACCCGGGATGCACTTCGTAGATCGCCATGGGGGCATCGAGCGCCACGCCTCGCAACGTGCGTTCATCCATCCACGCCTGGTCATGCCACTCATGGCGGCCCAGTGTGGAGGTGATCGACGCAGTGCGCGGCGGATGTTCCGCCTGAAGCGCAAAGGGGTCCGCCTTCGCAAATGCCGGCCCGCCCAGTGAAGACTGCAGCTCGAACTTGTAGGGCTGGCCCTCGGTCACGCCCGGGATGAACAACTCCCACAACCCGCTGACGCCGAGGCTGTGCATCGGATGCGCGCCGCCGTCCCAGTGGTTGAAGTTGCCCACCACCGACACGCGGCTCGCCATCGGCGCCCACACCGCAAACGAATACCCGCGCTCATCGCCGATGACCGCCGGGCGGGCGCCAAGCTTCTCCCAGGCCCGAAGCCAGGTGCCTTCGCCGAACAGGTAGGCCTCGTAGTCGGTGATGACGCGGGTTCCAGTCACCCGATGAGTGTATGCCCGTGGTGCCCCTGACACTACCTCGTCAGCGGTCGGTGTGGAATTGAGGATTGAGGATTGAGGGTTGAGGATCGGGATTGCTGATTGCGGATTTCTGAGTGCTGATCGAATTCTGAAATTGTGGGGATTGAGGGTCCCCAGTTCCCCAGTTCCTCAGTTCCCCAGTTCCCCAGTTCCCCAGGCCACAGCAGCGCGAGGAGAGATTCCGGCGTCCGCGTGGCGGCGCCAAATCCGGTGGCCTGCTCGTATCGTCTCACCGTGGCCAGGGCCTCCTCCTGCGTAGGTTTGGCCGTGGCTTCAAACTCGACGCACCGCACGGTGCGCGCCCCGGCAGTGGCGGCGTAGAAGACGGCTTCACAGTCGTGAAAGTGCCAGACCTCCAGGTCCTTCCACAGTGCGCCTTGCCACAGCAGGCCCTGGGCCGCCACGAAGGCATCCACCTGCGCCTCCTGATCGCCCGGCTGGAGCTTCAAATTGATCTCGTCCCGGACTTCCGCGTCAGCGCCTACGGACTTCAGCGTGAGTTCGTGAAGCTCCCGGTCACACCGGTGGCGAAGCACGAAGCCGCGCGCGCGGCCAGCCTCGGTGATGAAGTAGCGATCGCGCACATGAAACGTCGCGTGACGCACCGGGTCCAGTGCATTCAAGGCCGCTCGGAACGCCTCGCGATCGAAGTCCGCTCCGACGACGAACTTGTGCTCGATTTCTTTGAACTTTAGATCTCCTTGAACGTTCACATCCATCGCTTGAACCTTCCGTAGCGCACGACTCGCCGGGCCACCCAGGCCGGCCATTGGTCCACCGTCTCGAGCGTCACGCGTTCGTTGTCCGGGTCCTTGCGCAGAGCGTCGAAGATTTCGCTGGCCGGTCTCACCATCCGGACATCGCGGCTCGCCAGCATCGCCTCCGCCAATCGATCGTGTGCGGCATCTTCGAAATTGTAGCTGCCACACGCCACCCACTCGTCATCCACGAGCACGATCTTGGAGTGTTCTCCGTGCCTGTTTTCATAGATGTGGACCCCGGCCGCGAGCAGATCGCGGTAACGGATGGCCGCCGCGAACCAGGCCAGGCCGGTGGCCGGCAGGGCGTGTCGGTGCGAGGGATGCTCTTCCACGTGCA
>JBKJJZ010000191.1:0-2575 GCA_046597705.1 Vicinamibacterales bacterium | reverse complement strand
TCGAAGAACAGCGGCTGGATCGAAATCACCCCGACCGGCCCGGCGGCCCAGCCGATCAGAAGACCCCCGACCAGCAGCACGATGCCCTTGCCCAGCAGCACTTCGTGCTGCTCGTTGGAGGGCTGCTGATCGGCTGGGCCGCCGGCCCGGAAGGATTGACGCCCATGAAGCCTCTTTTCTTCGATCTGTTCAAGGGAGTCCTTGCTCTGTTCCTACTGGAGATGGGCCTGATCACGGCCGCCCAGTTCGGCAGCCTGCGGCAGCACGGCGTGTTCCTCGTGCTGTTCGGCATCGGCATGCCGTTGTTCTCGTCCGTGGTCGGCATCCTGCTGGGGTATGGACTCGGGCTGTCGGTGGGCGGCACGACGATGCTGGCCATCATGGCCGCGAGTGCCTCGTACATTGCGGTGCCGGCCGCCATGCGCATCTCGGTACCGCAGGCGAATCCGACGCTGTCGCTGGCGGCGTCGCTCGGGGTCACGTTTCCGTTTAACGTCCTCGTGGGCATTCCCCTGTATCACGCCATGGCGGCAGGCGTATTCGGCCTGATCGGAGGTTAGTCTCATGAAGAGCGCGAGTCGAAAACTGCTGACCATCATCACTGAGGCTGCGCTCGAGAGTGTGCTGGTCAAGGACCTCCAACGCCTGGGCGTGCAGGGTTACACCATCACCGACGCGCGCGGACGAGGCAGCCGCGGAGCACGCACGGCCGCGTGGAGTGAAAGCAGCAACATCCGGGTCGAGATTGTGTGTGACGCTGCAACCGCAGAGGCCGTCGCCACGCATCTGCAGACGCGTTACTACGAGGACTACGCGATGATCCTGTTCGTGACCGACGTGGCCGTCTTGCGATCGGAGAAGTTCTGATGGGGGCGCAGTCGCCGCTGGTCGGCATCATCATGGGATCGGCATCGGACTGGGACACCATGCGCCATGCGGTTGAGATCCTCGAATTGCTGGAGGTGCCGCACGAGGTCGAAGTCGTGTCAGCCCATCGCACGCCGGACAAACTGTTCCGGTATGCCGAGCAGGCTGATGCGCGAGGCCTGGAAGTGATCATCGCCGGCGCCGGGGGAGCTGCCCATCTGCCAGGCATGACCGCCGCCAAGACGGCTCTGCCTGTCCTCGGGGTGCCGGTGCGGTCCGCGGCGCTGAACGGCATGGATTCACTGCTGTCGATCGCCCAGATGCCGGCGGGAATTCCGGTGGGCGCACTGGCGATAGGCCCGGCCGGGGCGGCCAACGCCGCGCTGTTGGCCGCCAGCATTCTCGCCAACAAATATCCGCCGATTAAAGCAGCGTTGCGCGCCTACCGAGAGCAACAGACCGAGCGAGTGCTGGCCGTCGGTGACCCGCGGGACGCCCGCACGTGAAGGTCGGGGTGCTTGGCGGGGGGCAACTCGCGCGGATGCTGGCGCAGGCGGGACGGCGGTTAGGGGTGGAGTGCATGTTTCTCAGTCCTGATCCACACGCCTGCGCGCGAGCCTTCGGCGAACACCTGTGCGTCGCCTACCACGATCCCGACGGCCAACGACGCCTGGCGGACTGGGCTGATGTCGTCACGTACGAATTCGAGAACGTCCCGGAGACTGCGGTGGCAGTGTTGGAGCGGCGGCGATCTGTGTATCCGTCATCGCTGGCCCTGGCGGCTTCACGAGACCGCGTGGTGGAGAAGCGCCGCTTCCGAACCCTGGGTCTCTCCACGGCCGAGTTCCGCGCGGTGAACTGCGTGGCGGACCTGATCAATGCCGCGGCGGAGATTGGCCTTCCAGCGGTCCTGAAGAGCCGGATCCAGGGGTATGACGGTAAAGGCCAGGTGGTTGTGCGCCACACGACGGAACTGCGCGCCGCATTCGAGAGGATCGGCAACGTGCCGTGCATCCTGGAGTCCCTCGTGGCGTTCGATCGTGAACTCTCCATCATCGCGGCACGCACGCGGACGGGGGCGACCGTCCACTATCCGGTGAGTGAAAACCACCACCGGGAGGGCCTCCTGCGCCTGTCGCTGAGCCGGGAAGGCGATGCGATGCAGACACAGGCCGAGGCGATGATCAGCCGCCTTCTGCACGACCTCGACTATGTGGGCGTGCTGGCGTTGGAGCTGTTTCAGGTCGGTGACCGGCTCTTAGCCAACGAGATGGCACCGCGGGTTCACAACAGCGGCCACTGGACCATTGAGGCGGCGCCGACCTCGCAATTCGAGAACCATCTGCGCGCCATCTGCGGTCTCCCGCTCGGCGCGACAGCACCGATTCAGCTGGCCGCGATGGTCAATCTGATCGGCCGTTTGCCGCCCGCAGCCGAGATCAGGGCTATTGCCGGGGCCATCCCTCACTTCTACGGCAAGGCGCAGCGGCCGGGGCGCAAGGTGGGGCACGCCACACTGACAGGCACGCCTTTGGACCCGGAACTGTTCGACATGCGTCTGGCCCGGCTGCTCCAGGTGGCCGGTGTGCCTGACCTGCCCCGTTGGCAACTGGAAGAACCACCCGGAAATGACAGACAGCGGAATTAACGATCGGGTCTCGATTGAGTCAGGAGTTTGGGTATGGCCGAATCACGGGCGGTGGGGAGT
>JBKJJZ010000158.1:0-6770 GCA_046597705.1 Vicinamibacterales bacterium | reverse complement strand
CAATCCGGGGGCCTGGCGGCGAGGCTGGCCAGAATGTCGCGTCCCAGTTCCGCGCGATGCCAAAGGCGCAACAGGCGATTGGTACCACGGACCACCAGCGATATGCCGGCAGGAAAGTAACGGTCCTCACCCAGGTCGTCCACCTGCACATCGGGCATCTCGGCGAGCGCCTCGCGCATCGACCGTGCCGTTGAACCCTGCCACGAATCACCTACGAATAAAAGGTTCACGAGGCCATCCCTTCGCGCGATCGATAGCGGGCGTTGGCCCAGGACAGCCACTGCAGCAGACTGATGGCGAGCAAGGGATAGAGGATGAACGCGAAGTTCCCGACGTAGTCGGGAATAAAATCGCCGTCAATGCGGAACGCGATGAAGGCGCCCATCAGGGAGAGGGGCAGCAACGCCTGCGCGCGGTACTTGTGAAAGGCGCGGGCGATCGCGGACGTCTGCGCAAGAATCCACCCGCAGAGCAGGCTGGCCACTAACACGCCTTGCCATCCAGCATGGTAGTAACCACTGACGAACACACCCGGTGCCGTGGACGACCCTGTAGAACCCGTGATGAAGACGTGCAGGTCCATAAACATCTCAGTCATGATCGGCTTGTTGGGTGCCAGCGCACGGGGCACGAGCGCCCACGGCACCAGATGCAGCCCGTCACCGTTGCCCGAGTCATAAAAATCCAACGCGGCTTTTTGGGTCGGCACGTAACACAGCCTGGGCCAGAAGGCGTATTTCTCCGGCCGCGCGGCCTGTTGCGCCCAGCCGAATTTGACAAAGCTCCAGCGGTCAGCGATGGTCGTCGTCCCGCCGGCAGCCTGACTTCGTGCAATGTTCACGACACTGCCCACCGCGAGAAAGGTGGCAATGACTGCCGCCAACCCGACTATCAGCACCAACCGCGAGCGAAACCGCATGGCCAGACCTGCCGTCAGGGCCACCAGAGGCAGCAACACTCCCTGCTTCATCAGCTGCAACATTCCTGAAAACGCGAGTGCCATCGCCACGACGATGCCAAGGAACCGCAACGGCCACTCGTAGCGGCCGCGACTCGCCGCCGCCATGAAGACGGCCAACAAGGAAAAGTTTGTGAGAAGCAGGACGCTGCCGGGCACGGCACCGGATCTCAGTCCGAAGTCGTACGAAAGCGTGTAGACCGTGGCCACGACACCAATCGTGAGAAAGACACCAACCACGATCGGCTGCGGCAACCAGCCGGCTTGCCTGGCCAGGATGCTCGCCTGCTGACCAAGCCATCGGCCGCGCGACAATGTGGATGCGAGCAACGCCACGCCAAATCCCAGGCCATTGATGGCATCCACGCGCAGGGCGCCTGGGGGGTCGGTCGGATACAACTGCAGGGCCATCGCAACCTGTTCGCCTGGTCCGACCGCCAGCAGGCCGGCACCGAACGCAAAATACAGGCAAAACGCCGCAAGAAACATCACGCGGTGATCGGTCAACAACACGACAACGCCCACGCGGCTTGAGGACCACAGCATGGGCAGGCCCACGGCCAACGCGGCGGCACACCACACCCCATGCGCCCACCAGTCGTTGGGGCCGGCTGAAGGCGCGTATAGCCACGCCACCGCCCCCAGAAGAAGGAAGGCGATGGCCTGACCCATCCAGTAACGCCCCGGGATTGTCGGTACCGCCTGAACGATCACATCCCGCCTCCACCTACCCGTTCAAGCTCGCGTGCGTAACGTTCGCCATAGGCGGACCAGGAGAGCTGATCTCGGCCCAGCCCCAGCAGATCGCGCTGTCCCGTCTGGTTCACTGCCATGGTCAGCATCGCACGGATTCCGCGGGCCAGCGCTGCGGCGTCGTCGCCTGGCACAACGGTCACGCACGATGGGTCGTCGAGCAGCGGTTGCAGATCCTGGCCCCCGGTCCGATCTGTACAGACGAGTGGCAGACCGCACGCGAGTGCCTGCGCCTGCACGAGCGCAAGGCCTTCCTGGCGCGACGCGAGGACGAAGACATGAGCCTGAGCATAGTATCCCCGCAGCTTGTCCTGCGGTAATGGAGCCACATGTGTGAACCGGGGCTCGGTCGGCAGCGGGGCGTCTCCCACCGCCCCCACATGTAGCAAGTGCACGCCTTCAAGGGTGCGCCAGGCGTTCAGAAGCACGTCGACGCCCTTCTGATACGACCACTGGCCAACAAATAGGATGGTCGGCGGACGATCTCGAGGCGCCGGCGTCGGCCCGAACATTGTCAGGTCCACACCGTAGGGATTGCAGAACAGCTTCTGAGCCGGGAACCCGTGGTCCTCAAAGCTCTGCAACGCGTGCCCTGACGGCACCACCACACGGTCGGCCAGCTCATAACTCGCCAGCTCACGCGCGACGTCCGAGTCGGGCACACTGTGAGCGGCCATTCCGCGCCGCCCGAGATCGTCGAGAATCGCTTTTTGCGACAGGACGTGGCAGCTGCCGCGTTCGATAAAGACCTTCGCGCCATACTTCGCGCGGGCGACCCTGGCGCTCTCGACACAGAGTCCGGACATCCCGATGAACACGTCGCAGGCATCCAGCCTGCGCGCGACCATCCGATCCGTCCTGGCAACCAGGGCTCGACTTGCAGCCGCCGCCAGACGGGCGCTGCAGTACCGTTGCGCAACGACGAGCGGAAGCAGCCACGGCAACAATCCGCGATGGGCGCGCGAAGGCAGACCGTATCGGCTGGTCTGACGGGCCGTCAGGGCACACCAGAACGACACGTCGTGGCCAAGCCGATCCAACTCGCGAGCAAGATCGAGGACATGGAAGCGGCCCACGGTCGCGATCGCCACTCTCAATGCGCGCCTGCCCTGTCCCCGGCAGCGGCACGTCGGAGCACCGCCTCGAGAAGGTCGGCCCGCCTGGACCAGGTCAGCGGCTGCATCTGGTTTATTTCGCTTGTCGGCACCAGTTCTCCATCCCAGATGGAACTGAGGACCTCGTGCAACCGGCGCCAGTCCCCGCAAACGTTCAGACTCCCGCCTACCTGACGTGCCAGTTCCAGGCTCTCTGCTCGCTCCCCTGGAAAGCTAACAATTGGCCGGCGACAGCACAAGAGTTCAATGACCTTGTGGTGGAAGGTCTCGGGAAACCAGAGATAAGCATTGACGGCTGCCGCACGACACAGATCGGCAAGATCGGTTGTCACCACATACGAACGAACATCTACACGGATGAGTGAGGCCAGTCCTGTCACCGCCGAACGGACTTTCTCAGCATCAGACCCTGCGTAACACAAGGCCACACGGGCCCGTTCATGGACCGGCAGACTTTGTACCCATTGCCCGAGCGCATCCACGAATCTGGTCAAGTTCCACTCCCCATATGTGGATCCCACCAACATCACCGTGAAACCGTCAACTGGTCTGGGTGACGGCTGAATCCAGTATTCGCTCACGCCGCTGTAGATAACTTCAGGGCGCGTCGGAAACCAACGTTCGAGAACTTCAGCGCTGAACCTGGCGTTTGCCGTACTTGCCGTCATGCTTCGAAAGCGCCGCGCCACCAGTGTCCGGAGGCCAAACGGCAGCGCGAGGTCCCACGAATCCTTCATGTCGGCCACCCACGCGCAGCCCGACAAGCGCGCCAGCCGCCGGGCGACAAGCCAGCAGTCGGTATTGCCAAAGACTCCCCAGACGACCTGCGGCCGGAACACCTCTCCGATCGAAACCAGGTAAGGCCCGGCGCCCTGACTGAAGTCGTTGAACATCCCCGAATGACGCAGGTACGACCACGCGACGATTCCCTTCCGGACCAACGCCCACGTCCGCGGTGAACGCACGCGATCCAGCATTGCCGTGGAGCGCGGGTTGACGGCCACAATCAGAGGGCCCCTCCAATCGTGAGTGCGAATCAGCCGCCTGACGCTGGCGACATCTGGCGCTGGCTGCTCCGTCTCGTGCGATTCGCAAATCAGGATGACCTGATGCCCGCGCGCCGCCAACTCGCACGCGAAGTTCCAGGCCCTCATGCTGGATACATGAGGCACCGACGGATGTACCTGGTTGACCACGACGAGCCGCAACGAAGCGTCGGTGCCGCCTCTCACGCCGGCCCCCGACGACGCGCGTCGCGCAAAGGCTGCAGGAAGTATTGACGCCACTGCTCGATGATGAAGGGCTGCCACAGCACCCAGGCCAGCGAAGAGTGCCCCGCCCGTACGCGATCAATCGCGCCTGACCACCATAGTGGAAGCCACGGCGACTCAGCCCGCCCGCACGCGGCCTCGACCGACTCCTGCACCCGGTGCATGAACGCTGGCGTCTCGAACCAGAGTTCCTGCGGCGGCCGGAACCCCTGCTTGTTCCACCGGGTGCGGATGCCCTCCGGAAGAATCCCTCTCATCGATTCACGCAACAGGCGTTTAGTCTGCACCTCGCCCATCTGCAACGACGGAGGGAGACGAAACACGAACTCTGCTATGCGATGGTCGCAGAACGGAAGCCGAACTTCCCTCGAATGTGCCATGGAATTGCGATCGCCATAGCGGAGCAGCGTGGTCAGAAAGCGCCCGAAACTCTCCTGCAGAAGCACGCTCGCCAGCGGATCAAACCCGCCACGTCGCTGCTCGCAGTTCTGTAGGCTCACCAGTTGGGCAACATCCGGCCGCAACCCGTACAGCAGGTTCGTGCCTGTCCCAAGACGATTGGACAACCAGTGACGAAACCGAAACGGCAATCGATCACGCACATCCCGTCCCTGAGGCGCCAGCGCCAGCGGATACCGTTCGCGAATCAACGGAAGTTCGCGCGCAAGCCGGTCGAATTCGCCGCCTTCGCGCAATGCGGCCACATAGGCAGCGAAGTGCTGCTCGTAGCCACCCAGTGACTCATCAGCGCCCTGACCGTCAAGTAACACTGTGACTCCGTGCTCCCGCGCCAGATCGAAGACACACCATTGGGCAAACTGGCTGGAACTGCTCACAGGCAATTCGTTGAGCCACATGAAGCGCGGCAGATCTTCCAGGAACCGGTCCACGGTCGGCGTCACGGTGTGATTGATCACATTCACGCCGGCAATCACCTGCTCCGCGTAGGCCCATTCATCCGAAGCGGTCCCCTGAAATCTGCCTGTAAAGGTGCAATAGTCCGCGTCCTGCCCCAGCAGCTTGCGCACGATGCAGACAATGGCGGAGGAGTCGAGGCCGCCCGACAAACACGACCCAACTGGAACGTCACTCCGCAGGCGGAGCCGGACGGAATCAATCAAAAGGTCTCGAAACTCGTCGAACACTGCCTGCTCGTTCGCGACCGCCGCCTCACCAGACGGCTGAACCTGCCAGTACATCCAAATGCGGCGTTCCAGCGTGTGGACGTCAACCGTCATGGCCTCGCCCGGCAGTAACTGCTCCACGTCATTGAACACGGTCTGCCGGTCCGCATCCAGGCCGGTGCCTGGGTTGTGAGCGGCACGAAGCAGGCGCCATTCATCGATCTCCAGCGACAGCCCTGGATGCTGCAGCAAGCCTTTGTATTCGGAAGCGAAGGCGAAGAAGTCGCGACCATACCCGAACAGGAATGGCTTCTCGCCATACCGGTCGCGAGCACAAAACAGCATTCCCGTTCCGCTGTCGTAGAGCGCAAACGCGAACATGCCGTTGAACCGACTGAGGCAGTCGGTTCCCCATTGCCGGTACGCTTCGATGATGACTTCGGTGTCGGACTGCGACCGAAACGTCACTCCCTGGCGCTGAAGTTCCGCCCGCACCTCGAGGAAGTTGTAGATCTCACCGTTGTGCGTCAGGTGGTAGCGCCCACTGGCATCTGCCATCGGCTGAGCACCGTCCACAGACAAGTCCAGAATAGACAGCCGACGGTGCCCGAGCACGACGGCGCGGCCCGATGGGAGCGTGCTAGACCACAGACCCGAGCCATCGGGACCACGATGGCGCATGATCTGCAGCATGCCTCGAACAATGGCCTCGGACCCGTTGGGCTGGCCAATCACGCCGGCAATCCCGCACATGTCAGGAGACTGCGGAGAACTGAAGCGCCATACCGCCCGTGCCAGGACGAGCCGTACGCATGGGCAGCTGCTTCAACATGGTCATCATGAGAAACGCCGAGAAACCAGCGTTCACCGAAAGGCCGCCACGACGTCTGCCACCAATTGGCGCACCCTCAATCTCAAGGATTCACCCTCATAGGTTGGCCCGTAGTGACGACAGGAGGAGCATATCGCAGGCGGGCGATTCTGCCTGAATCTCTCCCGCAGTTCATCGACGGCCCCCTTTTCGTACACCGCCTTCATATCGGTGAGAAGGCTGCTCGCCGAGAGCGCGAGCTCGCTCTTGCCGTCCAAATCCCGACACCCACATGCCGTCGCCTGGCCATCGGACAGGAAGTGGGGCCCGGAACTGGTCATGCTGCATGGAAGCCACTTCGGGCGGTTCGGCCGCACCGTCAGGCCCTCAGCTTTCATCAGGGTGCCCGTCATGCCGGACCAGTCGTCGAAGTATCTGTTGCGCTCGACGGTCCAACCCAGGCGCCGCGCTCGATGAAATAGCGGATGATCGTCCCATCCGCGGCCGCGGCCTGTCCGGACTCCGATGACGACCCGACACCCCCCATCCTGGTACACGTCGGCAATCGCCTCAACATTCGCCACAACAGCCTTGAGTCGATCGCTTCTATAGAGGCGCTGGTACTCCGCTTCATCAGGAAACGACATGGAGATATTGAGTTCTGAAAGGCCTGCCTCGACGAGCGACCGATAGCGAGCAAGGCTCAGCAGAATTCCGTTCGTCGTCACTCCCACTCTG
>JBKJJZ010000351.1:0-16545 GCA_046597705.1 Vicinamibacterales bacterium | reverse complement strand
TGGGCACGGTCGGCTACATGGCGCCGGAACAGATTCGCGCACAACCGGTCGACGGCCGGACGGACCTGTTCGCGTTTGGTGCGGTGCTGTTCGAAATGCTCAGCGGCACGCGGGCGTTTCAGCGTGAGACGTCCGCCGAGACGATGACCGCGATTCTGAAGGAGGACGTGCCGGACCTCATCGGCACGAACGCCCAGATTCCTCCCTCGCTCGACCGCATCGTCCGGCACTGTCTCGAGAAGAACGCGGCAGAGCGCTTTCAATCGGCTCGTGACGTGGCGTTTGCGCTCGACTCGCTTTCGGGCACAGGCAGCAGCCGCCCTTCAGGCGCTGAGCCGGTCATCACGTCGCGGCGCGGTGCGTGGAAAATGCCGATGCTCGTCGCGGTGGTCGCCATCGTTGCGGCCGCGGCGGGTCTGGCCTACGGGTGGAGCGGACGCGAGGCTCGAACACCGATCGCATTCGACGCAAAAACGTGGGATGGCAAGCTCATCACGAACGCACGATTTGGCGCCGACGGACAGACGATCTACTTCAGTTCGGTTGGCACCGACACTCGCCCGTCGCTGTTCACGATTTCCCCGGGAAGTCTCACGGCAAAGGCGCTCGGAGAACCCGGCACGCATCTCCTATCGGTCTCAAGCAAGGGCGAACTCGCGGTCTTGACCGGCGCCGTCTCCGATCATCACCGAATTTACCGCGGCATCCTTTCCCGCATGACGCTCGATGGCGCCTCGCAGCCCTGGCTCGAGGGTGTGACCGAGGCGGACTACTCGTCGGACGGCTCGACGCTGGCCATCATCCGCAAAGTCAATGGCCGGGACCAACTCGAGTACCCGATCGGAACCGTGCTGTACGCCGCAACCACCGGATACGTCAGCGACCCACGCGTCTCACCAGATGGCGCGAGCGTTGCGTTCATGGATCACCCTTCCGAGGGTGATGATCGCGGCACCGTCCGCGTTGTCAACACCGCGAAGAAGGTGACGACGCTGACGCCGGAGTACTGGGGCGAAGAAGGCATCGCCTGGTCGCGCGATAGCCGCACGGTATATTTCTCTCCGGCGCAGTCAAGCGCGCAATTCGAGGTCATGGCCGTCGATGCCACCGGTACGCGACCACCGCTTCAGGTGATGGCGCTTCCGAGCGCCGGCAACCTGCTCGATCTGGCAGCGGATGGACGCGCGCTCGTCATGCACGGCCAGTCGACGATCGCCATTCGTGCGTTGTTATCCGGCGAACGCGTCGAACGCACGTTCGAGTGGCTCGACTATTCGCAGGGCGGGTACGTATCTCGCGACGGCAAACAGATCGTGTTTACCGACCTCAGCGCGTCGGCCGGCACCGACTACGCTGTCGCGCGTCGTGACGTCGCGACCGATCGCGTGGTCCGTCTGGGGCCGGGCCTCGCCTTCGGCCTGTCGCCCGACGGACTATGGGTTGTCGGCGCCGTGCCTTCATCGCAACAGCTTGTGCTTTACCCGACCGGCGCGGGAGACGCCAGAAAGCTCCCGGGTCCGAAAATGTCGTTCAGTTTTCGGGACAACGTCGATTGGTTCTCGGACAGAAAGCGGATCCTGTTTTGCGGCCGCGAAGCGGCGAACCCCTCACGCTGCTACGTGCAGTCCATCGACGGCGGCGATCCGAAGGTCGTCACGCCGGATGACGTCATCGAAGCGATTCTGAGTCCAGATGACCAGACGCTGGTTATCCAGCGGGTATCCGGCGTGTTTCAGACGATGGTGATCGGCGGCAGTGGACCGGTTGACCTGAAGGGCTTTGGGCCAGATGAGTCCCTGCTCGGTTTTACGTCCGACCGTTCCTCAGTGATTGTCGTCCGCGGGCGTAACCTTCCGAGAGGTATCGACCGTGTGGATCTGGCCACGGGCAAGCGCGTACATATCAAGGAAATCGGGACGGACGTCGCGGGCCTGGCGGGTCCCGGGAATGTTCAATGGCTGGCCGACGGCAGTGGGTACAGCTACGACTTCAACCGCGTGCGCGGACAGCTGCTTGTTGTGACGGGCGTCGGGAAATAGCGGCCTATAATCTCCGGCATCCTCATGAGCCTACCGGCCGGCACCAGACTTGGTCCCTATGAAGTTGTTGCTGCACTCGGCGCCGGCGGGATGGGCGAGGTGTATCGCGCACGCGATAGAAAACTCGATCGCGACGTGGCGCTCAAGATCCTGCCGGAGTCATTTGCCACCGACCCTGATCGTCTGATGCGGTTCGAGCGCGAAGCCAGGACGCTGGCCTCGCTCAATCATCCGAACATCGCGGCCATCTACGGAGTGGAGGATCGCGCCCTCGTAATGGAACTGGTCGAGGGGCAGGATTTGTCGGAGGTCATTCTTTCTTCGGAGGCCGGACCTTCCGCCTTCGCTGAAGCTTCGGCGGACCGCCGTAGCCTTGGCGGAGGCTGGTCAGGTCCGGCAGCGCTGCCGGGTCTGAAGACCCGGTCTCCATCCGGAGGATTGTCGCTTGCCGACGCCCTGCCGGTTGCGCGCCAGATTATCGACGCGCTCGAAGCCGCGCACGAAGCGGGCATCGTCCATCGCGACCTGAAGCCTGCGAACATCAAGGTTCGTCCTGACGGCACAGTGAAGGTGCTGGACTTCGGATTGGCCAAGGCGATTGATCCAGCCGGAGGCCGGACCTTCAGGTCCGGCAACGATGCCGGGTCTAAAGACCCGGCCTCCGAAGGGCAGCCCACCATGACATCTCCCGCCATGACCGCCATGGGCATGATTCTCGGCACCGCCGCCTACATGTCTCCTGAGCAGGCGAAGGGCCGGGCGGTGGATAAGCGCTCAGATATCTGGGCCTTTGGCGCCGTCCTCTACGAAATGCTGACTGGCCAGCGTGCCTTTCAGGGAGAAGACGTGTCCGATCTTCTCGTCGCGGTGCTGAGCAAGGACGTCGATTTCGCAGCGCTCCCCGCATCCACGCCGCCTTCACTGATCGCGCTGCTTCGTCGTTGTCTGCAACGAGATCCCAGGAATCGCCTTCGAGACATCGGCGACGCCAGACACTTTCTTGATCAGGCCAGTGCGGAAGCCGCTGGTGGCATGCGTCGCGACGAACCGCCCATGGCCGCACGACGTTGGACTCGCGTGTCGACGGCGCTTGCTGGTCTGAGCCTCGCACTTGCCGCAATGCTGGCCGTCACGGTTGCGTGGACTCCGGCCGCACCGCCCGGCGACGCACCGACCGTGCGATTCCCCCTGGTCAGCGACGCCACGCTCGCGGTGAACACCGGCATGACACAGCCATTCGCGGTATCGCCGGACGGCAGGACCATCGTGTTCGTGGCGGACGCGGGAAAGGGTTCGCGCCTCTGGGTGCGTGACGTCGACAAGGCTGAGCCGCGTGTGCTCGAAGACACCGCCGGTGGGTTGCAGCCATCCATTTCTCCGAACGGAGAATGGGTGGCCTTCGTCGTGGCGAATCATTTGATACGCAAGATACGGCTGTCAGGCGGTCCCGCCAGCACCATCACTTCTCTCGACGACGTGACCGCCGCGCTCTCCTGGTTGTCGGACGATGAGGTAGCGTTCGAGATGATTGGCTCACAGTCGGGCATCCATCGTGTGAATGCAAATAGTGGTCAGCCGTCCTTGCTGGTGCCGCTCGATACCGCCGGCGGTGAGACCGGCCAGCGGCGGCCATTCGTACTGAGGAAGGAGCGTCGACTCTTCTACGTCAGGTCCGTCAAAGGAGTCCCCTGGGAAATGGCCGTGATGGCGCTCGATGACGGTCGCCGAGTGCCGCTCGGCATTCCGGCCGTGCAGGTGATTGGAGTCATCGACGGACACCTGCTGTATTCGCGCACCGATGGCGCGTTGATGGCTGTACCGTTTGACGTCGCCGGCATGCGGGTGACCGGCGACCAGCGGGAGCTGACCGAACGGGTGCTGCGAAGCGGAACAGGTACTGCAGTGGCGATGTCCGGGACCGGCACGCTGGTGTTCGGCTCGGCAGAGCTGCTGACCGGGCGGCTGTTGCTTGGCGACGCCTCGGGCCGCGCCGTCGCAATTGGCGATCGTGTGCAGGCATTTGAGAGCCCAAGGTTTTCGCCCACTGGTGATCGCGTTGTTGTGGCCATTCCCGAGGGTGACAATCGGGACCTCTGGGTCTTGAGCCGCGCTTCAGGCGAGTCCACCCGCGTGACTCGCGGCGGCTCCGACGCGCCAGTCGGATGGACGGCGGATGGCCTCGCGCTGGTTTACTTGCGCAAAGGCCAGTTGTGGAAGGCGCCAGTGGATGGCAGCGCCGAGTCGCAGAAGCTCGTGCCGGTGAAGGGCAACATCCAGACTGCGGCGCTCTTGCCTGACAACGAGTCTGTCCTGGTGGTGCGGTCAAACCAGGCGGACCTCTCCGGAATGTTCCGCGTGTCGATCAGCACCGCGACGGAACAGACCGTGTTCAAGGCCGCGTCCGCCAGGTTGCCGAGACCGGTGGAGCCGCGCGTGTCTCGCGACGGCAAGTGGGTGGCGTACGAGGATCGCAACGAGCAGCAGGTGCATGTTCATTCGGTGGAAAGCGGTGTGACGCTGCAGGTGTCGGACCAGGGCGGCACGCAGCCGATGTGGGGGAAGGACAGCAGCCAGTTGTTTTACCGGGCGCCGGCGGGATTGACGGTGGTTGACCTGCAGACAACGCCCGTGCTTGCCGTGCGTTCGCGGCATCGAGTATCGGACACCGCGCCGTTGATGACGGTGAAAGATGTGGACGCCGACGGCAAAACGTTCCTGCTCTTCGAGCCCGCCACCGGCGGGCCGAGGGCGATGGTGGTTGTCGGGTGGGCCGCCGAGGTGCAACGGCAGTTGCGCAAGTAAGGCTCCCTGCTTCAGGGCGCTGCCGTGGCGCAAAGCTCTATTGGCGCCAATTGGCGCCCCTAAAGGGACGCCCTACTTACCGCAGCGCCAAGGCCCGCGGCCCGCCCTGTCGCCCACGCCCATGCGAAGTTGTGTCCGCCGATTGGGCCGAAGGCGTCAAGCATCTCACCGCACATGAACAGGCCGGGGTGGCGCTTGCTTTCGAGGGTGCGCGGGTTGACCGCGGTCAGCGCCACGCCGCCGCCGGTGACTTCGGCTTTCTTGTAGCCCTCGTCGCCGCTCCACGGCAACTCGTACGAGGTCAACGCGTCCACCAGCGCGGTGCGTTCATGGCGCCGCAGTTCGGGGCCCCGTCGATCGGGCGGAAGTCCGGCTTCGAGGCACAGCACTTCCGCAAGGCGCTCCGGCAGATGGCGCGACACGAAATTCACAATCAATCCCTGCGTGGCCGCCAGTTCCCGCGCCCAGGTATCGGCATCGCGCTCGGTCCATTGGACGCGCAGGACCGCCGCCGGCCGATGCCCGTGGCTGCGCACCGCCACATGTGAAACGTCGAGCACCGCGGGCCCGCTGTAGCCCCAATGCGTGAACAGAAACCCGCCGTGCGATTCAATCGTGCGACCCTCCCACTTCGCGCGAAGGCGCACGTCCAGCGATATGCCCGACAGCGATGCCAGCAGCGGCGTGCTGCCGGTCACCGGCGTCAACGCCGCGTAGGTCGTGTGCATGTCATGACCGAGCCGGCGCGCGATCGCGAGGCCCGTGCCGTCGCTGCCAGTCAGCGGCACGGACAGGCCTCCCGTCGCGAGGATGACGGCTGAAGCGTCGATGTCGCCGCGGGACGTGGTGAGGTGCCAGCGGTCCTGTCCCGGGCTAAAGCCCGGGACCTCCGATAGGCCCGTCACTGTGGTCTGCGATTGGATCTCCACACCGCGCTCGCGGGCAAGTGCCATCAGGCCATCGCGCACGTCACGCGCCTTGTTCGAGGCGGGAAACCACTTGCCGGTTTCTTCCTCAAGCGCGAGAGGAATCCGAACCTCGCGTTCGAAGAACGCCCTCTGTGCGGTGAGTGGCCAGGATCGCAACATGGCGCGCAGCAGGTGCGCGGGTGAGTCCGTCACAAACCGTTCAGGCTGAAGGGCCGATGGCAGGATGTTGCAGCGCCCTCCTCCGCTGATCAGGATTTTTCGGCCGCCGTCGGTGGTGCGTTCGACGAGCAGCACATCCTGCCCGCCCGCGCGTGCGAAGATGGCCGCGACCAGCCCGGCCGCGCCGGCGCCGACAACAACAATCCCGCCTTCGCCAGGCGCGCCTTTCAGTCGTGGCTTCGGCGGGGCAAGCACTACTTCAACACGTCGTCGACCGGCACCACGCGCACCGGCCCCAGATTGGCCGCGCGAATAGGCGCTTCGATCTTCGAAAGGTCGCCCACCACGATGACGGCGAACTTGTCCGGCTGGATGTACTGATTCGCCGCGCGATTCGTGTCAGCGGCGGTCACGGCCTGCACCTTGCCGACGTACTCGGTGAACAAAGATTCGTTCAGGCCATAAATCACGAGTTCGCTCAACTGCGCGGCCATGGAGCCGGTGGTCTCGAAGCCGGCGGGGAAGCCGAGCGCCTGGTAGTTCTTCGCGCGCTGGAGCTCATCGGCGGGAATGGGCTGCCGGATGCCGTTGAGTTCGTTGAAGAACTCCCGCAGCGACTCCACCGTCTTGTCGGTCTGCACGCCAGACGAAGCGAAGAAGGGCCCGGCCGATGAGCGCATGTCAAAGCTGGACCCCGCGCCGTAGGAGTAGCCGTTGCGTTCGCGCAGGTTCTGATTCAGCCGCGAGGTAAACGACCCGCCCAGAATCGTATTGAGCACTTCGAGCACGTAAAAGTCAGGCGTGCTGCGGGGAACGCCGATCCAGCCGATTCGAATCTGCGACTGCGCGGCACCGGGCCGGTCGATCAGGTAGATCTGTTTCGCCGCGTGCTGCGTGGCCTCACCGAGCGCCGGCTTCGCAGGCGCAGGACCGCTCTTCCATGCGCCGAAGACCTTCTCCAGTTTCGGCAGGATCGTCTCCGGCTTCACGTCGCCGACCACCAGCAGGTGCGAATTCTGCGGCTGATAGTACTGGGCGTGGAATGCGCGGATCTCCTGGGCGGTCATCTCGCCGTTCGAGACGCTGTTGCCCATGGCCAGCGCGCCGTAGCGATGGCGCGGACCATAGACCAGCCGCGCGAAGGCGGCAGAGGCAAGCGATCCGGCGTTGTCCTTCTGCTGAATCAGCGAGGTCAGGCGGTCCTTGCGCAGCCGTTCCACTTCGTTTTCCGGGAACGTCGGATGCAAGGCCACATCGGCCATCAACGGCAGCGCGTCGTCGAGCTTCGACACCGGGCTGAAGAGACCCACCGTGGAAGCGTCCCACGAACTGCCGGTGGAGATGTTCACGCCAAGGAACTCGATGGCGTCGGCCAGGTCCAGCGCGTTTCGGGTGCCCGCGCCTTCGTCGAGCATCGCCGCCGTGAAACTGGCGAGTCCGTACTTGCCCGATGGGTCCGTGGCGGCCCCGGCACGCACGATGAGGTTCACCTGCACGACAGGAACCTTGGCCATTTCCACGATCCACACGGGCAGCCCGTTCGCCAGGGCGCGCTTCTGAATCGGCGGCAGCTTCAGCGTGGGAATCGGCCCCGATGCCGGCGGTTTGGAGCGATCAGGGGCCTGCTGCGCAGCAAGAGGAAGCGCCAGCAGAGTGGCGACCGCCACGGCGGCAAAGCCTACTGTTCTTGTCTTCATAGTTTCCATCTCCGCCAGTTCCTTATCTCCCCAGTTCCGCCAGTTCCGCCAGTTCCGCCAGTTCCCCAGTTCCGCCAGTTCCCCAGTTCCCCAGCTACTTACCCTTCGGATGAACCGCCAGCTCAACCCGCCGATCGGCCGGCAGCCAGCGGCGGGCTGCGGCCTGAATATCGTTGGGCTGCAGCGACATGTAGCGGGCCAGGTCCTCGGCAAAATAGTCAGGATTTCCCGTGGCCGTGAAATACGCGTTCATCTGATCGGCCTTCGACGAACTCTGCTGCATCGAATTCAGAAAGCCCGACTCGATACCGTTCAGAGCGCGCTGCACTTCCCGCGCATCGGGTGGCGTGGTTTTCAGCTTCTCGATTTCCTCGTCGATGATCGTCTTGATTCGCCCCAGCACTTGCTCCGCAGGATCGGTAGACGGCCGGGCGGTGGCGACGATCATGAACTGCGACCCCAGTGCCGCGCTTCCCTGGAAGGCCGAGATGCTCTGCACCAGCTGCAATTCGTACACAAGGCGCTTGTAGAGTCGCGCGTTCTTGCTGCCGGCCAGGACGTTGGCCAGGACATCGAGTTCGGCATCACCGGGGCTGAAGTGCGCTGGCGAATGCCACGCCAGCGTCAGTCGCGGCAGCTGCACGCTGTCGGTCATCGTCTCCTTGATGACGCTTGTGAGTTCCACTGGCGGCGCTTCGATGGGCGCCGGGCGGGGTCCGGGTTTCACGTCGGAGAACCAGCGTTCGACCTTCTTGCGAGCCTCCGCGGGATTGATGTCGCCCGCAATCACCAGGCTCGCGTTGCCCGGTGCGTAGTACTTCGTGAAGTACTCCTTGACGTCTTCATGCGTGGCCGCCGTTAAATCCTCCATGTATCCGATGACCGGCCAGTAGTACGGATGCGTCTTCGGATACATCAGTTCATTGAGCCGCACCTGAGACATGCCGTATGGGGCGTTCTCATAACTCTGGCGGCGCTCGTTCTTCACCACGTCGCGTTGGCCGTTCACCAGCTGGGGCGTGACCACGTCCAGAAGGAATCCCATGCGATCGGATTCAAGGAAGAGCGCGAGGTCCAACGCGTTCGAAGGCAGCGACTCGTAGTAGTTGGTCCGGTCTTCGGTGGTGGAACCGTTGTTGTTCCCGCCGGCAGCTTCGAGCAGATTGTCGAAATCACCCTCCTTCACATTCTTCGAGCCCTCGAACAGGATGTGCTCGAAGAGGTGCGCAAAGCCCGTGCGTCCGAACTTCTCGCGGGCGGATCCGACGTGATACCAGACATTGACGGCCACCATCGGCACGCTGTGATCCTCGTGGAGGATCACCGTCAGTCCGTTGGGGAGCGTGAACATCTCGTACGGCGCGGAGACTTTGGGTGCCTGCTGCGCGGAGAGCGGGGCCAACGCAAAAAATGCAGCCACGGCCAGGGCTGAGGCAATCCGAATGCGTTGCAGCGTCATGCGATCCAGTGTAATCCGGGTGCGGTAAAATCCCCCGGCATGTTCACTGACCTCCGACACGCCGCGCGCTCGCTGACACGGGCCTGGGGACTGGCGCTCACCGTCATGTTGACCCTGGCGCTTGGCATCGGCGCCAACGCGGCCATCTTCACCGTGGTTCGCGGCGTGCTCCTGCGTCCCCTCGCCAACCAGGATGAGGACCGCCTGATCTACATCCGGCAGAGTGCGGCCGGTATCAAGGTTGAAAACGCGAACTTCTCGGTGCCGGAGTTGCGGGATCTGCAGGCCAGCGTGAAGAGCGTGGCGGCCTTCGGCGATTTTTCGACACTGGAATTCACGCTGGTGGGCCTTGGCGAACCCCGCGTGGTGCGCGCCGGAGTGGTGGGCGGGTCGTACTTCAGTGTGATGGGCCTGCGTCCGGTCGTCGGCCGGTTAATCGGACCCGCAGACGACGGTCCCGCGGCCAAGGGCGCCGTGGTGTTGACGCACCGCTTCTGGACCAGCGCCCTGAAGGCCGACGAATCGGTCATCGGAAAAACCGTTCGTCTCGGCGATCGCGCCGCCACCATCGTCGGCGTCCTGGAACCCTCGGTGCCATACCCGTCCGAAACCGAGATCATGGCGAACGTAGTGACGAGCCCGCACCACCTCGACGCCACGATGGTGGACGGGCGCGTGCATCGGATGACCGAATTGTTCGGCCGTCTCGAGCCGGGCGTTACGGTCGAGACCGCGCTCGCCGAATTGCGCACCGCCCACGAGTCGATCCAGGGCCAGCATCGGGAAGCCTACCCGGCGCAGGACCGTTTTCAAATCAGCGCCGTCCGGCTGCGCGATCAAATCACGGCGCCCGCGCGATCCGTGCTCCTGGTCCTGCTTGCGGCGTCCGCGCTCGTGTTCATCATCGCGTGTTCCAACGTGGCGAACCTGATCCTGGCGCGGTCGGTCCGCAGGGAGGGCGAGCTGGCGATTCGCGCTGCGCTGGGCGCCAGCCGGATGGCACTGCGGCGAACCCTGCTGGCGGAAAGCCTGCTGCTCTGCGGCGGCGGGGCCGTGCTTGGCATCGCGCTGGCGCGCCCGATGGTGGACGTCCTGGCGCGATATGCCTCGCGTTTCTCCGTGCGCGCGCTTGACCTGACCGTGGATGCCAGCCTGTTATGGGTGGGCGTGGGACTGGCGATGGCCGCCGCGGTGCTGCTCGCGTTCGTTCCGCGGCTGCCGTCCGCTGATGCGACGAATGGACTCGGACTCTCCAACGGAAGCGTTCGTATCACCACCGGGACCAATCGGCGCCTCCGGCTCTTCGCCGTGACGCAGATTGCCGCATCGTTCGTACTGCTCGCTGGTGCGGGCGCGCTCGTGACCGGACTCATCGCTCTGCAGTCTGCGCCCACCGGATTCAATACGACCAACGTGCTGGCGTTGCACGTCCCCTTTTCATTCGAGCGCCCGCCCGAGGAGATCCGCGTCTTCCATCGCGAGGTGATGCGGCGCATCGCAGCGCTTCCAGGCGTGGAACGGGTCGCTGTTGGCACAGCAGTTCCCTGGCGGGACGCGAACGTGTTTGGTCCTGGCTTTCTGTTCTCCGTGGAGGGTTACGCGAAGGCAAATGCGGAAGAGGACCCGCGCGCCCGCTTTCGTACGGTGTCGCCGGGCTTCTTCGCAGCGCTGGGCGTGCCGATTGTTGCCGGCCGGGATTTCACCGATGCCGACCGCAGCGACAAAGAGCCCGTCGTCATCGTGAGCGAGAGCATTGCGCGACGGATGTTCCCTTCGCGCGACGCCGTGAACCGGAAACTGCTGTGGACCGATCCGGTGATGAAGTTCATCGGCGTCTCCACCGGCGGCCGGCGCATCGTCGGCATCGCGGCGGATGTGGACGACGAGAATGTGGTGCCGGGACCCGCGATGACGGTGTATCACCCGTTTGAGCAGGAGATTGGCGGCGGGCGTTTGTTCGTGCACGCAACTGGAGATCCATACGCGCTCGTGGCGCCCATCACGCGAATCATCCGCGGCCTGGCGCCTGAGCAGCCGGTGGAACGCGCAGCAACACTGGAAGACGTGCGCGCGGAAGTGCTGGCGCCCGATCGCCTGAACGCGCTGATGTTCGGCGGGTTTGCCGGAGTGGCGTTGATGATCGCAGTCGTTGGCGTGGCGGGCGTGCTGGCATTTTCAGTGAGCGCACGGACGCGCGAGTTCGGCGTCCGCCTGGCGATTGGATCGTCGCCGAAGCACCTTCTGCTTGGCGTGTTGAGGCAGGGCGCGGTCATCGCCGGCATTGGCATCGTCGTGGGTGTGATCGGCGGCATGCTGCTGGTCCGACTGGTGGGCACCTTCATTCAGGAAGTAGACATGCCCGGCGTGTTGCCCATCGTGGGCGCAGCGGTTGTGCTGGCGGCCGCCGCCGTGCTGGCCGCGGTGATTCCGGCCGCTCGGGCCGCCCGCGTTAACGTGGTGGAAGCGCTGCGGTCGCAGTGACCTGCACGCGCTGTCGAGTGCCAGCGAATTCAGTGATTCGTCAGTGCCTTCAACTGTTCGGTGTGTGCTCGAAGGGTTAACGTAATAGGCGCCAGGGCCTCTCGCAGCTCCCGTCGACTCTGTTCAAACTGCCGATCCATGTGCTCGCGCAGCCCCGCGTCACTCTCGAATGGCACCCGGGCGTCTGCCTGCGCGGCTTCCTGCAGGACGCCCAGCCGGTGAATGTCGGCCGCCATCACGTCCATCCCAACGCGCACCTCGCTCACACTGACTTCGAGGCCGGTCACTTTGACTGTGAGCGCGCCCATGCTCGTTTGGAGCCCGCCCACGCTCGTTTGGAGCCCCGCCACGTCGGTCTTGAGCCCCGCCACGTCGGTCTTGAGCACCGCCACGTCGGTCTTGAGCACCGCCACGTCGGTCTTGAGCACCGCCACGTCGGTCTTGAGCACCCCCACGTCGGTCTTCAGGACGCCCACGTCTGTTACCAGTCCGTCGAGCTTGGCCTCAATTCTGATCAGCCGGTCTTCACTCATCGAGTCCTCCGACCTTCTTCCAGCAAGGTCCGTTCCCGCCTGAAACGTTGGCAAATCACGCCGGGACTTGCAGTTCCTGCGATCACCGGCGCTCACACGTGGCAGTTTCTGCCAGACTCTGGCCGTCGCAGGACGACGACGATACCATCGTCGCGGCTGGAAGACGGAAAGAAGATAACGTCAAAGGGTTTCCCAGGGGGCTATAGCGTGGCGACAAGGAACCCAAACATCGACAAGCCTCTTGCCGGCGGGGCTTTGATCAAGGAAGTATGCCGCCGCATTCGCGTGGCGCGATCCTATTGGGATGCCCACAACAATCGCGCCTGCCGAGGAGAGCGGGAAAAGGCCATGACGCTCTACGAGAGTCTGGGTCCGCTCGAGCGCGAGAAGGTGCCGCAGGAGTTGAGGGTGTGGCTGCGGTATCGGTCCGGGAAGTATTTCGGGACGGAGCGTACGCCTCCGATGCGCCGCCCCTGAAGAGACGACGTACGTACCCGCTGCCGTGATTAACTGAAGGCGTGTTTTCAGACCGCCTGCCGCCCCATCTCGAGTTAAATGCCTTCACCGTCTCGCTCACCGACCTCCGTCGGAAGGGTGTGCCCCTGATTGACTTGACCGTCACCAATCCCACGCAAGTGGGATTGGCGTATCCCGCGGATCTGATCGCCGGCCTCGCGGATCCAGCGTGTTTGTCGTACGAGCCGGCCCCGTTTGGTCTGATGGCCGCCCGCAAGGCGGTGGCCGCGGAGGCGTCGAGATCCGGCGTCAAGGTGAGTGCCGACCGGGTGGTGCTCACGGCCAGCACCAGTGAGTCCTACAGCATTCTGTTCAAGCTTCTCTGCAATCCCGGTGATTGCGTGCGTGTGCCCGAGCCCAGCTATCCGTTGTTCGGACTGCTCACGCAACTCGATTCAGTGGAGCCGCTTCCGTATCAGTTGGAAGAACACGCGGTGTGGTCCATCGACCGCGAGAGTCTCAAGGGCGGGTGCGGTCCAAGCACGCGCGCGATTCTGGTCGTCTCTCCCAACAACCCGACAGGGTCGATGTTGCGGAGCGACGATCGCGAGTGGCTGGTGGAGTTTGCCGAGGCGGGCCAGTACGCGATCATTTCCGACGAAGTGTTTGCCGACTTTCCGATCCACCCCCGGCCAGACGCAGCTTCGATGCTGGGTGAGTCGCGCGTCCTGACCTTCACGCTCGGCGGCTTATCGAAATCCGCTGGACTGCCTCAGCTCAAACTCGGATGGATGGTGGTGAGTGGGCCCGACGACGTGGTGGCTGTCGCCATGGAACGGCTGGAACTGATTTGTGACACCTACCTGTCGGTCTCGACGCCAGTGCAGGTGGCGGCGGCGGAACTCATCGCGAGCGGCAAAGAGATGCGCGACGCGATTCGGAAGAGAGTGAAGCAGAACTACCAGGAGCTTGAACGCCGGGCCAAGGCCTATCCGTCGGTGAGGGTCATCGAGCCAGAAGGCGGGTGGTCCGTGGTGATCGAGGTGCCGGAAACGGTGGGCGAGGAAGCGCTGGTTCGCCGCATCCTCGACGAGGCTCACGTGGTGGTCCATCCAGGGTATTTCTTCGAGATCCAGCGCGGCGCCCACATCGTGGTGAGCCTGCTGCCGCCGCCTGAAGCGTTCGAGGAGGCGATACAGAGCGTGCTCGATCTCGTGGCGGCGTTGTGACTCGTCACCGCGGCGTTTGCCTGCCGCTGTCATCGATGCCGTCTTTGAGCAGCTGGGGCATCGGCGAAATTCCAGATCTGGCACTGATGGCGCGCTGGCTCCAGTTGGCCGGCTGCGATCAGTTGATGCTGCTACCGGTCGGAACGATGGCAGGTGGAGAGGAGCAGGCCTCGCCGTATTCGGCCTGTTCAGCCATGGCCATCGATCCCATTTATGTGTCGCTGTCCGCCATGGAGGATTTCGCGCGCGCCGGGGGCGTGGAGCAGTGGCCCCTCGAGGCGCGGCAGAGCCTGTTGGGCGCGAAACAAAGCAAGTCCGTGCGGTTTGCCGTAGTTCGCCGGCTGAAGCACGGGGCGCTGTGGGCGGCCTTCGAGCATTTCCTCAGTGGCGAGTGGAACAACCTCACCCTTCGTGCCGGCGCGTTTGCCGCATTCATGTCGCGCGAGCGGTGGTGGCTGGATGATTACGCCCTGTTCCAGGCGTGCGCGGCGGAGTGGCCCGAAAGGAAGTGGCAGGACTGGCCGCCGGCCATTGCCAGGCGAGAGCCCGCCGCACTTGCCGAGGCGCGTCGCCACTTCGTGCGGCGCATTCTGTTCGAGCAGTACGTGCAGTGGATCGCGGACACGCAGTGGCAGGATGCCCGGCAGTCGGCGAAGGCCCTTGGCGTCTCTCTTTTTGGCGATCTTCCCTTCGTCGTCAATGCGCAGAGCGCGGACGTCTGGGCGCGGCAGGACGAGTTCCTTCCCGACGTGTCCGTCGGGGTGCCGCCCGACGCCTTCAGTGATACCGGCCAGGACTGGGGCCTGCCGATGTATCGCTGGGATGCGGTGCACCAATCGGACTTCGCCTGGTTGCGGCAGCGCGCGCGGCGGATGGCATCGCTCTACGAAGGGTTTCGCGTCGATCACCTCGTCGGGTTCTATCGCACGTATGGCACCGCGCCCACCGGCGAGCGGTTCTTCCTGCCTCCGGATGAACCCACGCAGGCTTGGCAAGGCGACCGCGCGATGCGCGCCTTCATCGAGTCCGGCGTTGATGTGGTGGCCGAGGATCTGGGCACGGTACCTGACTTCGTGCGCGCGTCGATCACTGAGCTCGGCGTCGGCGGTTACAAGGTGCTGCGCTGGGAGCGCCACTGGCATTTGCCGGGCCGGCCGTTCGTGAGTCCTTCCCAGTATCCGGCACGGTCGGTTGCGACAACCGGCACTCATGATACGCAAACCCTGGCCGTCTGGTGGGAGGAAGCGGCGCTGGAAGACCGGCACGCCTTGGCGGAAGTGTTGCACCGCGCGGGGATTGCCGCACTCGATCCATCAGCCCCGTGGTCAGACGGGCTTCGCGACGCTATCTTGTGTCTGATGGCGACCGCCGCGTCCGATCACTTGTTCTTTCCGATCCAGGATGTCTTCGGATGGCGCGATCGCATCAACACGCCCGCCACCGTGGGCGATCACAACTGGACGTGGCGCCTGCCCTGGGCTGTGGACGAGTGGGCGGACCGCCCTGATACGGTCGAACGCGCGTCGTTTCTAAGGAGCCTGTGAGAATAGCCATCGCGTCCGATCACGCGGGATTCCGACACAAGGTGAAGATTGTCCGCCACCTCGCGGACTCGGGACACGACGTGGTGGACTTCGGCACGTCATCCCCCGACCCTGTGGACTATCCCGACTTTATTCACCCGGCCGCTGCCGCGGTTGCGAGCGGGCAATGTGAGCGAGGCATTGTGCTCGGGGGGTCCGGCAACGGCGAGGCGATGGCGGCAAACCGGCACTCTGGCGTTCGCTGCGCGCTGTGTTGGAACGAGGAGTCCGCCCGGCTCGCGCGGTCGCACAACGACGCCAATATGCTCTCGCTGGGCGAGCGGATGGTTTCCGTGGAACTTGCGGTCCGCATCGTGGACGCCTGGCTGGCCACGCCGTTCGAAGGCGGTCGCCATTTCCAGCGGATTCAGAAGCTTGACCCCCACGAGACGTCGATCGATTCACTCGTCCTCGGATTTTTCGCGGCCTTTGACAATCGTGGTGGCGCCATCGTCGATCTCAATGCGCTCAAGGCCCTCTTCGTCCCTGGAGCCATCGTCGTCAGGAATTCGGCTGCAGCCACTGAGACATGGTCGGTCAGCCAGTTCCTGGAGCCTCGGCAGGTGCTGCTCACCGATGGCACGCTGACTAACTTCCACGAGTGGGAAGTTGACGCGTCAACCTTGGTCTTTGGCGGCATCGCCTGCCGCACGCTCCGCTACCGCAAAGAGGGCCACCTGAATGGCGTTCCGTTCAGTGGCGAGGGCATGAAGTCGATGCACTTCGTCCGCATCGATGGCGAGTGGTGCATCACGTCGATCATCTGGCAGGACTCCTGAACCGGCGCCCCTGAAGGGACGCCCCACGTACCGTACGCCCCGGCCGTACGTAGGGCGTCCCTTCAGGGGCGCCATCGACGGGAACAGGCCGTAGTACGTAGGGCGTCCCTTCAGGGGCGCCATCGGCGGGAACAAGACGTAGGCGTAGACGTCCTACGTCTAGAGCGCGTCAACGTACTGCAAGCACTCAAGTCCGAATAGGAAATATGCCCAACACCAAAGAAATGTTCGGCGCAACCGCTGGAAGAACAGATCTGAAGAAGATCAGCAGGACGGCGGCGACGACGCCGGGCCAGAGGCGGATCGGCCTTGCAACGAGCATTTCTTTGGTGTTGGGCATATTTCCTATTCGGACTTGAGTGCTTGCAGTACGTTGACGCGCTCTAGACGTAGGCGTAG
>JBKJJZ010000297.1:0-3556 GCA_046597705.1 Vicinamibacterales bacterium | reverse complement strand
CCGCCCCGACAATCGCAATCTTCATCACTGCTCCCAAAAAGACGTCGGGAATCTTTTTGCGCGAAAAAGATTCCCGACGTCATTTAAGTCCTATGGTTTAAACCGGATACGGGTCGTTGTCCCGTTGGCGGCCACAAAGAACAGGCTGTCGTACTCGTCGTCGCCCACGGTCACGACGGACCCGCCCAGGGCCTTCACGATCTGGGGCACGGTGTTGGAGTGCCCGACCACGAGCACGGCGCCGGTTTTGTGCGCCTTGATCTTTGCGACCAGGGCGGACATCGATTGGGCAGAGGGCATGATTTCCCGCACCACGCCAATCTTGGCGGCCAATGGCGCCGCCGTGTCCTTCGTCCGGCGGTACTGCGTTGTATAGATCGCCACGACACCCGCGTCGCCGAGCATCGCCGCCAGTTTCTGCGCGCGCGCCTTTCCAACTACCGACAATTCCGGATCGGAACTGCCAGCCATCGATGGAGGCGCCACACCGCCATCGGCGCGCTCGGCATGCCTCATCACGATCACCATCTGCGCCTGAGCCACCATCGGAACCATCATCGCGCACATTGCCGTCACAATCATCCACACAAGCTTCATCGGGATCTCCACCGAGCCACGAGATACAGCGCAGCGCCCACCACCAGGGCCACGAGCCCGACGCGACGCTGCAGCGGCGAGGCTCCGAACAGAATCGCCAGCGAAATCACCAGGGCCACGACAGGCACGACCGGACCGCCTGGAATCGTAAACGCGGCCGGTCCTTTTCGACGCAAGGCCAGCACCGACGCACACGTTCCCGCATACACAATCAATCGGCTCACGGCGCTGCTGGCCGCAAGCGTGGCGAAGTTTCCGGACAGCGCCAGCCCCAACGCCACGAGTGCCGTGAAAACAATCGCCACCGCCGGAGTCCGGAACGTTGGATGCACGTAGCCGAAGGCCGACGGCAGATCGTTCTGCTCCGCAAGCGCATACAGATTCCGGGAACCTGATAGCGCCTGGCCCATGTTGTTTCCCGTCATCGAGACCGCGCCGCCCGTGGTCATGAGAATCGCGCCCCAGACGCCAAGAAATAACAGAGAGGCATCCGCAAGCGGAGTGCGTGACGCGGCCAGGTTCGGCAGCGTTCCCATCGCCACCACCTGCACCAGCGTCATGACGATGCCGACGATGATGATGGTGGTGATCATCGCGAACGGCACCGCACGCCTGGGATCGCGTGTCTCGCCTGCCGGTACGCCAATCACTTCGTAACCGCCGTACGCGAAGATCAGATACAACGCCGACGCGGAGATCTGCGCCCAGGTCAGCGACACTTCCGGCCGCAACGCATCGAACGAAACGTATGGCAGCCCGAGCAGGATGAAGATCACGAGCGGCGTGAGTTTCCCCACCGTCAGCGCGTTCACCACCCACGCGCTTTGCCTGATGCCAATGACGTTGATGGCCATGATCGTGAGCACCACAACCGTGATGAGTCCCTCGCGCGCGAATCCAGGCTGACTGGCGCGAAGTTCGGGCCAGTAATACCCCAGCGCGTCGGTCAGGCCGTTCACCACCGAGGCCCAGCTGGTCACGCGCGTCACCCACATCATCCAGCCCACTTCGAAGCTGGCGAATCGGCCGAATGCCGCGCGGGTGTACAGATAGGCGCCGCCCGTGCCATCAAACCGGCTGCCGGCTTCTGCGAAGTTCAGGGCGATGAGCATCGCCAGAATGCCGACCAGGGCGACGGCGATCGCGCTCCAGGCGCCAATCTGCGTCACGAGCAGCGCCGGCATAAGGAAGACGGCGCCCCCGATGACTTGATTCACGCCGATGGCGGTGAGGTCCCACTTCCCGAGTTCGCGCCGCAAGCGCTCCGGAGGCTGGGTGTTTGAAGCGGAAGGTGGCATTGGGGCGCTCGCCGGGTCTAAAGACCCGGCCTCCGGGGAGCTGTTCCTGTTTTTCTCGCCGGGTTGAAGAACGGCGTGGCGACGACCGTCGCCGGCACGCGGTGGCGAACGGCTTCGACGGTGTGCTCAACCTCAACCCGGCTGCCCGGGGCCATATGCGATGCATTGATCGTCGCGAGGCCGATCATCTGCTTCATCACGGGCGACCACGTTGACGAAGTCATGCGGCCGATCTGGTGGCTGTTCGCGTAGACAGGTACCGCCACTCTTGAGGCGACCGCCTGTGCGAGAGGCGGCAAGCCAACGGCGTCGTAGACACGCTCTACGGCCGTCCAGTCGATCGCGAGGCCCACAATACGGCGCCTGGGTGGGGCGGCGTATTCAATCGCCAGGGCATCGCGCCCGATGAACCGCTCCTTGTTGAAATCAACCAGGCGGCCGAGCCCCAATTCAAACGGTGAATAGATCTGCGCTGCGGTCATCCCCTTGCGCGCGCTGACGAAGTCCACGTCGATCAGCAACAACCCCGCCTCGATGCGCGCAACATCCAGCGCCAGCATGCCGGCCGGGCGCAATGCGAACGCATGTCCCGCCGCGGCAATGGCATCCCACACCGCGGTGGCGTCGGTTCGCTTCATCCAGACTTCGAAGCCGAGATCACCGGTGTAACCAGTCCGCGAGATGTCCACATCCGCGCCCGCAATAGTGCCGCTGGTCATGCGAAAGTACTTCAGCCCCTCGATGTCCGCGTCGGCCACCCTCGCAAGCAGTGCCGCCGCCGTCGGCCCCTGAATTGCGAGCGCCGCGATCTCTTCAGACACATCGTCGATCTGAACGTCCAGGCCGGCTGACTGCTGGCGCAGCCAGCGGAGGTTGGGTTCGGCGGCGGTCCAGCGAAACGCGTGTTCCGCCAGCCGCGTCACGGTGCCATCGTCCAGCACCTGCCCGTGCTCGTTGCACCACGGCGTGTAGGCGACCTGGCCGTGTTGAAGGCGCCGGGCGTCTCTGGTGATCACGCGATCAACAAGTGCAATCGCGTCCACGCCGGTCACCAGGTACTTGAAGAGCGGCGAGATATCGATCAGTGCCGCGCCGTTCCGGATGGCGTTGTATTCGTGCTCGTGGTGCGTTTCGTACGAACTGACCGTGTAATAACCCGCCCAGTCCCTGTAGTTGAGGCTCTGGCACAGGGCCGAGGTCCGGTCGTGAAAGGGCGTCCCAACGGGCATACGAGATATTAGTCCAGGGTCCTCGAACCTCGAACCCCGAACCACGAACTGTCGGTACAATGTCCGGGCATGTCCCAGCAGTACGACGCCATCGTCATAGGCGCCGGGCACAACGGCCTGACGGCCGCGGCCTACCTCGCCCGCGCGGGCCGAAAGGTGCTGGTGCTCGAACGCCGGCACGTGGTGGGCGGCGCCGCCGTAACTGAGGAGATTTATCCGGGGTTCAAGTACTCGGTGTGCTCGTACGTGGTGTCGCTGCTGCGGCCGGAAATCATCCGGGAACTGGAACTGGCCAAACACGGCCTCGAAATCCTTCCGCTCGACGGGACCTTCACGCCGATGCCCAGCGGCGATTATCTCTGGCGCACGAACGATCACGCACAGTCGTTTCGCGAGATCGCCAGGCATTCGCGGGTGGATGCGGAGGCGTAC
>JBKJJZ010000287.1:0-8735 GCA_046597705.1 Vicinamibacterales bacterium | reverse complement strand
TCCGCCAATAGTTCCCCCGCACATCGGCGGACAACGGGCGACCTGACCGATGTCTGGTCGAACATGGCGGCCGTGGGATTCCGGCAATCAGAGAACGTGAAGTGGTCGAAGCCCGGGCATTGGACCGACCCGGACATGCTGGTGATCGGCAAGGTTGGCTGGGGGCCCGATATTCACGACACGCGTCTCAGCCCCAACGAGCAGATTACGCACATCTCGCTCTGGACGATTCAGGCGGCGCCGCTGCTGATCGGCGCCGACATGGCGCAGTTCGACAAGTTCACCACCGACTTGATGACGAACCATGAAGTGCTCGAGGTCAACCAGGACATGCTGGGCAAGGCCGGCCAGCGAGTCTGGCAACAGGATCGGCTGGAGGTATGGGCGCGGCCTCTGGCGGATGGCACCCGCGCGGTTGCGCTCTTCAACCGTGGCTTGCAGGCCGCCACGGTCACCGCGCGATGGCCGGACGTGGGTGCCACTGGTCGTCAGACGGTGAGGGATCTCTGGCGTCACCGGGATCTTGGAGTCTTTGCCGACTCGTTCTCCACCACGGTGCCGGCGCACGGAGCGATGCTGGTGAAAGTCGGTGGCCAGGCGCGACCGGACGTGACGTCGATTGAAAGTCTGTTCGTCGGCCCGCCGCCAGCCGCATTGAAACTTGACCCGTTCTATGAGAAATACGCCGACGCCTACGGCATTCCGATCATCGCCGGCGAGGCGGTGGAGGATACGGCGGTGCTCGTCGCGCGCGACATCGTGAACTACATGCTCCTCAAGCGTCCGGACGTGCGGGCAGAGATGGTGCGCCAGAACTATCGCGTGGGCATTATTGGCCGAAGTCAGGGTCAAGCCGACCTGCCCGAGTACCAGGACTACAAGAAGCCGGCGATTGATGACCGGCGACTAACGCCCGGCGAACGTGAGCGCTACAACCAGCCTGGTGGCATTGCCTCGATGACCGACGCGGAGTACTGGAACAAGCGCGCGCGTGGCCTGGGTGGACGCTACACCACCAGCGGCGAAGAAAACCTCCTCGGCATTCCGGGCACGCGCTATTACGGTGAGCACATCCTGGTGCATGAGTTCTCGCACGGCATCATGAGTGCTCTGCGAACCGTTGCGCCCGATTTTCACGCGGAGATTCAGAAGGCCTACGACGCCGCCAAAGGGAAGGGACTGTTCAAGGGACACTACGCGGAGAACACCGTGGCCGAGTACTGGGCTGAAGGGACGCAGTGGTGGTTCTGGTCCAACTTTGCGTGGTCGGCACCGACCGGCGAACGGTTGTGGACGCCGGATTCGCTGAAGACCTATGACCCGGCGCTTTATGACCTGCTGGACCGTGTTTATGCCAGCCACCGCATCCCTGCGGACATTTATTACGGTCGCGATGTCCGGAAGTGAGTGGAGAAGACGTAGCACAAAAGTGGTGCAAGCCTGGCAGTGTAGAATCACCGGCGGATGAGCGACTCGTATCAGGACGATGATGACCGACCAGGCGATGGCGTGTCGGGAGATACCGACACTACACGCAACCTAAACCTCGAGATTGAGGGCGTCAATATTGATCGTGAACTATCCAAGTCCACGGTTCCTGTCCTCATCGTGATTCGGGGTATTCCCCAGGGCAAGCGATTTCTTCTCGAAGGCCAGAACACGTTCATCGTGGGCCGTGGCAACGGGGTGGACATCCAGGTGGACGACGCCAATGTCAGCCGCAATCACGTGCAGATCACGCTTGATGGTGAACGGATCTATGTCGCGGACATGGACTCCAGGAACGGCACCTTCGTGAACGACGAACTGATTCGCGGCGAGAAGGTCGAGTTGGCCAAGGAGGACATGGTCAGGATTGGGAACACGATTCTCAAGTATCTGCCCGCCGGCCAGTTCGAGACGCTGTACCACATCCACATGGCGGACGCCGCGCACCGGGATACGTTGACGGGCTTGTTCAGCCGTCAGTACATCTCGGAGGTCCTGGAGGTGGAGTTCAAACGCGCGAAGGCGCTCCACACGCCGATGTCCGTCCTGTACTTCGACATCGATGACTTCAAGAAGGTCAACGACACCAATGGCCATTCCTGCGGCGACTACGTGCTCACTGCCCTGGGTTCGCTGATCAATTCGCTCGGACTGCGCCAGCGTGACCTCGCCGGACGTTTCGGGGGCGAAGAATTCCTGATCGTGCTTGCCAACACGACCCTGGACCATGCCAGTGTCGTGGCCGAACGGATTCGCAAGGGCATTGCCAGCCATTTGTTTACGTACGGCACCACGCCGATTCCAATCACGGTGAGCCTGGGCGTAGCCACGATCAAACCGGGATTCCAGTCGGGCGCCGACGTCTATCAAACGGCTGACAGGGCCCTCTATGAAAGCAAGCGGAACGGCAAGAATCGCGTGACCGTCGCGGACTAGCGGGGCCGGAAGGGCAGGGTCAATCGATCCGCCTCCGCGTTCTTTGGTGCCTTGAACATTTCAAACTCGAACGCCTGCCCGACCTTGTTGCCCGACGGGTCTTCAAGCAGCGTCAGCACCACGAGCGAGTGCGCCACAGCACGCCACGGTGCGGCGGGCGTGAACGTCCATGACGACTGGTCCGTTCCCACCTCGATGGTGCCCTCCAGCGGCCGGCCGTTTGCATCGCTCACTCCAAGGGCGCGATGCAACAAGCCTTCATCGAGGGCCCACGGGAACCGCACGAGCACCGGGTCGCGAGTGCCCTGGGGGGGCGGCACAATCGACCACGCGGCCGGATCGAGGGGCGCTTCAACCGGCGATGCCGCCGTAAATGCATGGCGGAACTCCTGCGAGAGCGGCTGACCCAGGGCGTCGCGCCACGACGTGTCCACGACGATCGCGTACTTGCGGCCGGCGGCCAGCGCCCGTCCCAGTTCCCTGTTTGGCTTGATGCCGCGTTTGACGCGGCCGGGATCGAAGAAGACCGTGCGCCTTGTGTAGTCGCTGCTCCAGAGGTCCACGTCCACTTCGAGCAGTGCATCGGGAATCTCGGCGCCGTTCTCGTCCACGAGCCGCACATGGCCAATCGCGCTCGTGCCTGACATGGGCGACGAAAAATGCAGATAGAAGCGCAGGATGTTTTCCGGCCACGTTGATGACGATGGATAGATGGATGAGATGCGGGTGCTTGGTGTGGCGTGCGTGGCTGGAAGGCGGACGCGCCCTTCGAAGCGTGGGTTGGTGCGGGGCGGGCGAAGACCCACGACATTGATCTTCACGAGATACTCACGTCCAGGGTCGAGTGAGAACGTTGGCACCATCTCGACCGCATCTGGGGTGACCCGATACGTGCCGGCAACTCCGATGGCGCCCGCGCCCGGTACACTGACCTGAAACATCTCTTCCCAGGGCGGGCGATTGCCGGCGCGCAGGTGCCCGAGTTCGATTGAGGACCACCCGGTCACGCGAACGAGTGGCCGCTGCGTGGTGGTGTCCGTGGCGAGGGCAACGGAAAACGGCCCGCCCGGAAACTCCGGTGAGGGAGTTCCCGAGCAGGCCGTGACCGTCGCCAGCCAGCCGAGCAGGCAGAGGCGAGACAGACGCACTCTAGGGCAAAACGACAGTCGTCAGGTTGCGTCCAGCGGCGCCGCGCGCAATCACCATCGTGCGGCCCGCATCGAGCAGATCCATCTGCTCCACATTGGCCATCGCGCCGATGCTCTCAAACGGCACGCCCGCAGTGCCGCCGACCCGCGCGGTGATCGGTGCTGCCGAGGCGAAGCCGTCCGTCCCGATCTTGATGACGCCATGCTTAGAGTTCGACATCAGAAGGAAGCTCTTGCCACCCTTGCTGTACACCAGCAGGTCGAGCGGCTGGTTCCCCGCACCGAACTCCGCGATCGTGGTGCCCACGACCTTGGTGCCGGCCTTGAGATCCTGCACGGGAATCTTGACGAGGGGCGTGCACGTGTAACCGGCGAGGATATTCAACTCGCTGCCGATGGTGAACGGCACGAAGGCCATCACAGGCGAGCGTGTCTCGAGTGCGCCATGGTTGCCATGGTAGATCTCGATGCTGGCGCCGTTGTCCACGCTGGCGAACGGATATCCCACCGACCACAGCTTCGATGCGAATTCTTCGTTCGACAGACCCGCCACGTAGAGGCGGCCATTGACGAAGGCCAGATCAGTCACGGACTGGGCGCGGCGGCCAGGGCCGTTGGCGCCCGCGGCTGCCGGGTTCGGCAGGGCCACCGAGGTGAAGGCAACGGCGTCGAAGGCCACCAGGCTGATGTCGCCCGCGCCGTCGACACGCACGAGCGCGGGTTGAGCCGTGGGCCCCGTGCCCTTCATCACCGCGATGAACGAGTTCTTCGAGGTCGGGTGAACGGCCAGGTCCGTAATCGTGATGCCCGCCGCGTCCGTGCCGAGCAGCGCGGCAATCTTCGTATCAACGGACTCCACGTCCTTGGTGCCGGCGACCTTGCCGGACGCCTGGGGACCAAGCTTCAGGGCGAGGATTGACGCCGCCGTACGATCGGCCGCGAACAGCGTCCCATCGGGTGCGAACGTGAGTGGACCGATGCTTGAGAACGAGGGACCAACAACAGGGGCCAGACCCGCCGAGAGCGGCGCTGACACCGAAGCGATGGCCAGCAGGAACAGCGTGGCGAGTCTTGCAAAAGTGCGCATGCGTCGAGTCCTCCGATAGGGTGAATTGGGAACGCCCGATTATGCCACGGCATGAGAGGACGCGAACACGGCAATAATGAGGCCCCGATGGGCAAACGCACCCGGCAGGCTCGCAGCAACCGCGCACCACCGGCTCCGAAGACGGTGCTCGGTCTGACCGTGTTCGTCCTGTTCTGTCTCGCGTGCTTCATCTACGTGCTGCGCTTTGCCTGGGTGGCGGAAGACGCGTACATCACGTTCCGT
The DNA here is from genome assembly GCA_046597705.1 of Vicinamibacterales bacterium. Taxonomy (GTDB): domain Bacteria; phylum Acidobacteriota; class Vicinamibacteria; order Vicinamibacterales; family SCN-69-37; genus SYFT01. The sequence goes on along the minus strand of JBKJJZ010000287.1, from coordinate 3,833 downwards.
GTGGTCGATAACTTCATCCATGGATACGGGCTGCGCTGGAACGTGGCCGAGCGAGTGCAGGTGTACACGCACCCGCTGTGGCTGCTCCTGCATTGTGCCTTCGCGTTGTTCGCCGGAAACATCTATCGCCTGACCATCGTTCTGTCCGCGATCTGCGGCGTCGCATCGGTCGCGTTGTTGTGCCGCCTGGCGCCGGCGACGCGATGGCATCGCGCGCTTCTCGTCATCGCGCCGTTGACGCTCTCGCGCACCTTCGATGACTTCGTCATCTGCGGTCTGGAGAACCCGTTGAGCTTCCTGACAATGGCATGGTTGCTTTCCGAGTGGTTCCGGCCCGAAGAGAAGTTTCGCCTGTTTCGCTTCTATTTCATCGCATCGCTATGCCTGCTCACTCGGCTCGACAACGCCGTGATCATCGCGCCGATGCTGGCACACACGGCGTGGCGATTCCGCCGCCAGTCGCTCTGCTTCGAAACTCTGCAGGCGCTCAGCCCGTTGCTGGTCTGGTTCGCGTTCTCGCTGTTCTACTACGGGTTCGTGTTCCCCAATACCAAGTACGCCAAGCTCAACACCGGCATCCCACTCTCTGAATATCTGACGCAGGGTTGGCACTACCTCGGGTCATTTGTCTTCTTTGACTTCACCGGCTTTGTGCTCGTGTTGAGCGCCATCGTGATTGGTGGGCGAGGCGCGCTGCGCGCGTGGCGACGCGGGTCGATTGATCCCGGCGCGCTGAGGCCGGCGCTGCTGGCGCTGGGGTGCGCGGCGCAGGTGTCGTACGTGCTCTGGGTTGGCGGCGATTTCATGAACGGCCGTTTCTTCGCGACCGCCGTCTTCATCGCAGTCGCCGCGCTCTTCGACACGTTCCGCCGGCTGCCAGCGCGCGGGGCGCTGATTCTGCTCTGTGCTTTGGTCGCCGTCGCGGTGGCCGACCGCTACGTCGTGCGGCCGTCCGTCAAGGATGCGCACGACTTCACTGCCCACCATGGCATCAACAACGAGCGCGAATACTACAGCCCCAGCACAGGTCTGATGTCCGACCCGTCACGCACGTTGAGGCTGTACCCGGGCGGCCTGTCGAGTTCCGTGGTTGACGAGGACGGCACAAGCATCCCGTTCGTGCTGGGCATGATCGACTGGCCGCAGAAATGCTCGCCGCTGACTCTCAACCTCTTCGCGACGAATGGTGTTGGGCTGCTCGGATACTGCGTCGGGCCGGCAACGACCATCATCGACAACATGGCGCTCACCGATCCGCTTCTGGCGCGGTTGCCCATCACGGACCCGGCACACTGGCGGACAGGGCACTTCTACCGCGCCACTCCGGCCGGCTACTGGCAGGCGATCAAGACTGGCGACAGCTCGGGAATGGATCCGGCCGTGGCCGCACTGTGGACACGGCTCGAACTCATCACCAGAGGCGACCTCTGGGACGCCAGCCGCCTCAAGGCTGTCCTGTTGGCCCGCTAGCTTTCCCGAGCATCCATCGGTAGAGCCACACCACGAGGACGATAAAGCTGACGACGCCAAGGATCTTCGCAGGCGCAAATGCCTCCGGCACCAGCGCAATCGGTGCGTCGTTGGACGACGCGACAATGAGGCCGGCGTTGAGGACGCCAAACAGGGATTCGCCGACGATCAGACCCGACGCGACAAGGGTGCCCAGCCGCTCGGCTCGCGCAGGTGCGGGCGATGCAGCGGCCTTCTTGTTATACCAATGCCCCACGACGGCGCCCACGACGACCGCAAAGGTGGCCGACATCGGCAGGTAAATCCCGATGCCCACGGCCAACGGCGGCAGGCTGCCTTTCTTGCTGGCGGTCAGCACGGCGTCGATGATGATCAGACCGAGGCCCACGAGCGCGCCAACGCCGATCATCTTCCAATCGAGACTGCCGCCAACCACGCCCTGCGCCAGGGCCGAGATCAACGTCGCTTGCGGCGCCGGCAACGGATTCTGCGTCACGACCCCGACGTTTGCCGCACCGGCAAAGCCATACGCCTTGGCCAGCAGGTTCAGCACGGATGGAATCACCGCGGCGCCTGCGGCCACACCGACAATCAATGCAATCTGCTGTCGCATGGGTGATGCGCCGACGAGCTGCCCTGTCTTCAAATCTTGAAGGTTGTCATTCGAGATCGTGGCGCAGGCAAAGACGATGGCCGTGATGAACAGCGCGAAGGCGACCAGCAGCGGCCGATTCTCGGGCGTTGGCGTGACCGCAAAGGTAAGGATCGTCGCGCACGTCACGATCGCGAGGATGCCGATGCCGGAAATGGGGCTGTTCGACGCGCCAATGAGCCCGGCCATGTAACCCGCAACGCCGGCAATCATGAATCCCACGAAAAAGACGAACGGCACCGCGATGAGCGTGAGACGCACGGCATACGGTGCGAGGGCCGTGGCGCTGGCAAACGTGTAGGCCAGCCAGCCCGTGATGATCATGCAGACGATGGCGAGTCCCACGATCCATGACGGTGACATGTCGCGGTCGAGTGGGTCGCCAGACGCGGATGCGCCTGAGGCTCGCAGCGTGCTGACGAGCCCGCCCACCACCGGTCGAGCGAGCTTCGCCAGCGTCCAGATCGCCGAGACGCCAATCGTACCTGCCCCGATGAAGCGGACCTGCGTGCGCCAGATGGTCATCGTGTGTGAGGCGAACGAGGCGTCATCGGGCGAAGGCTGCAGGTAGGTCAGGATGGGCACCGCGCCCACCCAGGCGATCAGCAGTCCCGTCAGCATCGCGAGGCCCACCGCCAGTCCCACCAGATGCCCGGCGCCCAGGAGCGCGAGCGACCACGCCATGCTGTAGCCGCTGGCGGCGCCGCCAGCCACGCGAAAGACTCCGCTCACTTCAGCGGCCACGATTCGCGTTGCCGCGACGATCGCGAGTCCTGCTGAAGCGACAGACCCAAGGACAACAGCCGTCAACCCCTCGCGCGCCTCAGCAGGATCCGTGTTCGCATCGCCACGCGCGCCCGCACCTACCTTCAGTACTTCGGCTGCCGCCACGCCTTCGGGATAGGGAAGGTCAGAGTGCGTCACGAGAGAGCGCCGCAGCGGAATCGTGAATAGCACGCCCAGCACGCCGCCACTCACACAAATCAGGAATGACTCCCAGAACGGAAATCCCGTCCACCAGCCGACGATGACAAGGCCCGGCAGCACGAAGATGATCGCGGAGAGCGTGCCGGCTGCTGATGCCACCGTCTGCACGATGTTGTTCTCGAGGATCGACGAATCCTTCACGGCGCTGAGAATCGCCATCGAAATGACGGCGGCCGGGATCGATGATGCGAAGGTCAGGCCGACCTTGAGCCCGAGATACACGTTGGCGGCCGTGAAGACCGTGGTGATGAGCGCGCCGAGGACCAGTCCCCGGATGGTGAGTTCCCTGGGTTGCATGGGCCTTGCTCCCTTACTTGCCGATCGTGATCACAGGGAGGCCTGCCGCCCGGCGCTTCGCATTGAGCGCGGTCAGTTCGGTGGTGGTGAGCGCCGTCCACTTTGCCATCACGGCCGCGGACTGCCTGCGTGCCGCGTTGGACGCCTCAACCTCGCGCAACGTGGGCACCATCTCCGCAGCTTGCATGGTCATGGATGCGGCGAGCATGGCTGCACTTACGCTCTGTAGCGTTGGCGCTGCCGCAGCACCACCGCCGCCGGAGCCGCCGGCTCGGCCCGCGCCGCCGCCGCCGCGCTCTCCAACGCCACCCGCCGCAGGAGCGAGCGCCTCGAGCTTGGCCTTGAACTCGTCAATGCCGGCGCCACTCATCGCGCCCAGTTGAGCAGCCAGCGCCCGCGCCTTCGTGTAGGCGGCGCGCGCCGTGGC
>JBKJJZ010000219.1:0-5722 GCA_046597705.1 Vicinamibacterales bacterium | reverse complement strand
GGCGCCCCTGAAGGGACGCCCTACGTGCACAAGGACATTGCGTCGTCACACGTAGGGCGTCCCTTCAGGGGCGCCATTTCTGTTCCTCCCACATCGCCTAAGTGAGCGTCAGTCGTGACGAAGCGCAGTGAGGGCGCTGACGCGTGTCGCCCTCCTGGCTGGAATCAGTACGGCCACCACACCGATGGCCGACAGGAGAAGGGCCACTGAGACGAGCGAGACCGGGTCCGCGGGTGTGATCTCATGGAGAAGGCCCGTCAACGAGCGGGCCAGCCAGATCGCCGCGACCAGACCAGCGCCCAGTCCGGTGGCCACCACGAGCACACCGTCCCGGACGATCACGCGGAGCACCTGGGAGGGAGTTGCGCCCAGTGCCATTCGCACTCCGATTTCCCTCGTGCGTTGTCCGGCGCTGTAGGCCATCACGCCGTAGACGCCCATCGCGGCCATGACGAGTGCCACCACGGCAAAGAGACCGAGGGCAGTGGCGCTGAACCGTGGTCCCGCCACCAGGCCCGCCACTTCGTGATCGAGTGTTCGCGCGTTGAAGACCGCCATCTCGGAATCCAGAGACGACACCATCGATCTCAGTGCGCTGGTCGCGGCGCCAGCTCCCTTGCCGCGTACGATTAACGTGACCGTGGCCGACCATGAGAGCACGCCCTTGGACTGCAGGAGCGGAATGTACGCGGCCGGGTCAGACGTGCCCTCCTGCGACGCGGGCAGAACATCTCCTACCACTCCAATCACCCGGCGATCGCCTGACTCGGAATACAACATCGCGCTAATCGGATCACGATCCGGAAAGTGAAGCATCGCCAGCCGGTGCGACAGGACGATGACCGGCTCCGACCCTTCAGTGTCGCTGTCACGGAAGGTGCGTCCAGCCAGCAACGGGACACCCACGGCCTCAAGCAGGCCGGCGCTCACCATCCGGACCTCTGCCACTTTCATCGTGAATGGGTCGGCAAGGGGATCCGAACCAACCGGGTCGTATGCGAATCGGCCCGTGGGCTGCCGATTGGGCATCGAGGTGGTGAGGCCCGCGTGGGCGATGCCCTGAAGAGCCCTGGTTCGCTCGAGCAGGCGAGCATGGAACGCCAGTTTCGCCTCCGGACTCGGATAACGCGCTGACGGGAGTGTGACCTGGACCGCGAGCGCGTCTCTGGACTCAAAACCCTGGTCCACCAGCACGAGGCTGACGAACGACCGCAGCAGCAGTCCCGCTCCGACGAGCAGGACGACGGTCAGCGCAAGTTCAGCCGCCGCGAGTGCATTGAGCCGGCGTCGAGGGGCCACCGTGGGCACCAGACTGGATTCGGTGGCCGCCCGTGCCAGGGCACGAATCCCATCGACCGTGATGACCCGGCCTGCCGACAGCACGCCAAAAATGATGCTCGTGAGGATGACCAGAAGGGCCGTGAATGTCAGCACCAGCGGAGCGAGACCGGCTTCGTGCAGTCGAGGCAAATCAGGTGGCGCGATGCGCACCAGGGCCTTGAGCGCGAGCGCCCCGGCGGCGAGCCCGCCGAGCCCACCGAGAACGGCGAGCGTCATGCCCTCAACAAACAGTTGACGCACCAGGCGGCTGCGCCCCGCGCCGAGCGCGAGTCGTATCGAGAACTCGCGCGCGCGACTGGCGCCTCGTGTGAGCAGGAGCAGCGCGATGTTCACCGTGGCAATGACCGACACCAACGCGACCGCGGCGAGCAGCACCCAGAGGATCCGCGCGAATCCGCCGACCATCTGGTCTTGAAGCGTGCGAGCGAGCAGTGTCTGCTGAATACGCGGGTCGTCGCCTTTGGCCAGGAGTCGCTGGCCTTCCGCCACCACGGCGTTCACGTTTGCTCCGGGCTTCAGCTTCGCAATCGCCGGCAGCAACATGCCGCGGCCGCCACCGGTGTCCAACAGCAGCGGCACCCAGAACGCGGACTCCGGGGTGGGAAACCCGAAGGCCTCGGGCATGACGCCCGTGACCAAGTACGCCTGTCCATCAAGGGTGATCGAGGCGCCGACGATCGCTGGGCTGCCGCTGAAGTAGCGTTGCCACGTGGCGTAACTGAGCACGATTTGCCTCGCGTCGCGGGTGGCCGCTTCGAACAGGCGGCCAGCCGCGGGCGCGGTGCCGAGCAGGGCGAACAGATTTGGTGTGGCGGCCAGGCCCGTCAGCCTGACCGGGCCGTCGACGGTGGTCAGGGTCTTCGCGCTGTCGTTGAACAGCGCCAGCATCTCCAGAGTCGATGTGTTGCCGGCCCATCGAAGTGCTTCCGTGACTGGCAGCGCATCAAAGCCGACATCTCCCCGAGGGCTACGCGACTCGATTCGGAACCGCACGATGCGGCCGGCGTCCACGTACGGCAGCGGCCGCAGCAACACGGCGTGCACGGTCGAGAAGATGGCCGTGGGCGCACCGATTCCCAGCGCCAGCGTCAGTAGCGCCACCACCGCGAACCCCGGCTGGCGCGCCAGAAGGCGCAGCGAGAGTCCGACGTCCTGAAGCGTGTCGCGCGCAAACGAACGGGCGGTCATGGCGTGCCAGGAAGTGTGACGTAGGTCTTCGTCAAAAGTCACGAAGTTTTTCGTCAAAATCGATAATGTGGTCGCGGGCGGACGTACTGGGACGAGGCCGTAAGTAGGGCGTGGCTTCAGCCGCGCCAAAGTTGGCGCCCCTAAAGGGACGCCCTACGTGCTCCCGGCTACGGTCGCGCCAATTATTCCGATCGCAACGTGATCTGCGGATCGACCCTCGCGGCTCGGCGGGCTGGAAGGAAAGCGGCCAGGAACCCGACGCCCAGTGTGATGACCGTTACCACCGCGTACGTGGACAAGTCCGACGGCTGCACATCAAAAAAGATCGAGGCCACGCCGCGCGATGCGACGAATCCGAGCGGCAGGCCGATCGCGAGACCTAGGATCAGCAGACGGGCCGCTTGCCCGATGACACCGGACAGGATGGTCCAGGCCGTGGCGCCGAGCGCGAGGCGAATGCCGAACTCGCGCGTCTGTTGCACGACCATCGCGAGCATCACGCCATAAATGCCGGCCGCGCCGATGATCAGCGCAAAGACTCCAAAGATGGACATGAGACCGGCGGCAAACCGGCGTTCGGCGGTAACGAAGCGGAAAGCCTCCTCGATGGGCCGCGCGAGCACAGGCGTGCTTCCGGGCGTCGCAAGACCATCAAGCGCCGCCTGAACAGGCGCCACGAGGGCGGACGGATCGCCGGCCGTTCGCACGAGCCACGCGTGCCCGCTTGCCGAAGACCGTGTTGGCAAGTAAATCATGGCGTTGGGCGCTGCCTCGGGACCGAGGTCAAGAACCGTGGCCACCACTCCAATGACCGTTGCCGCGGTCTTCGCGCCATAGGCGACGCTCGCGCCCACAGCCTGGCGATCGCCGAAGAGCCGGTGGGCGGTCAGCACGTCGATCACGATGCGGTCCTGCCGGCCCATCTCTTCGATCTGAAAATCCCGGCCATCGAGAATGCTGATCCCGGCGGTTCGGAAGTACCCGGGTGCGGTTCGCAGGAACAGCGCGCTGACGCGTTGCGCAGGTGCGGCTCCGGGAAGCCCGTCGTACCCGATGCCCCACCACCAAACCCACCCGCCCTCACAAGCGGCGCGGATCCATTCGCGTGCGCCCCGACGGCAACCACGCCTGGCAGCGCCTCGAGCGTGCGAATCACGTCGGCCACGGTACCCGTGAGTTCCGCGCCGGATGCTTTCAAGAGATTTCGCCGTTCAAACCCGAGGTCGGCGGTCGTCACGCGCACGAAGCTCGTGACGAATAGTGTGGTGGCCACCAGGAGTAACCCCACAAACGCCACTTGCGCCACCAGGAACGCGGATCGCCAACGGGAACCTCCGATGGTCGATTGGCTCGCACTCTGTTTGAGCAATGACACCAGGCCAGAACGCGACGACAACCACGCGGGCACGGCACCGAACAACAGCCCCGTCGCGATGGCCGCCGACACCGCCGCCACGAAGACGCGCCAGTCCAGCGCGATCGTGCTGGCGCGAACGATGCCCTTCGGCAACGCATTGCGCGCGACCTCCACGCCGAAATACGCGATTCCGATACCGAGGCCTGCCGCGACCAGAGATAGCGTCAGGCTCTCGACGAGCATCGTGGCCACCAGATGCCTGCGCGAAGCACCGATAGACGCCCGGATCGACAACTCGCGAGCCCGGCGTGTGGCTCGTGTCAGCAGCAGATTGGCCACGTTGGCGCATGCCACGAGCAGCACGAGCACCACGGCGCCGAGCACCAGCAACATCCAGCCGCGCACTTTGCCAAGCAGCACATCGGAGAGGGATCGCACCTCAACCCGGTGACCGCTCAGAGTGCTCGGCCCGGGAACGACGGCCGATGAGAGCGTTGCGGCCGCCTGCGCTCTGGCCGTTTCCAGTGTTGCGCCAGGAGCCAGGCGCCCAACAATCTGGAGATAGGAACTCAGTTGCGCGCCCGATCGTTCGTCGTCCGGCACAACGTACGGCATCCATATTTCCGTGCGGCTATCGTTCGCTCCGATGGGGTACGAAACCCCTCGAGGCAGGACACCTAGAATCGTCACGCTCCGTTTGGCCAGCGCGAGGCGGCTGCCGATGACAGACTCGTCCCCTCCGAATCGGCGCTGCCACATGTCATAGCTGAGGATCGCCACCTGATCGTTGCCCGTGACCTCGTGCGATGCATCAAACGGTTGACCGAGCACCGGTCTCACACCCAACACATCGAAAAGGCTGGCCGTCACACGTGCCGATAGCACCGGCTCCGGCCCGCCCTTCGTCGTCAGTTGCTCGCGACCGGCCACCGTTGCGGCGAGGGAAGAAAACGCGCTGACGCCCTCGCGGAACCGGTTGAACATGAATGCCGACGACGAGGTGCCCATGATGGGTTCGGCGCGCAGATGAATCATGGCGAGCCTGCCCGATTCGGGGAACGGAAACGGGCGCAGCACGACGGCGTCAACGACGGAGAACGTGATGGTGGCAGCAGAGATAGCAACCGTCAGCACCGCGATGACAAAAACACTCACCGCCGGTGTGGACCGCAAGGATCGCGAGGCATCGCGAACCACAAACCCCGCGGATCGCAGACGGGAGGGCACCAACGCGGCGCCTTCGGCGATCACATGGCGCCAGGTTTCAAGCTCGAGTCGCACGCGGGACGCTCGTTGGCCGGCCCTGGTGGTGCGAGAGAGGTCTTCGATGACGTCCCCTATGATGGCCTCCGCCCTGGGTCCCGAAGTCACCAGGCGAAGGCACTGCGTCGCGAGCCAGGAGGGCCGGGTCATCGAAGTTTCACCGAGGTAGGAACGCCGGCGGTCATCGCATTGATACGTTCGAAAGCTGCCTGGACGGCTTGCACGGCCAGCGGCTTTGGCGCGAAGAAGCGCTTCGAGCGTCCTCCGCGTACGGGTGTGGGATCGCCATAGCGTGAAGTCAGCAGCCCTTTGTCTTCGAGGCGTTCCAGTGTGATCAGCACGGATGGACGTGATGCCTTGCGGCCGGTCCGCTGCTCGATGCGGTCCGCGACGGCGAGCGGGTAGGCCTCATCGCCGAGCTGCATGACCGCGAGCATCGCGAGCAATTCGAACTCGCCGAGAACGGGGACGGAGGTGCGTGGCGCCATAAGAGTAACAATATTACGCTTATGGGGTCCAGAGTCCAGCGTCGAGAATCGGGGGCGTCCGCCGGGTCTGAAGACCCGGCCTCCG
>JBKJJZ010000493.1:0-7115 GCA_046597705.1 Vicinamibacterales bacterium | reverse complement strand
CCCAATCTTCCACAGATGAGCCCGTTTGAAGTGGTTCGCCGCCTGAAGGGCGTCCCCCTTCCGCGCCGCCTGCCGCTGTGGATCGGCCCGCCTGTAGCCTGGTTGGACCAAACCCGGGCCCGCGTAACCGGCCGTCCGCCTCAACTCACGCGCGCGACGCTCGACATCTTTCGCTATGACTGGACGCTGGACAGCTCGCAGGCTGAACGCGACCTCGGCTATCGCCAAAAGGCCTTGGCCGAAGGAATCGGCGAGATGTTGACGTGAACTAACCCCATGTCCCCCAGACCCGTCGAACCCCTCCAGATGCAGCTCGACGATGCCGCCGCCGTGGCCCTGGCCAGAACCGGAGACCACGAGGCATTTCGGCTGCTGGTGGATCGGCATAGTCGCAGCCTCTATCGGCTGGCATTCCGCATGACGGGGCGCGCCGAAGACGCTGAGGATGTCGTGCAGGAAACGTTCATTCGTGCCTACCGGCAGTTGAGCCGCTTTGAGGCGCGCGCGAATGTCTCGACCTGGCTTTACCGCATCGCGTTCAACTGCTCGGTCGATTTTCTCCGAGCCAAGCCGCGACGCCAGGCGACGAGCGATGACGAGGTGCTCGAACGGCTGGCGGCCAAATCCGACGGACCCTCAATGGACGACCTGGTCTATGCGGGACAGATTGGCGAGCAGTTGCAAGTGGCGCTCGGCGGGTTGTCGGAAAAGGAACGCGCCGCCTTCCTGATGAGGCACTACCACGGCTGTTCGATTGAAGAGATTGGCAGCACGCTCGGGATGAAGACGAACGCGACGAAGCACTCGATTTTCAGGGCCGTCCGCAAGATGCGGGTGGCACTGCAGGGATTCGCGGCCGGGCGGTAGTTGACGCCTGAGCGGCTTGGGAGAGAAACACCATGGAACTGGACAGGAACAACGAACATCCGGACGAAGAAGCGCTCGTCCTGCTGTTTTACGGCGACACCGAACCCGACCAGGAGCGCCTGATGACCGCGCATCTGGATACGTGCGCCACGTGCCAGCCGGTGTGGCAGCAGATCCGGACCACTCTGGCCGCCGTGGATGCGGCTGCCGTCCCGGAACCTCCCGCGGACTTCGAACGCGTGATGTGGGCGCGTGTGCAGGGCCAGCTCGAGGGCATGAACGTGGCTCCAACCCCGTGGTGGTCCTTGCGGCATCTGGTGCCGGCGGGAGCCTTGGCGGCGGTGTTGCTGGCGGTGTTTTCCATCGGACGGTATTGGCCCGGTGTCACGCCGTCGGAATCGGCACAAAACGGCACGGAAGCGAGTCCTGCGGTGGCCGCGGCCAGCCAGTCCGAGCGGGCGCTGCTTGTGGCGATGGACGACCACCTGGAGCGCAGCGAGTTGCTCCTGGTGGAACTGATGAACGCACCGGCAAATGACGCCGTCCGGCTGGGATTTGAGCGCGAGACGGCTGACGACCTGCTTTCGTCGAGCCGGCTGTATCGGCAAACGGCCACGCACACGGGCAACGTGCAGCTGGCCGCGATGCTGGAGGACCTGGAGGCCGTGCTGGTAGAGATCGCCCGCAGCCCCCGGACACTGAGGGCGCAGGACATGAATGCCCTGCGGACGCGCATCGAAGATGACGACCTGATCTTCAAGGTGCGGGTCGTGACGGATGAGATTCGAGAACGACAGAAAACCATTTCGACTGTGAGCGAGGGAGACCGATGAAACGACTACTGATGATTGCTGCTGTGCTGGTGATTCCGGCATCCGTGTTGGCCCAGGTGGTTCCGCCACCCGCGCCGAAGGCCCCGCCCGCGCCTGTAACACCAGCGCCGGTGGTGGCGCCGATGGCGCCGAGGCCTGTCACCGGAGTCTGGGGGGACCCGTATCTTGGCGGACTGCTCGCCGCCGAGACGATTGACGTGCAGGAAGCGATGGAGCGCGCGAAGTTCGCGATGCAAGACAGCCGGATGCAGCTCAACGCCATGAAATGGGATATGGCGCCCATGCACGTGTTCGACATGCAGGATGGGTTCTCGATGGCCTCGAACAGCAGCAGCAACTATGAGGCGGGTCTCAGCCTCCTGTCGCGACGCGACTACGACAAGGCCATCCTGCGCTTCGACCAGGTGATATCGCAGAAGAGCATTCGTGCAGATGCGGCCACCTATCACAAGGCCTACGCCCTCTACCGTCTGGGCCGCAGCAGCGATGCGACGACCGCACTGGGCGCGCTGAAGAAGGAGTATCCGAAGAGCCCTTACCTGAAGGATGCGTCGGTCCTCGAGCAGGCCGTGCGCCAGTCCTCGGGCCAGCCGGTCCGTGCCGACCAGGCCGATGACGAAGAACTGAAGATGCTGGCGCTCAACGCGCTGGTGCACTCAGACCCGGAACGCGCCCTTCCCTTGATTGAGGGTGTGCTCAACGGGGCGAACTCGCTCCAGCTGAAACGACAGGCGATCTTCGTCCTGGCGCAGAGTCCCCAGCCGCGGGCGCGCGAGATCCTCATGAGCCTCGCCAAAGGCGGCGGCAACCCGGACTTGCAGCGTCACGCGATTCGCTACATTGCGACCGGTGGCAAGCGCGGCGCGTCGAGCGCGGAACTGCGCGAGATCTATGACTCGACGCAGGATGTCGAGATCAAGAAGGCCGTCCTTCAAGCATGGGGACAGTCCGGCGACATGGTGAATCTCCTCACAGTGGCCGGCGGCAACAGCGTGGCTCTGGCCGACCTGGAACTGCGCAAGAGTGCCGTGAACGAACTGGGCAACGCCGGCGCGGTGCAGGACCTCTGGACGATTTACCAGAAGGAACAGAACCGCGACCTGAAGATGAGCATCCTCTCGAGACTGGGTTCGCTCGGCGCGGCCGACAGGCTCAGCGATGTGATCAAGAGCGAGAAGGATGCCGAGATCCGCCGTCGCGCCATCCGCAGCCTGGGCAGCATGCGCGCGGACAAGTCCGCGGCGGCGCTGACGGACCTCTACGCGCGCGAAGATGACGTCGAGAACAAGAAGGCCATCATCTCGGCGTTGGGCAACCAGAACAACGGTGAGGCGCTGGTCGCCATCGCGCGCAAGGAAACCAACATGACGATGAAGCGCGAGATCGTGTCGCGGCTGTCGAACATGACGCGCAACAAGGCGGCGATGGACTACATGCTGGAGATCATCAAGTAGGTTCGAGGTTCGAGGTTCGAGGTTCGAGGTTCGAGGTTCGAGGGGGCTGCGATGCGAAAAGTGACGATAGTCGGCGCGGTGGTGATGGCCGTCGCAAGTGCTGGAGCCCAGACGCCCCGGATTCAGAATGCCCAGGTGAAGTCACAGGCGGTCACGTCGCTCTCACGCGACGTGGCCGCACTCGCCTCCCAGGCGACGGCCTCGGCGTGGGTGGCCTGGCAGGTTCCGATGATCGATGGCGAGCGGAACATGTGCTGCTACTACTCGGATGACTTCAACACGGGTGGCGTGCGCGGGTGCCGGGTGGAACCGCAGGAGGCCGATGGCATCCAGAAGCCGCCCCAATTCCCCGCGCCCTCCGGTCCGGTGAAGCTCGAAGGCGGGACGCAAGTCACGATCTTCGTTCGCCTGATCGACAAACGCATCGAGCGCCTCCGGGCCCTCACCGATGACTGCCCCGTGGACGTCGGTGGCCGTGACCTGCACTGGTTGACGGGTGTCTCCGGGGCCGACAGCGTGTCGTGGCTCAAAGAGCGCGCCAATGACGACAAGATGGACGTTGACGTCAAGAGCAAGATCGCGACGGCCGCCGTGCGCGCCATCGCCCTTCATCGCGACCCAGGCGCAGTGATGGCGCTGTTGGACTTCGCCCGCTCCACTCCTCTGACCCCCACAGCCACCAGCGTTCGCCGCGAGGCAATGACTGGCCTGGGGCAATCGAGAGATCCACGCGCCCTGCAGTTTCTGCAAGCAATCATCACGAAGTAGGCTGGGCTCAGTCGCCCCACCCTCGCGTTGCACCAGACTATTGCGGGTGCGATGATACCGGGGCCGGTCCTGAACGCGTGCCGTGGGGCCGACCAGGAAAGCAGGGCGGACCAAGCAACATCATGATGAACGCAGACCAGACCGTGCCTCGCTCCGGTGAGGCGGCGCAGCCCGCGTTGACGGCCTTGTTGCGCTCTCCTGAACGTCTCGCCGCCGTGCAGCGCTCGGGGTTGCTCGACAGCCCGCCCGAAGAAGCATTCGATGCGTTGACTCGACTGGCGGCCCTGCTGCTGAAGGCACCCGCCAGCTTTATCTCTATCGTGGACGCGGAGCGCGATTTCTATAAAAGCCAGATCGGCTTTCCGGACACACTCGCCCACCAGCGGCAGCTCACCGGAAGGACGTTTTGCCATCACGCCCTGGCGCAGGCGGAACCGCTGGTCATCGACGATACCCAGGCCCATCAGGAATGGCAGGCGGTACCAACGGTCACTTCCATGGGTGTTCGTGCCTATGTAGGCGTGCCAGTGCGTTTGGACGGGCAGACGATCGGGAGCTTGTGTGTCATCGACCACCAGCCCCGCGCCTGGACGGCCACTGAGCTGGCGATCATCACCCAGCTGGCGATGTCTGCGTCGCGCGAACTCGGCCTGCGCGACGTGGCGCGCCGAGCGAACGAGGAAGCGGCCCGGGCACGCGGGATGGTGCTGTCCAAAGAAAAAGTACTGGCGATCGTGATCCACGATCTGCGCACACCGCTGCAAATCATTGGTCTGGGAGCCGGCCAACTGCACAGTGCAGGGGACCCTGCGCAAAGCGTCCTGGCGGGGCGCATGCTCAGAGCCATCGGCGTCATGCGAAGTCTGATTGACAACCTGGTTCACGAGAGCCTGTCCGACGCTGCGGCGGGGCCGCGCCGGGAGCGTATGGGGGCGCAGGCATTGATGTGCGACGTGTTCGACACGATGGAACTGGTTGCCACACGCGCGGGTGTCGCGCTCGAACTGGGCAGCCTGCCCGAAGTCGACCTGACGGTGGACTACGCCCAGATGCTGCGGGTCTTTGGCAACTTGATCGGCAATTCCATCAAATACTGCCCGCCCGGTACCACGGTGGTCCTTGCCGGCGGTTTGGACGGCGATACCGTGTGGCTCAGCGTCAGCGACAACGGACCCGGTATGAGTGCCGAAGACCAGGGCCGGGCTTTCGAGGCCGGGTGGCAGGGTGGCGACGGCTTGGCCCGTGGAGACGGCAGCGGCTTGGGCCTGTCCATCGTGAACACCCTGGTCGAAGCCAACGGCGGCCGGGTTGCCATAAACAGCCGGCTCGGTCAGGGCACGACGGTCACGGTTCGATTGCGCCGCCAGTCGCCAGCGCGCTTGTAGCTCAGGCCTCCATCAACACCCCCGCGCGGCCACCCGGCGTTTTCCGCTATGCTCCTGAGCGGAGAAGCACATGGCTCTTGTTATTCGTCGTCCCCACTCTGTTCTCGCCGGCGTCACGCTGGCATTGGTCCTTGCTGGTGTCTGGGCGCTGCCGCAGGCTGCCCCACAGGCAGCAACTGGCCTGCCCCCTTATCTGAACCTGTTCCAGTGGCGCGGAATCGGACCCGATCGTGGCGGCCGATCCCTGGCCGTGGCTGGTGTGGTTGGCAGGCCGAACGAGGGCTACTTCGGCGCCGTGGGCGGCGGACTGTGGAAGACGACCGACCGCGGTGAGACCTGGGTCCCGGTCACGGACGGCCAGGTCGGCAGCTCGTCGGTGGGCGCGGTAGCGGTCTCGGAAAGCAATCCCGACATCGTGTATCTCGGGATGGGCGAGACGTGCATTCGCGGCAACATCATGTCGGGCGACGGCGTGTACAAATCAACGGACGCCGGAAAGACCTGGACGCACATCGGTTTCAGGAACGCGAGGAACATCTCCAAGATTCGCATCCATCCGAAGAACCCGGACATCGTCTATGTCGCGGCATTCGGACATCACGGCGCGCCCAACGACGAACGCGGCGTCTTCAAGAGCACTGACGGCGGCAAGACGTGGAAGAAGACGCTGTTTCGTGACGCGAAGACCGCGGCCATCGACCTCTCGATCGATCCAAAGAACCCTAATGTCATTTACGCCGCTATGTGGGAGGCCTTCCGCACCGAGTACACGATGTCGAGCGGCGGCCCCGGCAGCGGCCTGTTCAAGTCCATCGATGGCGGGGGAACGTGGACCGAAATCACGCGCGCTCCAGGGATGCCCACAGGCCTGATCGGCCGCGTCGGTGTATCTGTCTCGGGTGCCGATTCCAACCGGGTCTACGCTCTCGTTGAGAACGCAAACGGCGGATTGTTCAGCTCGAATGACGCAGGCGCCTCGTGGACGTTGGTCAACAGCAGCCGCAACATTCGTCAGCGCGCGTTTTACTACACGCACGTCACAGCCGATGTGGCCAACGCGGACACGGTCTACCTGCTGAACGTCGGCACGTTCAAGTCCACCGACGGCGGCAAGACCATGACGAGTTTTGCGGGCGGCGACTCACACGATTTGTGGATCGACCCTGCGGATCCGAAACACATTTTGCATGCGAGCGACAGTGGCGGCGCCGTCACCTACACCGGCGCGAATCCGTTCACGGCGCGCGACTACCCGACGCCGCAGTACTACCATGTGGTCACGACCAAGCACTTCCCATATCACGTGTGTGGCGCGCAGCAGGATGGCAACACCGTGTGCCTGCCCAATGAAGGCGCGGGCGGCGCAGGCCGTGGCGGCCGCGCTGGCGGCGCCGCGCCGGAAATGTACAACCCGGGAGGCTTCGAACCCGGATACATCGCCCCCGATCCGAAGGATCCTGACGCGTTCTTTGCCGGCGCGGTGAACGGCGGCTGGCTCGAGTACACGAATCGCCGCACCGGACAGAATCGTGAGGTTCATCCCTATCCGCGGATGTTCTCCGGTGAACCGTCGAGTTCCCTGGTGGAGCGCATCCAGTGGACGTTCCCGATCATCTTTTCCCCAGTGGACACCCGCGTGCTTTACACGGCGACGCAGCACGTCTGGCGCACCACGAACAACGGTCAGCAGTGGGACCGCATCAGCGGCGACCTGACACGGCACGATCCAAAGACCATGGGCCATTCGGGCGGCCCGATCACGGGAGACATGAACGGCCCAGAGGTGTACGCGACAGTCTTTGCCCTGG
>JBKJJZ010000192.1:0-7515 GCA_046597705.1 Vicinamibacterales bacterium | reverse complement strand
GCGATTGCTCCGCCGGAATTGCCGCGGTTGGCCGACATCACCCTGGACGCCAGGGTCGTCGGATTCACCTTCGGTATCGCGCTTCTCACGGGTCTCGTCTTCGGATTGGTGCCGGCGCTCCAGATGAGCCGCACCGGCCTCAGTCAGGCGCTCAAAGAGGGCGGCCGCAGCGCGTCATCGGGCGTGGGACGCGTCGTCCGCCGCTCGCTTGTGGTGGTGCAGGTGGCGCTGGCCCTGGTTCTGCTGACGGGCGCCGGGCTGATGGTGCAGAGCTTCCTCCGGTTGCAACGCGTTGATATTGGCTTCGATCCGGCGCGCGTATTGACGGCGGAAGTCACGCTGGCCGGGGACGCCTATGCCCAACCGCCAGCCCTGACCGATTTCTTCACGCGACTGGCCGATCGTGTGCGGGCGATCCCGGGTGTGGACGGCGCCTCATTGATTTCCGATCTGTTTCTGTCGGCCACGCCCAACTCCACGGTCTTCAGCATCGAAGGCCGGCCAGCCTTCACGCCGGCCGAGGCCGTTGAGGTCCCGGTGGATTCCATCGCGGCTGGATATTTTTCGACGATGGGAATTCCGGTGCAGAAGGGGCGTGAGTTCACAGCGGGCGACACGGCTGATGCACCACCCGTCGTCGTCATCAATGAAACCATGGCGAGGCGCTTCTGGCCGGGCGACTCGCCTTTGGGACGCCGCATCACCTACGGTCCGCCCGATGGGAACGCCCAGTGGATGACCATCGTCGGTGTCGTCGCCGATACGAGACGGGTGGGATACGACGCGCCGGTACGGCCTGAGACGTATCTGCCGATGCCTCAGCAGCCCTCTCGCGGAATGACTCTGGTGGTTCGATCGGCAGGTGACCCGGCGCAGTTGGCGACGTCGATCCGCAGCGTGGTCGCCTCAATCGATTCGTCGCAGCCCGTCCACCATGTGGCCACCGTGGAGCAGTTGCTGGGCAATCTCACCGCCGAGCGCCGCCTCAACACCTTGCTGTTCGCCGTGTTCGCGGTCGTCGCCGCGCTCCTGGCCGCCGCAGGGATCTACGGCGTGATCGCGTACTCCGTGGAACAGCGCACGCGCGAACTCGGCGTGCGCCTGGCGCTGGGTGCCCGGCCGCGTGAGGTCTTTGCGCTGGTCCTCAAGGAGGGCCTGGTGCTGGCCCTGATGGGAGTGATCGCCGGCATCGTTGCGGCCTTCGGCGCCACGCAGGTCATGCGAAGCCTCCTGTATGACACCAGCGCCACCGACCCGGCGACGTATGCCGTGATGGCCCTGGCTGCGCTGGTCGTAGCGCTGGTGGCGTGCCTCGTTCCTGCGCTGCGAGCTACGAGAGTGGATCCGTTGACGGCGTTACGAGCGGATTGATCAACCAACCTATTCGCTCTTGCTGCCGTCCAAGCATTTGTTTCACAATGTGAATCATATGCTGGGTGAATTCGAACAAGCCGTGTTGTTTGCGCTGGTCCGTCTGGGACCGGACGCGTATGGAGCCACCATCCGCCGCGAGATCGAGCAGCGTACGGGCCGGGAGCTGTCGATCAGCGCCACCTATGTGACGCTCGAGCGCCTCGAGGGCAAAGGTTACGTGCGCTCGCGGGTCGGAGAGCCGACCGCCGAACGGGGAGGCCGCCGCCGCAAACATTTCGCCCTGACTGCGGCGGGCCGAAAGGAACTGCGGCAGGCCTATCGCTCCTTCACCGCGATGGTCGAGGGCCTTGAGGACCAGTTCGAGACGTCATGACGCCGTCCCCGCCGGAACGTCGTGGGGGCGTGCCACGGCTCGCCCGATGGCTGGCCGGCCTGAGAGTGCCGGCTGAGGAACGCGAATTTGCCCTCGGAGATCTCGAGGAAGAGTTTGACGAGACCGTCCGTGCGATGGGCCGTGCTCCGGCGAGGCGATGGTATTGGCGACAGGCGTTTCACGCGCTGCGACGCACCGTTCCACCGCTGCACCCTTCGTCAGCCCCACCGTTCGATGCAGGAGAACAAATGAGGGAGTTGCTTCGAGACGGAATGCTTGCCGTTCGCCGTATGGGGTCGCACCGGCTGGTGTCGCTGGCCGCGGTGCTGACGTTCGCGCTCGGGATCGGTGCCAACGTGGCGATGTTCAGCGTGGCGTGGCCGGTGATGTTCGCGCCGTTGCCGTTTGCGGATGAAGCCCGTCTCACGCTGGTGGCGCTGACCTATCAGCGCAACAACGCCACGCTCAGGAATCCCGTCTCGCGAGGCGACTACCTCGACCTGCGGACGGCTTCGTCGTTCGAAATGGCGGCGTTCTACCAGCGCACAAGCCAGCTCAACATGACGGGCTCTGGCGCGGCCGAACAGCTGACGGTGGGTGCGGTCACTCCCGAGTTCTTTCCATTGCTCGGGGTCCGGCCGATCCTTGGACAGCTTCAGTCGCGTAACACATCGAGTTCAAACCCCGAGCTCATCCTGAACGAGCGAGCCTGGCGTACGCGTTTTGGTGCGGATCCGCGAATTGTCGGCCGCACTCTCCGTCTTGACGGTCGGTCATACGAAATACTCGGCGTAGCGCCGGCAGGAAGCGGACTGGGCACCGTGGACGCCGACGGCTGGCAAATGATCGCCATCGATGAATCGAATCGAATGCGAGGCGCCTACTTCCTGGGCGTTGTGGCGAGACTCAAGCCCGGCGTGACCCTCGAGTCCGCCAACGCGGAACTGGCCGCCATCATGGCCCGGGCCGCGCAGGAGTTTCCGCAATTCAACAGGAACTTCAGCGCGAAGGCGGAAACGTATCGCGATCAGGTGACGGGACCCATGCGCCCCAGCCTCATGCTTCTGCTGGTCAGTGCGTCGATGGTACTGCTCATCGCCACCATCAACCTGACCGGGCTGCAGCGCGCACGCGATCTGGAACGTCATCGCGAGCGGGCGATTCGTCGAGCGCTTGGTGCCTCGACATGGCATCTGGCGCGTCAGGCTCTGGCAGAAGCAATGACGCTCGCGCTCATCGGTGGCGCTCTCGGCATGTTTGTCGCCATCGGCATCGTCTCCGTCCTGGTGACCGTGGCGCCTTCCTTCGGCTGGCAACAGCAGGTGCCGACGTCGCGTCTGGTGGTTGCCCTGTATACCGCGGCGCTGACCTGCCTGTCCGGCGCGGCTATCGGCCTGTGGCCGGCCTGGCAGGCATCACGTCAGAGTTCGTCCACTGCCTTGCAGACTCGCTCAATGACCGCCAGCCGCATGCAGGTCCGCATGAGATCGGGTGTGATGGCTACCCAGGTGGCGCTGACCGCTGTCCTTCTGGTGGTGGCGGCACTGGTCGCCGCAAGTCAGCGAAACGTGTTGGCGCTCGAGACCGGCTTCGATCCGCACGGCATTCGAGTGGCTGACCTGAACGTGCCGCAGGGACGTTTCGAATCGGTGCGTGCGCAGACGCAGTTCTTCGATACGTTGACGACGCGCTTCAAGGCATTACCGGGAGTGGTTGATGCCTGCGTCGCCAACGACGTTCCACTCGAGCGCGGGTTCGGCAGCATGACTTACGTCCCTGAGGGCACGGAGAAGATGGTCCCGGCGTGGCCCAACACCATCACGCCCGCGTGCATGGACGTGCTTCGACTCAGATTGCTGGCCGGCCGCCGCGTGACGAACGACGAGGCCATTCCCTCGGTGATGGTGAGCGCCGGCATGGCCAAAGTGCTGTTTCCTGACGGGCGAGATCCCGTCGGCCAACGCGTCCACTTCGGCGTGCCGACCGCGTACCTGCTGACGATTGTCGGCGTGGTCGCCGACATACGCGATGGGACGCTCGAAACGTCGCATGGGCGGCAGGTCTGGATGCCGCAATCACTTGGACACTTTCCGCCGGCCCGCGTGCTCGTGCGGTACTCCAGCAACCGTGTGTTCGACGATGCGGCGTTGCGCGGTGCGGTGAATGAGCTGGCCCCGGACCTGGCGCTTGCGCGGCCGAGAGCCCTCACCGATGTTGTTGTGCGCGCCACCGCCAACCGGCGCTTCGTGCTGTTCCTGCTCTCCGGCTTTGCGGTCGTAGCCGTCCTGTTGTGCGGCGTCGGCTTGTATGGACTCCTGGCGCACTCAGTGGGCCAGCGCACGCAGGAGATTGGGATTCGCATCGCCCTTGGGGCGCGGTCGGGTCAGGTGCTCCGGTTGCTGCTGGCGCAGGTGTCGCTGGCCGTGGGAATCGGGATCGCCGCCGGTCTGAGTGGCGCACGCGCGCTGTCAGCGGTGGTGCGAACGCTCCTCTTCGGTATCACCCCGACCGATACGCGGATCTACGTCGGTGTGGCTGTTGCCGTAATCGCCATTACGGTGCTTTCGCTCTGGCCGCCTGTCCGCCGTGCACTCCGCATCGACCCGCGGATGGCGATGGGACAGGAATAGGGCTACTGGACCCTGTCGTAGACGCGCTTGATCTCCATCTTCGGCATGCGGACCATGATGTTGCTCACGTCCACGGTGACCACGAGCTGTTTGCCGTCGGCGCTAGGTGTGTAATCTTCCACCACCTTGAGCGACTCCTTGGTTTCGATCTCGCGGTGCAGAGCCTTCCCGTTCCACTTGACTTTGACGTCCACGGGACCCGCCGGCGTGGTCATCACGGACTTCTTGTTGTCAGTCGTGTACTTATAGCTCTGTCCCTTTGATGGGTCGGGATCGTACGCGAGCATGACGTCCTTGGCGGTCGCTTGAATGCCCAGAAGCGGCGATGCCTTCCGGAACATGGAGAGGTGAGTGTTGAACCGCTGCAGCTCTTCCTTGCCCAGATCGCCGCCCGGAGACGGTCCCTTGCCGGGTGCGGCGAAGTCGCCGCCGCGGCCACCACGAGCGCCCGGGCCGTCAGGGCCATTCGGGTTGATGCTCGCTTCCATGTTCAGCTTCCAACCACCCGACAAGGCAGCGGCCGGATCAGCCGACTGAGCCAGTACGGATGCGCGTTGCGCACCAAGGGCAAGCACAAACGCAACGGCGATCACAGTTTTCAGACGCATGAAGTAACTCCAGTGCGCCGATGCTACCTCTGGAGCGCCTCACCAATCAATCGGCCAGTACGCAGGGCGACCTCGGCGCGCGAGAAAAGACGTCGGGAATCTTTTTGAGAACGACCCAACAAAAAGATTCCCGACGTCTTTTCTATCTCCCCACCCGTACACGAACGCCGCCCGTGACGATGCGCGGCGAACCGACCGTGGTGGGAAGCGTGCCGACGAAGTACTCGCGGTTGAAGAGGTTCTGAACGCCGGCGAATGCGTTGATGCGCGAGCCGATCGCTCGAGACAGGGACAGCGACACCGCCGCGTACTTCGGCAGGCCCGGCTGTGCGACACCCGGCACCACGCGCGTATTCAGGTCATCATCGAACTGGCGTCCCATGGCGAGAATCTCGATGCTTGCCGTCACAAAACGCGGCTGCGAATACACCACCTGCAATGAGCCACGATGACGCGGCACCTGGGCGAGCACCTTGCCGACGAGAGCGGCGTTCACCTTGTTTTCAGTCACGCGCGCGTACTGGTAGATGTAGGCACCGGAAAACTTCCACGACGAGCCGACGCGGTATTCCGCGCTCGTCTGCAGACCGGAAACGCGTGTGGCACCAAGGTTCTGCCGCTGTTGCGTAACGTTGGCGCCGCTCTGGCTCAACGTGACGTTCGAGACGGGGTCCGTGATCCGGTTATCGAACCAGGTCGTGCGCCACGCCAGTTGCCGAATGGGTGAAAGCTGTATGCCGACTTCGCCGCCCTTCAGGCGCTCGGGCCCCAGTTGATTGTTGGCAAGCGTGAGGACCGTGCCCACCCTGAACTGGCGATACAGCTCATTGAGCGTGGGCGCGCGAAAGCCGGCCCCGACGTTGGCCCACACACTGATGCGATCGGTCAGTCGATAAATGGCAGCGATGCGCGGGCTGGCCACAGTGTCGCGCTTGTCAGGCAAGGCCGCGTTGTTGCCAGACGAGGGCAGTCCGCTGGGCAGAACGTTCTCGAGATTGTGTGCGTTGTAGTTGTGCCACTTGTCGACGCGCACTGCGGCGGTCACAGTCAGCGCGGAGGTCACGGTGAAAATGTCCTGGGCGAACAGACCCAATCCACTTTGAGTGCCACCGGATACACGCCGCAACGTGACCTGCGTTCCGGTGACGGCATCAAGGCCGTCTTCCTCGCTGTCGCCATCCACCCAGCGCCAGTCTCCGCCCACGCTGATGGCGTGCGCTCCTGCCGAGGTGCGCCATTGGACCATCCCCGCATACGAGGACGTTGGCACGCGTTGATTGAGCGTCATGCGGCCGATGCTGCGCGGCGGGGTGGCGGCAGGCACGGCCAGAAAATTGCTCTTCAACCTGCCGGTGCCCAGCGACGCCGACGCCTGCAGTTCACTGTGACCCGAGAGCCGGGCTGTGACTCCCACGCTCGCTGACGTCCAGGTGGTGTCGTTCTCCTCGGCCGCGCCAGTGAACGTGCTGTGCTTTCCGTTGTTCCGTTCCTCCTTGAAGTAACCGGCCCTGAGCACGCCCCGCACCCGGCCGGGCGGCGTGAAATCGAGCCGTACATTCGCGCGCCCCATGTCGAGTGAGACGTTGTTGTCCACAAGGCCACGCTCCGCCACACCCGCGCCGTTCGTGGCGATGACCGGCGCGTAACCATCCGTGCGGAAGAGTCCGCCGTCCATCGTCAGACCCAACAAGCCTCGAACGACGCTGCCGGCCACATCAAGCGCGCCGCTGCCGAGGCTGCCGTACTGGGCCTTCACTTCAACCGCGCGCGATGCCGCGGGCGCAGTCACGATATTGATCACGCCGCCCAGTGCGTAGTTGCCATAGAGGCTCGAACCGGTGCCGTCCACCACTTCAATGCGTTCGGCCTGTTCCAGCGGAATGCGGCTCCAGTACACCCAACCGCCAAAGGGATCGTTGAATGGCACGCCATCGAGCAGCACCAACGTGCGGCTCACGCCGCTTGGTCCGATGCCGCGAAGGGACACGCCTTGCGTCGTTGGATGCGCGGCGATGCTGCTCGTGCGCCGAAACAGGCTGAACGACGGCAGTCGCCGCAGCACGTCGTCGGCCAGCACGGCAGGGGATTGTCGAATGTCTTGGCGGCTGAGCACACTCATGCTCGCGGGCACATCGCCGAGGCGTACTTCACTTCTGGCCGGCGTCACGGTGACGGTCTCAAGCAGACCGGCCGGGACCAGAACCACTTCAACAGCCTGCGAAGCGCCGGCGCCAAGGTCACGACGCCACTCGGCAAAACCGGGCGCGCGCACGATGAGCACCACCGGTCCCGTTGGCCCCGGAGGAAAAGTGAACTGCCCACCCTGCCCGGTTACTGCTTCCCACTCCCGGCTGGCGGTGACGTGCAATGTGACCGTTGCACCAACCACAACCGCGCCGCCCGAATCACGGACGATGCCTGAAACCTGCGGCGGACTTGCGGCGGTCTGTAGCAGAAGGATGCTGAGAAGCACGCTGAGCATGCGCTAATCAGACCACAAGTCGATTGGCGCCCCTGAAGGGACGCCCTA
>JBKJJZ010000111.1:0-2556 GCA_046597705.1 Vicinamibacterales bacterium | reverse complement strand
TCATCCACCACGCCAGGCGCGGGTGGAGCGGTCGCGTTGAAGTCCAGATAGATGCGCACCAGAGTGGTTTCATGGTAGCACTCCGGTTGTATACTGCCTTCTATGTGGAAAAAAGATGAGGCCGTTCGTCCGCCTGCTGCGCCTGGTCCCGCTCCGTCGATGCCTGTTCACAGTCACGACGCCGGTGCCGTCCGCCCATCCGCCAAAGACAACGCGCAGATCGGCAAGAGCGTTGTCGTCAAAGGCGCGCTGAGCGCCAGCGAGGACATGACCATCGACGGTCTCGTGGAGGGAACGATCGAGCTTCGTCAGAACGTACTGACGATTGGTCCCAACGGCAAAATCATGGCGAAGATTCTGGCCAAGTCCGTCGTGGTGCTGGGCCACGTGCACGGAAACATCACTGCGGTCGAGAAGATCGACATTCGCGACAGTGGGTCGGTCGATGGTGACCTCGTGTCGCCGAAGGTTGCGATTTCCGAAGGCGCGCATTTCCGGGGATCGATTGACATGCAGCGCGCAGGCGAAAAGGCGGAGGCCAAGGCGGCCGAGACGAAACCGCCCGTGGCGCCCTCGCCAGCCGCTCCACCGACCGGAGCCCCGGTTCGCTGAGCTGTGTTCTCCAAGGCGCAGAAGCCAACAGCACCTGTCCCGTCCTCGGCAGTGGCGCGGCCCGGTGAAGACGCCACCGCCACGTCCACCGTCTTTCCCAAGTTCCTGTCGGCGGTCGGTCGCCTCGAGCGGCCGGAGTTGCTCGACCTGGGTCCCGTGATCGGATCGAACGTCGAGTTTTTCGGCGGGCGGCTGACATGCAAGCTTCACATCGGGGATTTGTTCCGGGAGATTGAAATTGCCGCGCGCTCAGTTTCCCGTTCGGGGTTGCAAGCCGCGCTGCTCAAACGCCTCGACCAGGGCCCTGAGTCGGTTGATGGCATCCTGTGCTGGGACCTCTTCGATTATCTCGACCGTCCGACCGGACTGGCTGTGGCCCGTCACCTCGAGACGATGCTTCGAAGGGGCGGTGCGCTGTACGGCTTCTTTGGTACCACCGCCATGGACCTGAAGCACTACACACGTTATGTCGTCGAGAAAGAGAATCGATTTCAGCTGCGGCCCTATCCCGCCATGCCTGCCAAGCGCAACGTTCTGGTCACGCGCGACATCAACAATATGTTCGATCGGTTGACCCTGGCCGATTCGGTACTGCTCAAATCCGGCACGCGCGAAACGCTCTTCCGGCGCCCCGCCTGAGCGCTTCCCTGGTCGACCGGCCTGTGCGGCCGGGCGGAACTGCGATATCGTCGGTCGTATGGCGACCAGGCCGACCATTGCACTGCTGAGCGACTTCGGCACACGGGACCACTATGCCGGTGTCATGAAGGGCGTGGCGCTCAGCATTTGTCCTGACGCCGTGCTGGTGGACATTTCCCACGACCTGCCGGTGCATGACATCCCGTACGCTGCCAGAGAATTGGCGGCGACGTATAAATACCTTCCGCCGGGGACCATTTTTCTGGTGGTGGTGGACCCCGGTGTCGGCAGCTCGCGCCGCGGCATTGCCGCGGAAGTGGGCGAGTGGCGTTTCGTGGCCCCGGATAACGGCGTACTGACCGAGGTCTTCCGTGAAGTGCCTCCGAAGAGAGTGGTGGAGCTGACCGAGCGCCGGTATGCGCGGCCCACGGTGTCGCGGACGTTCGAAGGCCGCGACCGGTTCGCGCCTGCCGCTGCCTGGTTGGCCAAGGGTATCCAGCTTCCGGCGTTAGGGCGCGCGATTTCCGACTACGTGCAGGTCGAAGTGGCGCAGGCCGCGCTTGAGGGGAGTGACGTGCGCGGAACGGTCGTGCGCATCGATCGGTTTGGGAACGTCGTGACGAATGTCGAACGCCGCATGTGTGAGAAACTGACGGCCGTCGAGGGCGGGCTTCACATCATGGTGGGCGAGCGGGTGATCGATCGGGTCGTCTCCACGTTCTCGGAAATTGCGGTGGGTGAAGTCTGCGCGCTGTTTGGCAGCACGGACCATCTGGAGTTTGCGGCACAGTCCGCCAGTGCGGCCGACGTCATGGGCGTCAACGTCGGCGCATCCGTTTCGGTGCGCCGTCGATAGGGGTGTTTTCGTTATGGCTGTTGACCTTTCCCTCCAACTCCTGCGTGTCGTCGAGCAGGCCGCCATCGCCTGTTCGCACACAATGGGGCAGGGCGACCGGCACGGCTCCGACCGCGTGGCCGTCGAGGCCATGCGGCAGACCCTGGACTCGGTGCCGATCGACGGGACCATCGTCATCGGAGAAGGCGAGCGCGACGAGGCGCCGATGTTGTTCATCGGCGAGAAGGTCGGGCAGGGTGCGGCCGGAATCACCGGGCTTCCCGAAGTGGACATCGCGGTCGATCCCCTCGAGGGCACGAATCTTTGTGCGCTTGGCGAGCCCAATGCCATCGCGGTGCTGGCGGCCGCGGCCAAGGGCGGAGTGCTGCACGCGCCTGACCTGTATATGGAGAAACTCGTGGTCGGACCGCGCGCCAAGGAGGCGGTGAGCCTCGATCGGCCGGTGAAGG
>JBKJJZ010000019.1:0-6873 GCA_046597705.1 Vicinamibacterales bacterium | reverse complement strand
CTCGATTACGAGAAACTGACCTACCGGTTTAACGGCCGCGACATGCGTTTGACCGATGTGCACGGCAAGGTGATTCGGGAGATTCTTCGCTGATTTGCCGGTGGCCGGCGTACCTCCCGCTTGCAGCCAATCACGGTGCGTGCAAGCATCAGCAAGCCATGCGGGTCGCCAATCTGTGCGTCGTAATCGTTCTGGCTGCGGCCTTCCAGACGGTCGCGGCTGGCAGTGGCATTCAGGCCAGGCCGACGGGGCTCGTGGAGCCTGGTCTTCTCCCCTCTCCCGCAGAGTCGCCGCGCGCAATGACGCCGCGCGGTCTCGACAACCTGATGGCGTTCGCTCATCTGTTTGGCGTTGTTCGCCACTTCGCTCCGACCGAGGCCGTGCGAACAACCAACTGGGACGAATTCGCGAGGCGGGGCGTCCGAAGTGTCGAACGGGCGAGAAGTCCGGCAGAACTCGCAGCGAAGCTGCTGGCGATTTTCTCGCCGATTGCACCGAATGTTCGGGTCTGGGTGACGAGCGGTGAACGACCGAGCGATGCCGAAGGCTTGACGACCGTGAGCAGTGTTGGTATCACCACCTGGATCAATACGGGAATTGCCTCGGAGGGCTGCGACGACCGTGCGAGCTTCCGCAGTGAACTCGTCGTCAGGCCCGCATCGGGTGGCGAGCCGCGAGGCGCGCCCGCGCCGTTCCGGCCATGGAGCGGAAGCCTAGGTGGAGACGTGAGTGCAGCCGTACCCGTGGCGCAATGGGTGGCCCTGCCTGTTGACCTGGCGATGCGCTGCCGCCCAGTCCAACCGGCCGGGCCGACTGAGGCAGCTTCACTCGGCGACCGCGCGACCCGGGTGGGTGGCATCGTCACTGCCTGGAATGTGCTTCGGCACAGCTACCCCTATCTCGACATCGTTGACTGGACCGGGGCGCTGCGGAGCGCCCTGGCCGCTTCAGGTACAGACGCCATGCCAGGCGACTACTTGATCACTCTGGAACGACTGGTGGCCGATCTCAATGATGGGCAAGCGCACGCGTTGTCGCCCATCCCTGAAGCGCAGACCGCATACCTTCCCGTGAGTTTCGACTGGGTCGAGGAGCAGCTGGTGGTAAGCGGCGTGGCCGGGGGCCAATCGGTGATACGCCGAGGCGATGTTGTGCTGACGCTGGACGCCGTGCCCACTGAGCACGCTCTTGCCAACCGAGAGCGCACATTTCCTGGCGCCACCCCTCAACGGCGCAGGTACCGTACCGTCAACTCTCTCGCAGTTGGCCCTGTCGGCACGGGAGTCACTTTGGGCCTGCGCTCCGCGAGCGGAGGCGCGGACCGGGAAGTGAGGCTCTTCTATGAGCGAGCGCGGCCCGAATCGTCGGGGCCAGACAGGCTGGCTGAGCTGAAGTCGGGCATCGTCTATGTCGACTTGAGTCGGACCACAGCGAACGATTTCATCGCCGCACTGCCGACACTGAGCGCAGCACAGGGCATCGTATTCGACCTCCGGGCCGATCCGCTGCTCAGCGCTCAGGACATTCTTCCCTGGCTGTCGGCGAGCGAGCTTCACGTGCAGCTCGCATCGCGTACAGGTGCGAATGGTCTCTCTGAGGCCGGCATTCCTCAAACCTCCCGGCCATTCCTGGAGGAAGCGGATTGGTTCGTGCCACCGGCAGCGGTGCTCGCACCGCGGTCGCCGTATCTGGCTGCGAAGGTCGCGTTCTTGACCGGCCCCGGGGCCATCGGCAGAGCCGAAACGATCCTCAGTGTCGTCAAACAAAACAACCTGGGAGAGATTGTCGGTGCAGCCACGGCCGGGACAAACGGGGAACTGAACAGCGTCAGCATCCCCGGGGGCTTCACGATCAGGTTCACGGCGTTTCGGGTGACAATGGCCGACGGTTCTCCCTATCAAGGCGTTGGCATCCTTCCGACATTACCGGTCTCACGCACCTTGTCAGGCGTTGTGGCGGGCCGCGACGAGGTCCTTGAGAAAGGCATCGCCGTGGTGAGTGGAACCCAGACCCAACGATGAACGAGGTGAGCAGGTGGGGTGATTCGGTAAATTCTCACGTGATCGAATCGTCGCGTGTCGACGATTCCAGCGGCGCCGGTGTGCGTCCGTGGGAATCCAACGAATCCCAATTGCGAATGCCGCACCGGCAGCTTGGGATGTCAGAGGCGGCGTCGCTTTTCCGCGACCACAATCAATACGCCTTCGCCCGGTGCACTCGTGGGACGGGTTGGCACAACAGTCCACTGATCGAAGATGCCGGTGACCTGAAACCCCATCTGAGGCAGGGCGGTCCGGAAGAATGAAGCCGACAGCCCCAAGGGATGCACCGCGCCAATGATAGGGAGCACCGCGCTTCCGAGCGCCCTCAGATCGAAGTGCGGCACATCTATGACCAAGAGACCGCCTGCCTCAAGACGGTCATGGCAACCGGCAAGAAAGCGCAGGACCTCGATGATGTGCTCGAGAGTGTGGGCGCAATAGACGACATCGAACTGTCCCTCTGGGAGCGCCTCCACCGACTGATAAATGTCCACCCCAAGCTCCTGAACGCCGAATTTGCGCCGCGTCCGGCCCGGCTCAACGCCAGTGACCGCAAAGCCTGCGACGCGGGCCTGAGACAGAAAGTAACCCCACGACGACCCCACTTCAAGAAGGCGTCTGTGGGGCGTGAGGCGGCGCAAGGCCTCGATCTGTTCGGTACAGCACTTGTCGGATGAGGCAAAGTTCGTTGCCTTGAGGTAATTCAGTTCCTGCCGGCCCGGCAGCGTCGTTGTCGCCCCCTCGGCGGCGTACAGCGAATCGTACAATTCGCCCAGGTAGGACTGATAAATCGGATCGGTAAAGTACAGAAAACAATCCTGGCAGTGCCGGATCCACACCACGCCATATTTTCTGGCGACGACCCCGTGGTTCTGACCGTTGCAGAAGGGACAGAAACGCTGTCGACGCAGCAGCGCCTGCATGGCGAACTCAAGGCGAGGAATCAGATTCGCCATATCAAGCCGATTGATTCGCGCGAGCGGCCCCGCCCGGGAGGAGCGCATCGAGTCGGTTCCGCACAAGGAGAGTATTTCGCTCGAAGCACCACCAGACCACTTTGGAGCACGCGAGCACCCCCGCCAACAGAAGAGTGAAACGCACGTACGCGCCGGAAGACGGCTGAAACTGCACGCCTCCGAGATAGCAGTAGAAGACGAATGCCAGCAGCGGGAAATGGACCACGTACATCGTGTACGACATGTCCGAGAGGGCCATGCCTGCGCGTCGGACCCACGGCATTTCGCGCGAGGTTGACGCCAAACCAACAATCCACAAGGCAAACGCGAACCCGATGAACGCGTCCGAGCCGAAGACTGACGTGGTCTTGCTCGCCGCAAGCGACCCGAGCGACAGCGCGCCTGCCCCAATCAGCCACGCGAGGTGGCTGCAAATTCGCCGGACGAGATGTCGCCTCCCCAACCAAAACGCCACCACGCCGAACAACCAGATCGCTCCGTTCCAGAGCAAGCCGGCCGGCAGCCACCAGATCAGGACCGCCAGGACCACCGCAGGGATGGCCGCGCGAAGGACACGGGTAGCCACGTCAGGCGAGACCGCGCTCTGACCTGCACGGCCCATCGCGACAATGCTCCAGAACAGGGGGAAGAGAACGTAGTACCAGAATTCGTAGGCCAAACTCCACAGGGGGCCGTTCGTTCCGAAGACGTCGACCGTGATGGTCTGAAGGAAAAAGACGTTGCCCCAGAACGTCGATGCCGCCCAGTTTGCAGGCGCGTCCGGTGTTGGGCCGGAGTGGTGAATTGCCGCGAACGCCCCTTGGTATCCTGCCGGACTCCAGCCCTGCCCAACACGATCAAGCGCCAATGTCAGGACCATCGCCGGCAGCAAGACGATCCAGAGCCGGGTCAGTCGCCGGAGGGCATAGCCCCGCCAGGACCATCGGCCCTCCTCAAAGGCGGTCAACACGCTGCCGCCCACGAGGTAGCCGCTCAACACGAAGAACACCATTACGGCCTGGTGGCCCAGCCCGGTGGCCAGGTAGAATATCTGGTCGAAGGCTCCCGCTGACTGGACCCGGCCAAAGTCAACGAACAAGAACGCTCTCAAGTGTCCAGCGGCAACAGCCAGAGCAGCGAGGCCCCGAAGGAGATCGAGGTGGGAGAGCCGATATGCCGCAATGGGTGGCTGTTCCTGTGACATTGACTTCCTGCCGGACTCCTGCGCTTGAGTGAAGCACGCACTTCGGTGCCCAGGGCCCTGGCGAGTCTAGTCGAGGCCTCCGGGTACGGCAACCGACCCACACCGACTCCCAAGCGAACGCGGTAAGATCGCTGCCGTGATGTTGTCGCGAGACGTGTCCGAGCTCTTCTGCCAGGCGGAGCAGTCGTCTTGGAACAACGAGGGCTACCGCCTCGCCAGCAGTATCGCGAGCCAGAGTGTCCATGGCCGCTGGTGAAAGCGCCGGACGAATGTCGTTGGCTGCGCGGCTTTCGCCGTGGTTGCAGGCCGCCACCCGAACCGAGTTCCGCCGGAATACTTTGTGGGTCACGTCGCTGTCGGCGTTTGAGCGCCTGATGGCGATGGCGCAGACTGTGGTGATCTCCAGGGCCTTGGGGATCACTGAATACGGCGTATACGGACTGTTGTTTGGCACCATCGGATTCGTCGCGTCCGTCGTCGGATTCCAGATGGGACTCACGGCAACAGTGTTTGTCTCCAGATATCGGGAAACCGAGAAGGCCAAGGCAGCCGGAGTTATCGCGACGGTTTCGAAGTTCGCCTTGATTTCCGCCACCGTGCTTGTGGCCACCTCCCTGCCGTTCAGCACGCGTATCTCCGAATTTCTCGTCGGGTCTGGCGACTATCGGATGGCGGTCATTGTCGGCATCGTATTCATCGCCGTAACGATTGTGAGCGGCGTTCAGGATGGTGTGGCGCAGGGCCTGGGGCAGTTTCGAGACTTGGCGCAGCTCAAGATTGGCGCCTCGGTCGCGGTGCTCGTAGTGATTCAGCCGGCCGCGCGAGCGTTCGGACTCGACGGCGTGTTGATCGCGATCTTGTCGGGGCTCGTTCTCAAGTGGGTCATTCTGCAGCGAATGATTCGGCGCAGCCGGCGGGATAGCCGCATCCCCGACGCCGCGGCTGCCGTGTCCCTTCGGACGCTCATCGGCGACTTCGCGTTGCCGTCCATGGTGGTGAGCCTGTTGGTGGGATTCGCGACTTGGGTTGGGCTATTCGTGTTGTCGAAGCAGGATGGCGGCTTCGATCACGTCGCGATTGTGAGTACGGGGCTCCAGTGGCGTGGGCCGATCCTTCTGCTCGCCGCATCGATCGGGAGCGTCGCCGTGCCGGTGTTTAGCCGACTCTCCGCGTCGGGCGACGCATCAGGGTTGCGACAACTGCGGCGCCGGCTCACCCTGGTCAACATGAGCGTCGCCTTGGTTGTTGCGCTCGCTATTGTTGCCAGTTCCGGGCTGATTCTGGCGCTGTATGGCGAGAGTTTCGCTCGTGGCCGACTCGCATTCTGTGTCATTGCGCTCTCGACGGTGCCCACCGTTGTCGTCAACGTGTACATGCAGGAATTGGTCGGCGGGGCCCGCATGTGGCGGCAGCTGTGGGTGCATGGCCCGTATCTCGTGTCGCTTTGCGTGGCTTTCGTGTGGCTGGTGCCGAAGTATTACTCGACGGGCTACGCTGTGGCGCTGCTGATTGGCGCAGTCGTATTCCTGGCACACGCCCTGGCGGCTGATTCCATGTCTTCACGGCGCCAGACCGCCGACTCGGAGGCGAAATGGTGAAGCAGTTCATTCGAAAGGCCACAAAGTACCGGGGATTGCCGGAGACCGAGCATGTTCGTCATGTTCTGGCGGTGGCGCGCCGGGCCGGCTGGCCGTATTGTCCAGATGATGAAGGCGACGTATTGTTTCGCTTCGCGAAAATGGCCGAGGGGCAACCCGCGCTCGAGGTTGGGTTTGCGACAGGAAGCACGGCAGCCTACATGCTGTCGGGACTCGGGTCCGGAAACCTGACGTCTGTCGACTATGACCAGAATCACTTTGATCGCGCCGGTGAGAAGCTCATCAGTGCGATGGGGTTTTCCTCAAGGCACCGGCTGGTGGAGAAGAACTCGATCCAGGTGCTTCCCGCCCTGCTGGAAACCGGGGCGCGATTTGGCCTGGTGTTTCTCGACGGATGGAAGACCTTCGATCACCTGTGGGTGGATGTGTTCTACGCTGCCAGAATGCTCAATCTTGGCGGGCACCTGATCCTTGACGATGCGGGGATGCCGGCGGTCAGAAAGTGTGTGTCGCTGCTGCGCCGGTACTACCAGTTTCAGGATATTGACAGCTACCGACATATCGGCGGCACGAGACTGAGGGCCTGGCATCTAATGACCACGCGATCGGCGCGCCGGCCCTATGTTGTTCTTCAGAAGACGATGGACGTCGAACAGTCGGCAGCAGGTCGCACCTTCGATTTCTGGATGACGTTTTGATCGGTCGATAGGTATCAATGTCTTTCCGAGAGTCCTGTGCCAACGCCGTTCATTCGGTGGCCGTCCTTCGGCGTGACGTCGTCGGCCTTGTTGCGCCCCGCGAATGGAAGCGTTCGCGACTTCAGGAGGTGAACATCGAGCCTTCCAATCTGTGTAACGCCAACTGCGTGTTCTGCGGGTATCAGTTCCAGGAGCGAACGCACGATCAGATGCCCATCGACCTCGGGCTGTCCATAATTGCCGAAGCCAAGCGGTCCGGGGTGGTCCGGCTGGGCCTCACACCTATCGTGGGGGAACCCCTCGTCCATCGAAAATTGGAACACTTCATCCAGGCTGCAAGTTCGCCGCCGAGGCAGCTCAGAGTGGGAGTGACGA
>JBKJJZ010000424.1:0-4190 GCA_046597705.1 Vicinamibacterales bacterium | reverse complement strand
GCGTTCATCGCGACGCTCCTCAGTTTCGTCACTCAGTGTTGAAGTTGTCTTCATGTTGTGTTGACGCCCCACCATCGTGCTACTGCTGTCGATCGAGCACTCTGCTAGATTCGCCGGACACTCCGGGAGGTTCCATGCAAAAGCTGCGTCGGTCAATTCTATTCCTCGTCGTTCTCGCGATCGCGTTCGGCGGACGAGCGTTGCTGGCCCGCCGCATAGCGACCATTTCCGGCACCGTCACTGAGGCAGGAGGGCCCGCACTCGCGGGCGCCCAGGTGCGCTTTTTCAACGAGTTGGGAGTGGAGCAGTTCCCTGCCGCGACGACGGCGGCGGACGGCACGTACTCCAAGACCCTTCCCGCCGGTACGTATTACGTGAGGACGGGGAACACACCGGCGCATGTGGACCAACTCCACTCAGGCATTCAGTGCCATAGTTTTTGTGATCCGACTGACGGGACTCCGGTGTTCCTCGCCGATCCGGGGGCCATCGTCATCAACTTCGCGCTCGACAAGGGCACGAGTATTTCCGGCACTGTCACCGGAACTGGCGGAGCGGGTCTTGTGGGCGTGTCCGTCAACGTTGTGGACGCCGGAAACCAGACGCTGGCCAGTGCGAACACGATCGCTGGCGGTGTCTGGACGACCCCAGGCGATCTGCCTGCGGGTTCCTACTTCGTGCGGACGAACATTTTTGCTGGCTCGCCTGCGCCCGTTCTGGGATACGTTCCGGAGCTGTACGACGACATTCCCTGCCTGATCAGTCCCTGCACCCTGGCGAGTGGAACGCTCGTGACCACAAGCGTCGCAACGCCGGCAGCCGGCGTCACGCTGGCCCTCAGCGAAGGAGGGTACTTCGAAGGCACCGTGACATCCGATGGCGTGGCCGGCCAGAGCGGCGTCATCGTCGATGTACTGAACATGGCCGGGCAGAGGGTGGCATTCTCGGCAACCACGACGGCGTCGGGTCTGTACCGGACAGTGCCGGGGCTTCCTCCCGGCCCTTATGTCCTTCGCACCCAGAATAGCGCTGGACGAATCAATGCATTCAACGACGGTTCACTTTGTGTCGGCACATCTTGCCTGGTCACGAACGAGACGCCCATCCAGGTGGCCGGGCCGGGTCCGGTTTCGGGCGTGAACTTCACGCTTCCGGCAGGTGCGCAGATTGTGGGCACGCTGCTGGGCAATGGTGCCGCCAATCCGGGCCTGTCCCTCTCTCTGCTGACGAGCACGGGTTTGTCGGTGTCGTTTGCGAACGTAGACGCCGCCGGGACCTATCGGACGCGTGACGGTGTGCCTCCAGGCACCTATTACCTTCGCACGAACAACAGCCAGGGCTTCCTGAATGAATTGTCCGGCGATATTACATGCGCACCATCCTGCACGCTCACTTCAGGAACGCCGGTGGTGGTGACCACTCCCGGCGACGTTGTGGGGCCGAACTTCGATCTCGCCCCTGGCGGGCGCATTTCAGGAGTGGTGCGAAGCTCGACGCCCGGCAATCCGCCCGTGAGCGGCGCGTCAGTCACGGTGGTGAATGCCGCCGGGGTCTTTCAGACGTCGGGATTCACCAGCGCGAATGGCGCCTACACGACGGACGCGGGAATCCTGACTGGCACGGATTACCGGGTCATCACCAGCAATCAGACGGGGATGATCAACCGCGCCTACCCAAGCACGGCGTGTGAAGGGACCATTTGTAATGCGGCCGCCGGTGCTCCAGTCTCCGTGACGGCGGGTGCGGTTCCGACGCCGGTCAACATCACGCTTGATCCGGGCGGCCGCTTCACCGGATTTGTTCTGGGTGGTGGTTCGCCGATCGCCGGGGCGAGTGTCCAGGTGCTCAACACCAGCGGTTTGACAATCGCGTTCGGTAATACCGACGCACTTGGAAAATACGTCACGTCCACGGGACTACAGACGGGCTCCTATCGGATTCGTACCTCGAATTCGCTCGGCTTCGTCAATGAGCTGTACGACAATCTGGAGTGCGGCACGAGCTGCAACCTGGCCGCGGGCGCGTTGCTGCTCACGACGGCCGGTGCGGCGCCCGCGGGCTCCTTCGATTTTGACCTGGGTGAAGGCGGCCGGATCAGCGGTTCGGTGAAAGACACTGCCTTGACTCCGCTCATCGGGGTCAACGTGCAGCTCTTCAATCCCACGACAGGGATCACTTTAACCGGATCCACCGATGGTGCAGGCGTGTATTCGATCGGCGGCCTGTCGCCAGGCACCTACTACGCGCGGACGAATAATCTGAGCGGCTTCATCAACGAAGCCTACGATGGCGGCACCGGCATTCCGTGTGTGTTCCTCTGCAACAGCGCCACCCTTGGGGCGCCGCTGGCGGTCGTCGCTGCGACAAACACCGTCGGCATCGATTTCGTGCTTGACGCCGGCGCGCGCCTCGGAGGGTTCATTCAGGAAGACGGTGGCCTGCCGTTGCCGGGCGTGTCGGTGTCGGTGGTTGATGCCGGTGGCTTGACCCACTCGACTGGCACCACGGATGCGTTCGGCAATTACGTGACGACCGCGGGCCTGCTGCCGGGAACGTACTTCGTCAGAACGTCGAACTCTCTCGGATTCCTGAACGAGGTGTTCGACGATCTGCCGTGCGTCATCCCGTGTTCACTCTCCGGCGCCACTGGCGTCACCGTTGCGGGTAGCGGTACCACCGGAGGCATCAACTTTGGCCTCTCGAAGGGGGGGCGGGTCACCGGCACCGTTATTGACGCGGCCACGCTGTCGCCGCTGAGCGGCGTCAACGTCTCGATCGCCGATGCTTCAGGCCGTCAGATCGCCAATGGCGTGAGCGATGCCACCGGGACATTTATCAGTGGGGCGGGGTTGCCGTCGGGCACGTACTATGCGCGGACCACGAACAGCCAGGGCTACCAGGACGAGATCTTCAACAACATCAAGTGTCCATCGAGCTGCTCGGTGATCGCCGGAGCGTCGTTCGCCGTCACATCGGGGTCCACGACTTCCGGGATCAGTTTCGCTCTGGACAAAGGCGGGCGCGTGTCAGGGCTCGTGACAAATGCTCTGGCGGAACCGCTCGCCGGAGTCACCGTTCAAATCTACGACTCGACCGGAAAGTACTACACCAGCGGTTTCACCAGCTCGTTCGGTATCTACACGACGGTGGCTGGTGTGCCGGCCGGCACGTACTATGCGCGGACGCAGAACGGCATTGGGTATATCAACGAGCTGTTCGGCGGCCTGCAGTGTGTAGGAACTTGTGTCGTGACATCGGGGACGTCGTTCCTGGTCGCCGGCAGTGGAACCACCTCCGGGATTGATTTCAACCTGGCCCAGGGCGGCCGCATCAGCGGCGTCATTTCTGATGCAGGAGCACCCGGGACGATGTTGTCTGGTATCGCGGCGCTCGTGTTCGATTCGACTGGGGTCTTCGTCACCGGCGCATCGACCAACGGCGTCGGTGCCTACACCACGACGGCCGGGCTGCCCGCGGGGAACTATTTCGTCCGCACCTCGAATAATCGCGGCTTCATCAACCAACTGTGGAACGTGGGCAATTGTCTGGGATGTGACCCGATCACGGGGACCCCGGTCGCCGTCGCGTTGAGTGGCACCACCGGCTCGATCAACTTCGCCCTTAGTGCCGGCGGTCGCATCGGCGGCACCATTACACGGAGCGACACTTCCGCTGGCGTGCCCGGAGCGTTGGCGACCGTGCATGACGCATCCGGCCTTCGCATTGCGACGGGGTTTGCAGACTCGAATGGCGTTTATGTCACAAGCGAAGGGCTGCCGAACGGAACGTACTTCGTTCGGACGGAAAACAGCGCAGGCCTTGTCAATCAAATCTACCTGGGGGTTCCCTGCGCAGTGGCCTGCGATCCCACGACTGGTACTGGCGTGGGCACCGCCGCGCCCGCCACGACAACCGGCATCAACTTCGTCCTGACACCTGACGCCGATGCGGACGCGGACGGGATCGTCAACACCATCGACCTGTCCCCGCTGTTTTCGAACGACTTCAGTGACGTGGCCCAGGGGGGAACCACGGACGGCACGATTGCCGTCCGCGGCGGGTTCACGGTGTCGGTCGGTGATGTGCTGGGCGGCGTGCAGCTTTCGGTGTCAGGAGCAGGCACTGCGGCCGACATCGACATCTGCTCGACCGGTGGAGCAGAGCGCGTCAGCCTCGACGTGACGGGCGAG
>JBKJJZ010000323.1:0-2970 GCA_046597705.1 Vicinamibacterales bacterium | reverse complement strand
TTCGAGGTTCGAGGTTCGAGGTTCGAGGTTCGAGGTTCGAGGTTCAAGTGCGTGTCTTCGGACTTCGGCCGCCGAATTTGGACTTCGCGAAAGGCTCCAGGCTTTTCCAGAGATTGGTGAGGGCGCCGGCGCAGCGATCGGCGTGAGTCAGTGCTTTCGCGCAATCACCGGACGCAAAGTAGCCGCGGCTCACGCCATCGAGCAAGTGGCGCCTTGCTTCGTAGAGAGACCCACGCGCGTATCTCAGGAATACGATCATCTCGGCCGCCTGGCCTCGCCCCCAACCCTCGGCGATGTTCATCTCTGTGCTGGCCGCGGCATTGAACAGCTGGTCTCGAAAACGAAAGTCTTGACTCGCCTCGGCGCTGCCGCGCACCAGGTCGTAGACGTTCAGCTTGAACTCCACCGCCAACTGAAATGCCGCCAAGTCGTCGAGTCGTTTTACGCCCACACGGCAAGACAATCAATCGGTGTGCCAGCCGTGCGTGGTGAAACACCAGCGAATTTCAGCGGCTCATCGCAGCAGTTGGCAAATAATCCAGCGGCCAGCCGTCCGAGTACGCAATTCCTTCAATCCGAACCTCGAACCTCGAACCTCGAACCGACACGTTACTTGACAAGTACCGGCTGGACCCAGGCAGCCCGGCCCATGCTGTCGATGACCTTGGCGCGCACGTAGCCCTCCGTGCCCGTGAACGTGTACGTGGCCGTCGGCTCAATGGACTCGTGCAGGATGGATCCTCCCTTGCCAATGAACCGGGTGCGGTACTTGAAGTCGCCCTGCGGACGAACCGACACCATCATCGATGTCGCGGTTGTCCTGACGTCGGCAAGATCGACGCCGTTGGAGGCGTAGAAATCACCCTGTTCGAGCGCCGTCAGCAGGGCTCTGGCCTCGAGCCTTAGGGCGCGAATGACGACCCAGCCGCGACCGGGGCCGGCCACATTCGGATTCCCAGGCTGCTTGAACACATGCGCATCGTCGACCGCGACGCCGTAGAGCAGCGTTCCCTGCGAAAGGATCTGATCCCAGGCCTGCTCGAGTCCAGGCACTCCGCCGCCGCCCTCGTTGTGGACGGTGGGGTGCCCGTTGTAGATCTCGAAGAGCCGGTTGTTCTTCACCTGCCGAAGGTCGTCGGGAGTGATTGACCACCCGAAGTTCGGGTGATTGATGTGCGGAACGCCGTTCACACTGCGGATGGCGTCCACATTGCCTTGAATGGTCTCGAGGAGCGACGATGCGTTGCGGGTGGGTTGGACGAGCGATGACACGTCGAGCCCGTTCACATGGACCGACTTCGTTTGGAAGCTGGAGGTCACCTCTTCGCCTTTGACAACCAGGAACTTGTCGTTGGCGCCGTGCAGGGCGTTCAGCCCATCCACACCGGTCAGAAAGTTGTGATCGGTCAGCACCAGGAAGTGATAGCCGTGTTCGCGATACCATCGCACCACGTCATCGGGCGTGCTGTCGCCATCGCTGTTAAGCGTGTGCGTATGGGTGTTGCCCTTGAACCATCGAAGCGAGCTGCCAGGAATTGCCTGGTCGAATTCCGTCCCATCGGCGGCGGCAGCCGCGCGCTCGAGGGAGGGCCATGCGAAGACGCCCAATACCCCGAGCATCAGCCACACGGCCGCAAACGCATCAAATCGGCGCCGGAACATAGCAGCCACCCCCCGAGCGCGATTCTATCCCGGACCTCGAACCTCGAACCTCGAACCTCGAACCTCGAACCTCGAACCTCGACCCTACTTGGCCCTTATCTCGTACACCCTCGGCCACTTCTTGCCCGTCACGAAGATGCGCTTGCCGGCTGAGTCGTACGCGATGCCGTTGAGCACGTCGGCGGGCGGTGTGCGGCGCGCGGGGGGCCATAAAAGTGCGAGGTCAACCCAGGCGCTCACCGCACCTGTCTTTGGCGCGATGCGCGCGATGCGGTCCGTCTGCCAGACGTTGGCCCAGATCTCGCCCTCGATCCACTCGAGTTCGTTGAGTTGGGCGACGGGACGTCCGGCATCTGTGACGCGTACGGTCCTAATCACCCGGTAGGTTTTGGGATCGAGGAAGAAGAGCTGGTCTGACCCGTCGCTCAACACCAGTCCGCCCTTGACGTCGTAGGCAAGGCCCCAGCCTTCGGTCTTGTAGGTAAACGTCTTGCGCGGCGCCATGGTCTTGCGGTCGTACACGAACCCGATCTTGTGCTGCCAGGTCAGTTGCACCAGCGCGTCGCCGACAAGCGCCAGGCCTTCTGCGAAGTACTGGTTGGCCACAGGCCGGCTTTGCAACACTTTGCCCGTCGCGATCTCAACGCGCCGCACGGAGGACTCGCCGTTGAGTCCGGTGCTCTCGTAGAACTCGCCATCCGCGAACACCAGGCCCTGTGTAAAGGCGCCAGGATCGTGCGGAAACGACTGCACCACCGTGAAGCCCTGGACGGGAGCGGACCGTATGACGCCAGTCTGTTGGCCGGAAGCCCTGCACGTGAGCACGGCCACGCTGCAGAGGACCACGGCGAGCGCCGCTCGTAATGCCGATTGACTGTTCATGACGCCAGCATCGCACAATCCGTCCGAACCTCGAACCTCGAACCCCGCCGAGAGAAGCGAGGCGGCTCATGTCGCATTCGTTCAAGGCCCCACGCGGCGTTCGCGTTAGAGTCGGAAATCCTATGCGCACAACCCTTGCCCTGATCGCTGCCTTGCTCACCGCCGGCACCGCCACTGTCTCCGTCCGCCAGCAACCGCCGAATCTGACCGGCACGTGGGTGGCCACAAAGGACACGCCCTCGACGATGGCCGCTGCACCCAGCGCGGTCTTTGGCGAAAGGTTCGGATTGCGCCAGGAAGGCAGGAACATCGCGCTCATCCGCCCCGTGCGCGGTCGCGCGACAGCGCTCACGGTCGTGTTCCCTGTGGATGGCACCGAAAGCACTGTCCTCAATCCCAGCCGGCCCTGCATGGGCCAGTCGGGGC
>JBKJJZ010000221.1:0-14834 GCA_046597705.1 Vicinamibacterales bacterium | reverse complement strand
CGACCCCGACGGGGGTCGCGGCGGCGCCACTGCCGGACTCACGCTGGTTTACAACGGCGAGATTTACAACTATCGCGAGCTTCGGTCGGAGTTGGAAGCCGAGGGCCACCGCTTCCGAACGCGCACGGACTCCGAGGTGTTGCTGCACCTCTATGAGCAGCACGGCGTCGAGATGCTGTCGCGTCTCAACGGTATCTTCACAATCGCCATTCACGATGGCCGGCCGGCCGGACGTCCGGACGGTGTGGACCGGGGCGCCTTGTTCCTGGCGCGCGACCACCTCGGCGTCAAACCGTTTTACTACGCCTCGGTGCCGGACGGATTCCTGTTCGCGTCGGAGATCAAGGCGCTGGTGTGTTACCGCGGATTGTCACGTGACATCAATCCGGAGGCGCTGCATCACATGCTGGCGTACCTCTGGACGCCGGCTCCGGCAACGATGCTGTCGCAGGTGCAGAAGCTGGAGCCCGGGTGCGCGCTGATTGTGGCTGGCGGCAAGGTGGTGCGCCACTGGCGGCACTACGATGTGCCGTACGACGGCACTCGTTCGATCGAGTCGTTCGATGAATCGGCTGGGATGCTTGCCGGGAAGTTAGAGGAGGCTGTGCGGCGACAGTTGGTGTCCGACGTTCCGGTCGGCGCATTCCTGTCGGGTGGTCTCGACTCGAGCGCCATCGTCGCGATGGCCAGGCGCGTGCAGCCAGCCCACCCACTGACATGTTTCACGATCGCCTCGTCAGGCGCATTCGGCAGCGATGGCACTCCAGACGACCTTCCCTACGCGCGACACGTCGCGCGTCACCTGGGTGTTGAACTGGTGGAGGTGCCGATCGAACCTGGAGTCATCAAGCGGCTTCCCGAAATGGTGGCTCTGCTCGATGAGCCTCAAGCGGACCCCGCGCCCATCAACGCGTTGCTCATCGCCGAACGTGCCCGCGCGATGGGCATCCCAGTCCTGCTCTCAGGCGCCGGTGGCGATGATCTGTTCAGCGGATACCGCCGCCATCGAGCGCTGGTGTTCGAAAGGCGATGGGCCTGGCTGCCTGCTGCCGCGCGGCAGGGTCTGCAGAGCATGGCAAACGCAGCCGCGTCTGGCGGGGGCGCTGGCCAGTCGAAGCCATCGGTGCGCCGGCTCGCGAAGATGTTTGCCCATGCGGCCCAGGAACAGGACCACCGGCTGATTTCCTACTTCTGGTGGAGCACGGAACGCGTGCGGCGCGGACTGTACTCTCCGGGCTTTGCCCGCCAGACCACCGCATTGGACACCGCGACGCCCCTGCTCGAAAGCCTGGGCCGGATTCCCCTCGAGCGCGATCCGTTGCAGCGAATGCTGTACCTGGAAACCAAACACTTTCTGGCCGACCATAATCTCAACTACACGGATCGATCGGGCATGGCCGTGGCGGTCGAGGTGCGTGTGCCACTGCTTGATGTGGACATGGTGTCGTTTGCCACAAAGGTGCCCCCGGCATACAAACAGCGCGGCCGAGTCGGTAAGGCCGTCTTCAAGCGGGCGATGGAGCCCTACCTGCCTCGTGATGTCATCTATCGGCCCAAGGCTGGATTCGGCGCGCCGCTCCGGCACTGGCTGCGCCATGACCTGCGCGCGATGGTGGACGACACGCTGAATGAGTCCGACGTGCGGCGGCGAGGATTCTTCGAACCCGCCGCCGTTCGCCGCCTCGTCGAGATGGACCGCTCAGGCGCCGTAGACGGCAGCTATTCGGTGTTTGCGCTGATCTGCTTTGAGCTCTGGTGCCGCCGGTTCGTTGATGCGTGAGCGGGGAGGGCCCTCCGGGGTGGGATAACATTCAGGCCGACATGTCGATCGAGTCCGACAAGACCGCCGTTCGCGACTTCTGGGATCAGGCGGCCTGCGGGGAGCGGCTGTACTTGCAGGACGTCAACGCAGACGCGTTCCGGGTCCAGGCGCAGCTGCGCTATGAGCTCGAGCCGTTCATCCTCAGCTTCGCGCGTTTTGACGAGGCGCGTGGAAAACGTGTGCTTGAAATCGGAGTGGGCCTGGGCGCCGATCATCAGCGGTTTGCGGAAGCAGGGGCCAGCCTGTCGGGCGTGGATCTGACTCCGCGGGCCATCGAGATGACCCGAAAGCGCCTTGCGCTGTTGGGCCTGAAGAGCGATCTCCAGGTAGGCGACGCGGAGCGCCTGGACTATCCCGATGGCACGTTCGACCTGGTGTATTCCTGGGGCGTGATTCATCACAGCCCTGACACCCCTGGGGCGATTCGCGAAATTCTCCGGGTCTTGAAACCGGGCGGCGTCGCAAGAGTGATGATCTATCACTCGCCGAGCCTTGTCGGGCTCATGTTGTGGCTGCGCTACGGCCTCGCCGCCGGCCGGCCAGGCACGCCGATGCGGGAAATTTACGCCAACCATCTCGAGAGCCCCGGCACCAAGGCCTACTCCGTGGCGGAAGCTCGCGCACTCTTCTCGGATTTTTCCCACGCAACCGTGACCGTCCAGCTCACTCACGGAGACCTTCTGTCGTCTGGGGCCGGGCAACGGCACGGCGGTGCGGCGCTTTCGCTCGCACGCGCCGTGTGGCCTCGCTGGTTCTTCAGACTGTTCGGCCGGCGTCTGGGACTCTTCATGTTGATAGAGGCGAGCAAGCCGGCATGATCAACGGTCGGCACAAACCCACTCGGGTGGTGGACCTCATCGTCGGCGCACGGCCAAATTTCATGAAGATCGCTCCCATCGTTGACGCGCTTAACGCAGCCCAGGCCCGGGGAGGCCAGCTGAGATATCGGTTGATTCACACCGGGCAGCACTACGACCGCGGCATGTCGGGCGCATTCTTCGACGAGCTGGGTATTCCGGATCCGGACCTGAATCTGGAAGTAGGACCCGGCACGCCAGCGGAGCAGACCGGCGCCATCATGGTGCGATACGAGGCAGCGCTTGCGCAGCAACCCGCTGACCTCTGCCTGGTTGTTGGTGACGTGACTTCAACGATGGCGTGCGCGATTGTGGCGCGCAAGCGCGGGGTGCCGGTGGCGCATGTCGAGGGCGGCATCCGTTCCAACGACTGGAGCATGCCGGAAGAAATCAACCGCGTGGTGACCGATGCCATCACCAATTGGTTCTTCACCACCAGCGAAACAGCGGGCGCGAACCTGCGAAAGTGCGGCGTCGAAGATGACAGGATCTTCTTCGTGGGCAACACCATGATCGACACGCTGCTGAAGCACATGGCGTTCCTCAAGCCGCCGGCCCTGTGGGGGGACCTGGGACTCGCGTCCGGCGCCTACTGCGTGGTGACACTCCATCGCCCGTCCAACGTGGACGACGTGGATGCGCTCTATCGGATCCTGCAGTCCATCTCCGACAACACGGCCGGAATGCCTGTGGTGTTTCCTGTGCACCCGCGCACCGCCAGCCGCCTGAAGGGCATGGAGGGCCGTCTGCCCAACCTCCACCATGTGGAACCGCTGGGTTATCTCGAGTTCAATCACCTCGTCAAACACGCCAAGTGCGTCATCACCGATTCCGGGGGCGTCACGGAGGAGGCCACCGTGATGGGTGTGCCGTGTCTGACGATGCGCGAGAACACGGAACGTCCCG
Source organism: Vicinamibacterales bacterium (assembly GCA_046597705.1). Lineage (GTDB taxonomy): Bacteria > Acidobacteriota > Vicinamibacteria > Vicinamibacterales > SCN-69-37 > SYFT01. The sequence goes on along the minus strand of JBKJJZ010000221.1, from coordinate 11,249 downwards.
AGACGATCACGACCGGTACGAACGAACTAATCGGATCGGATCCGGCAGCACTTGGCCCGGCCCTGACCAGGTTGATGGCCGGTGAATGGAAAAAGGGATCCATCCCTGAAAAGTGGGATGGTCATGCCGCTGAGCGGATTGTGTCCAGCCTGGAGAGGCTCCTCCAGTGAAACAGATCCTGCAGAACCTGGGCACGGGCCTCACGGAGGTGGCTGAAGTTCCATGTCCCGGCCCCAGGGCCGGTCATTTGCGCTTGCGCACGACACGGACGTTGATTTCGACGGGCACCGAACGGATGCTCGTGGACTTCGGCAAAGCCAATCCACTGGAGAAGGCGCGGCAGCAGCCCGACAAGGTCAAGCAGGTTTTCGAGAAGATCAAAACAGATGGGTTGATGCCCACGATCGACACGGTTCGAAACAAACTGGACCAGCCGATCAGCCTGGGCTATTGCCAGGTTGGGCGTGTCATTGACGATGCGTCGGGCTTCGCGGCGGGTGAGCGCGTCGCATCGAACGGCAAGCACGCGGAAGTTGTGAGCGTGCCGGTCAATCTCTGCGCGCGCATCCCGGACGCGGTGTCAGACGATGAGGCGGCGTTTACCGTGATTGGAGCGATTGCCCTCCAAGGCATTCGTCTGGCGCAGCCGACGTTGGGCGAAGCATTCGTCGTTTCGGGGCTGGGGCTGATCGGCCAGGTCACGGTCCAATTGCTCATCGCTCATGGATGCCGTGTGTTGGGAATCGATGTCGATGCCGCACGGCTGGATCTGGCGCGCCGGTCTGGCGCCGAGGTCATCGACATTTCAGCGACGCCGGACCCGGTGGCAGCCGCCACTCAGTTTTCTCGTGGCCGTGGTGTGGATGGCGTCATCGTGACAGCCGCCACCAGCAGCAGCGAGCCGATTCATCACGCGGCGCTCATGTGCCGCAAGCGTGGCCGGATCGTCCTTGTCGGCGTGACCGGTCTCGAGTTGTCGCGCGATGACTTCTTCAAGAAGGAACTGTCGTTCCAGGTCTCGTGTTCCTACGGACCGGGCAGGTATGACACGGAATACGAAGACAAGGGCCATGACTACCCGGTCGGGTTCGTCCGATGGACCGAGCAGCGCAACTTTGAAGCCGTGCTCGACATGATGGCCGGCAAGCGCATCGATGTCGGTCCGCTGATTTCGCACCGGTTCACATTGGATCGCGTTGCCGAGGCCTACGCTGTCGTTGGCGGCAGCGAACCTTCGCTGGGAATCGTGCTGGATTACCCGGCAGCCGGCGAGGGTGAGGACGCAGTTCGTGCATCCCGGGTGACGCTTCCCCAATCCGGCCGGACAGCCTCGGCGTCGCCTGTGTCACTTGCCTTTGTCGGGGCTGGCAACTACGCGACGGCCGTCCTGATCCCCGCGTTCAAGGCTACCGGCGCCCACCTGGACACGGTGGTCTCGAGCGGCGGTGTCAGCGCCCTTCATGCGGGACGCAAATTCGAGTTTCGGCAGGCGGCCACGGATGCCGACGCCGTCTTCGCCGACCCTGCCATCAACGCGGTCGTGGTGACCACGCGTCACGATTCACATGCGCGCTTCGTCGTGCAGGCCATCGACGCGGGCAAGCACGTGTTCGTGGAAAAGCCACTGTGCGTGACGCTTGATGAACTCGCTGAAGTGGAAGCCGCGTATGCCCGGAAGGCAAGCCTGGGAGCGGCGCCGGTCGTGGCCGTGGGATTCAATCGGCGGTTTGCCCCGCACTCCCAGCGTGTCAGACAGTTGCTGAGCGGCCTTCACGGTCCCAAGGCGCTGGTGATGACCGTCAATGCCGGCGCAATTCCCGCTGACCACTGGACGCAGGATCCTGCCGTTGGCGGCGGTCGAATCCTCGGCGAGGCCTGTCACTTCATCGACCTGCTGAGATTCCTCACGGCAAGTCCAATCGCAGGCTCATCCGTTCTCGCGATGGCCGGAGGTGCCCGCGACACCGTCACGATGCAGTTCACCTTTGCGGATGGCTCCATCGGGACCATCCACTATTTGGCGAACGGATCGAAGGCGTTCCCGAAGGAACGTCTCGAGGTCTTTGCGCAGGGGCGCGTGTTGCAGCTGGACAATTTCCGCGCGCTTCGCGGCTTCGGGTGGCCGGAGTTCAGCTCGCATCGGTTGTGGCGGCAGGACAAGGGACAACGCGCCTGCGCAGCCGCCTTCATTGACGCCATTGGTAACCCGGACACGCCTGCGGTCCCGTTTGCGGAAATCATCGAAGTGAGCCGCGTGGCCATTGAGGTGGCGGCCAAGGTGTGAGCGCGTCGCGCTACTGGCACACCATCAGGTACCTGCGGCCCCGGCAAGTCTTCGGGCGACTGTGGTTTCACGCATTTCAACCCGCGGTCAACCGCGGGCCGGCGCCGGAGCGCCGATTGGCCACTCGCCGGTGGCGGGGCCCACTCTGGCGCGACCCCAGTATGCTGGGGCCATCCACCGTCACCTTCCTCAGTGTGACGGCCGGCAATGCGACTGCCGACGACTGGAACGATGCGTCACGCGGCCGGTTGTGGCTTTATAACCTCCATTACTTCGACGACCTCACGTCGCGCGGATTCGAGGAGCGCCGCGCGTGGCATGAGGCGCTCGTCGCTCGATGGATTCTCGAAAACCGGGCAGGCGTTGGCGCGGGGTGGGAGCCGTATCCCACGTCGCTCAGAATCAACAACTGGGTCAAGTGGATCCTGGCGTCTGACCCATCGGCATCGCCGCTCGATCGGCAGATGCTCGACAGCCTTGCCGCGCAGGCGCGATGGCTGGGCAAGCGGCTCGAAACGCACCTGCTGGGCAACCACCTCTGGACCAATGCGAAGGCCCTGCTCGTGGCCGGTGTGTTCTTCGATGGCCCGGAAGCCGAGGCCTGGCGTCGCCGAAGCCTCGACATCCTCGTTCGCGAGAGCGACGAACAAATCCTGCCTGACGGCGGCCACTTCGAACGCAGTCCGATGTATCACGCGATCGTCCTCGAAGACGTCCTGGACTTGACGCAATTGTCAGTGGTGTTCCCCGGAGTCCTGCCAGAGGCGTTCGTCGAGCGGCTGCGATCGCTGGCGTCTCGAATGCTACGCTGGCTCCGCGTGATGTCACACCCGGACGGGCAGGTCTCGTTCTTCAACGACACGGCATTTGGTGTGGCCGCTGCGTGGCAGGCTCTGGCCGATTATGCCGGGACGTTGGAGATTGACGTGGACCGGCATCCGCTTCACCCAGTCGAAGCCCTGCCTGAATCCGGGTATGTGCGTCTCGAGAACGAGCGCGCCACGGTGCTCTGTGACGTGGCTCCCATTGGCCCCGACTATCAGCCCGCCCATGCCCATGCGGACACGCTGTCGTTCGAACTATCGCTCGACGGCAGGCGAGTCATTGTCAATGGCGGGACGTCAACCTACGCGCCAGGTCCCGAGCGCGTTCGCCAGCGGGGCACCGCGGCGCACAGTACCGTGGAGATCGATCACGCGAATTCCAGCGACGTGTGGGGCGGGTTCCGCGTCGCGCGACGCGCCAGACCCTTCGATGTGCGGTCCGGCGCGTCGGAAGGCGCCGTGTGGGCTGAAGGCGCTCATGACGGCTATCAGCATCGCCCCGGCCGCGTCGTTCATCGCCGCGCATGGACGCTGGAACGCAGCGGTCTGACCGTGACGGACACCGTCGAAGGCTCCTGCACGAGTGCGGTCGCGCGTTTCATTCTCCACCCCGACATGGTCGTGAATGGCGCCGAGGCAGTGGAGTTTCACTGCGAACCCCCGGTGCCCGTCACGCGCGTGCCGGCCAGCTGGCATCCGGAATTCGGACGGTCGCTGGACACCCAGGCCGTCGAAGTGGCGCTGACGGCGCAGCGCGTCACAACCCGGCTCCGATGGCGATGAACCACCGGCTCCTGATCCTGACGCTGTACTACCCGCCAGACCTGTCTGCGGGTGCGTTTCGAGTCAGCGCCCTGGTGCAGGCGCTGCGGGCGCACGCACCGGATCTGGCGATCGACGTAATCACCAGCATGCCGAATCGCTACCAGAGCTTCACCACGCCGGCGGCTGAGTACGAGTCCGACGGCAGGCTGACCATTCGCCGGCTCACGCTGCCCCCGCATCGAGGCGACATGCGGACGCAGGCGTTGTCTTACGCCCGCTTCGCCTGGAGGGCCGCTCGGGCAGCCTCCACGCAGCGCTACGACCTGGTGCTGGCCACTTCGTCGCGTCTGATGACCGCGACGCTGGGTGCGTGGGTGTCGCGGCGGTCGGGCACTCCGCTCTATCTGGACATTCGAGACCTGTTCGCGGACACGATGAATGAGGTCCTTTCGCCTCGTGTCGCGCCGGTGCTTCGCCCGGCTCTTTCAACCGTTGAACGCTGGACGGTCCGCAGGGCGTCGAAGGTCAATCTGGTTTCGCCGGGGTTCGACTCGTACTTTCAGGAACGATACCCCCACACGTCCCGATCGTTTTTCACGAACGGGATTGACGATGACTTCCTGGTGCAGGCACCGGATGCGACGGTGGGGCGGGAGGGAAGGACTGGCCCGGTCACCGTGGTCTACGCCGGAAATATGGGCGATGGCCAGGGCCTGCACCTCATCGTGCCGGGCATTGCCGTGGCGCTGGCTGACCGCGCTCAGTTCCGGCTCATCGGCGACGGTGGCCGCAGGACGCAATTGATGGACGCGTTGCGTCTGGCGGGCGCGGGCAACGTGACTGTGCTGCCCCCAATGTCCCGCACCCACCTGCTGGCCCAGTATCGCGCTGCCGACGTGTTGTTCCTCCACCTGAATGACTACGACGCGTTCACTCGCGTACTGCCCTCGAAAGTCTTTGAGTACGCGGCGCTTGGAAAGCCCATCTGGGCCGGCGTTCGCGGTTTCGCGGCGGACTTCATTCGTGGCGAGGTGGGCAACTCCGCGGTGTTTGCGCCGTGTGACACCGGCGCGGCACTGGACGCGTTCGAGACGCTCACCATCGGTTCCACTCCCCGTGAAGGCTTCGTGCGCCAGTACGCGCGTCGCGACATCATGCAACGCATGGCGGCGGACATTGTTCTGCACCTTGCCAAGGGGCGCACGTGATGAGAGTCATCGTCACAGGCGCGCGTGGGTTCGTCGGCGCGGCGTTGAGGCGGCGTCTGGTCAATGACGCGCGCTTGAGCGTGCGGGCGACTTCGCGAACTCCGCCGAACGTGCACGAGACCGGCGTGGAGTGGATGGCCGCGCCTGACCTGTCGCCCGAAGCAGACTGGCGGCCGGTCCTCGCAAAGGTGGACGTCGTCGTGCATCTTGCGGCCCGCGTCCATGTCATGGCGGGTCCGAGTGCCGCCGGTGACCAGCAATACCAACGCATCAACGCGCTGGGGACTCGCACCCTGGCGGAGCAGGCCGCCTCCGCCGGCGTTCGCCGGTTTGTATTTCTGAGTTCGGTGAAAGTGCACGGCGAGTCGGGGCACCTTACAGAGGACAGCGCGATAGCGCCGGCTGATCCCTACGGGGCGAGCAAACGCGACAGCGAGGAGGCGCTTCGCGATGTGGCCCGGTCGAGCGGCCTGCAGGTGGTGATCATCCGCCCGCCACTCGTGTACGGGCCGGGCGTCAAGGCGAACTTTTTTTCGCTGTTGACGGCCGTCAGGTCGGGCAGGCTTCTGCCACTCGCTTCGATTGCAAACCGCCGTAGTCTTGTCGGCGTAGACAACCTCGCGGATTTGATCGTGGTGTGCATGGAACATCCCATGGCGGCCTCCGAAGCATTCCTGGTCAGTGACGGCGACGACATGTCCACGCCGGAGTTGGTTCGCCGATTGGGGGGGGCTCTGGGCCATCCCGCGCGGTTGATGCCAGTGCCGGTGTGGTGCCTGCGCGCGGCAGGCGCGGTGGTGGGACGGTCAGCCGCCATCGAGCGGTTGACAGGATCGTTGACGGTGGACATCTCGAAGGCCCGGAGATTGCTGGGCTGGGTGCCTCCGGTGACGGTGGATGAAGGCCTGCGCCGGGCAGCGTGCGGACCGTGATGGCCTTCCTCGTGTGGGCAGCGGTGTTAACGGGTGTCGCTCTCTTCTCGTGGATCACGACCGGTTGGTTCCGCATGTACGCCATCAGCCGGCAAATGGTCGACGTGCCCAACGAGCGCAGCTCGCATCGCGTGGCGACGCCGCGCGGAGGTGGGGGAGCGATGGTGCTGGCCACGACCATGGCGCTCGCGTGGTGGTCGTGGATCACGGGTTCGGCCACGCTCCCTGGTGTCCTGATCGGTGGTCTTGTTGTAGCCGGCGTCGGGTTTCTTGACGACCATCGTCATGTGCCGCCGTTCATCCGGCTGGCCGGCCACTCGCTGGCCGCCGTGCTCGCGGTGGCGGCTCTGGGTGGACTGACACCTGGCATGGACGCGTCCGGTGCGCGTACCGGTCTTGCTGGCGCGCTGCTTGCCGTGGTGTTTGTCGTGTGGTTCATCAACCTGACGAACTTCATGGACGGCATTGACGGCCTCGCCGGCGTGCAGACGATCACGGTATGCGCGGTTGGGGCCGCACTGTCCGAACTGACAGCCCCAGGCTCGAAACTGTGGATCGAGCCCGCAGTGCTCGGTGCCGCGTCCGTCGGATTCCTGGTCTGGAATTGGCCGCCGGCCAGGGTCTTCATGGGAGACGTCGGCAGCGGTTTTGTTGGATTCATGGTGGCGGTCGTGACGCTGCGCGCGGCCATTGTGACGCCGGTGCTGGGCTGGTGCTGGCTCATCCTCTCCGGCGTGTTCATCGTCGACGCCACGTTCACGCTGGCGCGCCGGGCCGCGCGCGCGGACCGGTTGTTTACCGCACACCGTTGCCATGCCTACCAGCACCTTGCTGTCGCATGGGGCCATAGTCCTGTCACGCTGCTCGTCGCCGCCATCAATGTGTGCTGGTTGACTCCGGTGGCCCTCCTGGTCGCCTTCAATTACATCAGCGGTCCGGCAGGACTGTTGATCGCGTACCTGCCGCTCACTATCGGCGCTGCTCGATTCGGGGCAGGCTCGGTCCCACGGCCATGAGCGCGGACCCATGTTAGGCTCAACCGTTGCGACTTCCCTGAGACGTGAGAGACCATGAATCCACAGAGTAATACCGAGGAACAGACACCAAAGATCAACTGGCTTGGATTGATGCGTGCGCACGGCCGCTTCATCCTAATCGTGGCGACCTCGGTGGCCGCTGTCGTGGCGTTGTTTGGCGGCGTGTACTTGCGCTGGGGACAGCCGACCCGGACCGTGGCCTCCCTGGAGTTTCGACCGACCTTCAAGGGGCTCGAAGAGTCGATGTATCCCAATGGGTTGCCGTTTTCGCCGAACGATGTCAACGCGGGTCCCATTATCGACATGGTGTTCGATGCCAACAGCCTGACCGACGTGTGCGGTCGCGAGGCGTTTCGCGCCGCGTTTTTCGTGGAACAGCGATCTGACCAGTCCGTGTTCCTGGATCTGGAATATCAATCGCGGCTGACCGAGCCACGGATCACGGCGGTGGAGCGAAAAGCCCTGCAAGAGGAACATGCGGCCAAGCGCAGGGCACTGCCGTTGCAGTATCGCCTGGTGTTCCTGGCCCCGCCTGAGTGCATAGGCCTGACGCCGATCATCATCTCGAAGGTCATGGTTGATGTGATCGCCAGCTGGGCGTCCGAGGCCGACACGAAGCGGGGCGTCCTGAAGCATCAGGTGGAAGTGCTCACGCCTGGAACGCTGGACGTGAAGGTGGACGGTCCCGGGGGACTGTTGCTCAAGGCCGACCTGCTTCGAAACGCGCTCCAGAGAATCGCCCGGAACATCCAGGAGGTGAGTGAACTTCCGGGGGCCGTGCTGGTTCGCCTGGGCGATGACAAGGTCACACTCGCGGAAGTCCGGGGCAAGATGATGGATCTGATCGGGTCACGACTCGATCCCCTCGTCATGACGTCCGGCCCGTCGATGGTCAAACAGTCGTCAGTGTGGGTTGCCGAAACCATTGCCACGGCGGACCGCAAGCGACAAGGCGCCGAACAGAAGATCCGGTACTACCAGGACTCGCTCCGGTACTACTCGGGCAATTCAGAACCCGTGGCAGCAGTCCAGCGCCCTTCGTCTGCAGGAGGCGCTTCGGGTGGTACGGGCACACAGATCCCGGCGCCCACGCTGGACAACTCGTTCATCAACCGGATTGTCGAGTTGTCGGATTCCAACGTCCGTTTCCGGCAGGTGCTGACGAGAGCCATGGTGGACGCTCAACTTGAGGCGGTCGCCGAGGACCAGCGCGCGAGCTACTACAGACGACTCCTGCAGACGGCAAGCGGGACGGGCTCGGAAGCCGAGGCCGCGGAACTGACGGAGCGACTTGATAGCATCGTCGCTGACGGGAAAAAGCTCACAAAGGTGTTCGGTGACCTGTACGACGAGTACTCACGCGTCGCGTTGCGCTCTTCCGCGTCGCTGTACGAGGCCCGCAAACCCGTCACGTTCGACACGAGCCAGCCGTACGCCCGCCGTTCGCTCCTGAACCTGATCATTCTCGTGTTCGGCGGCACGCTGCTGCTGACGTTCGGGTTCTATGCCGCGCGCAGCCGACTGAGCCTGGAGCGCCGCTGACCGTAGGCGTCGTCATCCCGTGTCGCAACGAGGCGCGATCGATCGGCGCGCTTCTCGACGCCCTTGCATCCCAGACGCTTCGGCCCACCGAGATTGTGGTTGTCGACGATCAGTCGACCGATGCCTCACGCGTGGTCGTGGCCCAGTGGCAGCAGGAGCATCCTGATATCGGCGTGAAGCGCGTACCCGGCCCGGGCCGTGGTCCCGGACCCGCGATGAACGCCGGGATCGCTGCCACGACGACCGACATCCTGGTCCGGCTCGACGGGCACTGTCTTCCCGATTGCGATTACGTCGAGCAGTCCACTCGTATCCTCGAAGATCGACGCATCGGCGTGGCCGGTGGTGTCTGGCGAGTGCGCGCAGGCGCGGAGACTGCGATCGCGCGGGCGATCGCGTTGGTCGTGTCGCATCCGCTCGGTTCGGGCGGCGCGCGCTACCGGCACCCGTACGGCCCGGGCCCCGAGTCGATGTCCGTCGAGACCGTTCCCTTCGGGGCCTTCCACCGCACCGTGTGGGAGCGGCTGGGCGGATTCGACGAGTCGCTCGCGGCGAACCAGGACTTCGACTTCAACTATCGTGCGCGCGTGGCTGGCTTTGGCGTTGTGCTCGACCGGCGCATCAAGGCGACGTACGTGGCACGGCCGACACTGGGTGCGCTCTGGCGGCAGTATGTTCGTTACGGGTTCTGGAAGTGGCGAATGTTGCGTAAAGACGGCAGGGCGATTCACTGGCGGCAGGTGCCCCCGGTGCTGATCCTGCCGTGGATTGTGGCCACGCTTGTCGCCCTCGTCCTGTGGCCCGCCCGTGAGACGGTCCTCTCAGCGGCTGTCTACCCGGCGGTGCTGGTGCTCGGGGCCCTCCAGATAGCCTCCCGCGGCGGCGGGGTGGCGGCCGCCGCGGCCGCCTTGGCCACGGTGCATGTGGGCTGGAGCACCGGATTCTGGCGAAGCGTGTTCGGCGGCAGTCCGCCGCCCCGATAGTTCGGGATTCTTCTATAATCGATCGGCCCTCATGCGAAACCGTTATGTCTTCATTGCCGATGTACTGATCACCGCCCTGGCGGTGTGGGCCGCGTACGGTATCAGGTTCGGGTTCCTGTTCATCCAGTACCGAACCGAGTTCGTTTCGTTCCTGATCGCCGCGCTGGTCATCAAGCTTTCCATGTTTTTTGCGTTCGGGCTGTACCGGCGGTACTGGCGCTATGCCGGCTATTGGGATCTTGTCGCCATCGTCCTTGCGAACTCCGCCGGCTCAGCCGTCTTGATGATGGTGTTGTACGGTTTCCTCCTGACGGGCTTCATTACAGGGTTGTCTCGATCGGTCCTGGCCCTGGACTGGATACTCGCGGTGACGATGACCGTCGGCTGCCGCGCGTCGGTCAGGGCCGTGGCAGAGACCATGGCCGTCCTGCCTCGCCAGCGGATGACGCCGAATCGGAACGTGCTGATCGTCGGCGCCGGAGACGCCGGGGCGATGGTCGCACGCGAAATGCAGAAGAACCCGCAGCTGGGCCTTCGGCCCGTGGGATTCCTCGATGACGCGCGCGACAAGTCGCACCAGCAAATCCATGGCATTCCGGTCTTGGGCAACATTGCGTCGATGTCGGCAGTGGCCGCGGCACGTCGCGTGGATGAAGTCGTCATCGCCATTCCCACCGCGGGTGGGCGCATTGTGCGCGCGGTGGCCGAACGCTGCCAGGCGCTCGGGATCCCGTCGCGGGTGATGCCCGGCTTCTACGAACTGCTCGATGGCCAGGTCAATGTCAGCCGGCTGCGAAGCGTGGACATCACAGACTTGCTGCGGCGTCCTCAGGTCATGTCGCAGGCCAATCCGCCTGGCTATCTTGAAGGCGCTTCGGTTGTGGTGACCGGCGCCGGCGGCTCGATCGGTTCCGAGTTGTGCCGCCAGGTGGCTCACGCCAGACCCGGCCGGCTGGTGCTGCTGGGCCACGGCGAAAACAGCCTCTTCCAGATTGCCGGCGAGTTACGCGCGCGATTTCCCTCGATGCCGATGCAGGTCACTCTGGCCGACGTGCGGGACCGCGATCGCGTGATGCGGATCTTCCGCGAGGCCGAGCCCACGGTGGTGTTTCACGCGGCCGCGCACAAACACGTGCCGCTGATGGAAGAGAACGCCCCGGAAGCGATCACCAACAACGTGGTCGGGACGCGGAACGTGACCGAAGCGGCCGTCGCCGCCGGCGTCCAGCGCTTTGTGCTGATCTCCACCGACAAGGCGGTGGCGCCCAGCAGCATGATGGGTGCCTCGAAACGCGTTGCCGAACTTGTCGTGCAGCGATTGGCACGCCAGAACGGCGGCGCGTTTGTCGTCGTGAGATTCGGCAACGTGCTGGGCAGCCGCGGCAGCGTGGTGCCAATTTTCAAGGCACAGATCGAACGGGGCGGGCCAGTCACGGTGACCCATCCGGAGGTGCGGCGCTATTTCATGACGATTCCGGAGGCCACGCATCTCACCCTCGAGGCCGGTGGCATCGGCCAGGGTGGAGAGTTGTTCGTGCTCGACATGGGCGAACCCGTGCTGTTGCGCGACATGGCGGCCGACATGATTCGGTTGTCCGGTTACGAAGAGGCCGAGGTCCCGATTGTCTTCACGGGACTCCGGCCCGGCGAGAAACTCAACGAGCTGTTGTGGGA
>JBKJJZ010000495.1:0-8981 GCA_046597705.1 Vicinamibacterales bacterium | reverse complement strand
TGGTGCTCGATGGCGTGCACCTGCTCCTGGACGCACTGCGGGCCGGCATCGAGATCGATATCGTGGTGGCAACAGCCGACCTGCTCGACGATCCATCGCCTGAAGTACAGGGCCTGTGGCAACTCGCGCGAGGCGCAGGCATTCCCATCTACGAAGCCACGACCGGAGTCATCGAAGCCGCAAGCCCCGTGCGCACGCCCAGTGGCGTGGTGGCCGTTGCGCACTGGGCGCTCTCGCCTCTCGCCACGCTGTGGACGCCTGCACACGCGCTGGTTCTGGGCCTCGTCGATGTGCAGGACCCAGGCAACGCCGGCGCGGTGATTCGCTCGGCCGACGGTCTTGGCGCTACGGGCGTCGTCATGATCGGCGCCACCGCGGACCCATCGTCGCCAAAGACACTGCGCGGGGCGATGGGGAGCTCATTCCGCGTGCCGGTGGCTCGGGCGTCGCTTGGCGAAACGATGAGGACAGCGGGAGCCGCTGGTTTGACAGTGGTTGCCACCAGCGCACCGTCGGGTTCATCGACCGACATCCACGCGGCCGACCTTACCGGCCCTATGCTCGTGCTGCTGGGCAGTGAAGGCGCGGGGCTTCCGGAGCAGGCGTTGCGCGCGGCAGACCTGCGCGTGAGCATCGCCATGCGCCCCGGCATCGACTCGTTCAACGTCGCGGTCACTTCCGCGCTGATCCTCTATGAGGCACGGTTGCAACGGAGCGTGCCGTGACCCGCTCGCTCTTTGGCGACGACCCCGACGAGAAGACCGGCGTGGTGCTTTCGGGAACGCCGCTGGCAGAGCGGATGCGGCCGCGCACGCTCGATGAGTACGTGGGGCAGGAGCACCTGGTCGGTCCAGGCCAGCCGCTGAGGAAAGCCATCGACGGCGGCGCGCTTCACTCGTTGATTTTGTGGGGTCCGCCGGGCACCGGCAAGACGACGCTCGCGCGCGTCATCGCCGCCGCGAGTGGTGCGGAGTTCGCGGCCTTCAGTGCCGTCACGGCCGGCATCCGGGAGATCAAGGACGTCATCGCGGTGGCAGACCAGACGCGCCGGCAACTGGGCCGGCGCACGATCTTCTTCGTGGACGAGATCCACAGATTCAATAAAGCCCAGCAGGATGCCTTCCTGCCCCACATCGAGTCTGGCACGGTCGTCCTGATTGGTGCCACCACCGAGAATCCGTCGTTCGAGGTCAATTCGGCGCTGCTCTCACGGTCGAAGGTCTATGTTCTCCAGCCGCTCTCACTGGAGCAGGTCGTTTTGATTCTGGAGCGAGCGCTGGCCGAGCAGGAACGCGGACTGGGCAACCTCGCCATCGACGCGAGTCTTGACGCGCTCACATCATTGGCCCGCTACGCGAATGGGGACGCGCGCGTGGCCTTGAACCTGCTCGAACAGGTGTCGGCGACCCTGAAGCCCTATCCTGCCGGTCGCCGCCAACTCGGGGTCGAAGTACTCACGGATCTCGTCGAGCGCCGGGCGCTGCTCTACGACAAGGCCGGCGACGAGCACTACAACATTATTTCGGCGCTGCATAAGTCGATCAGGAACAGCGACGCCGATGCCGGCCTGTATTGGCTCGCGCGGATGCTGGAGGCCGGTGAAGATCCGATGTACATCGCGCGCCGCCTGGTGCGATTCGCGTCTGAAGACATCGGCAACGCCGATCCCCGTGCGCTGCAACTGGCGATCGCGGCCAAGGACGCCACGCACTTCCTTGGAGTGCCTGAGTGCAACACCGCGCTCGCGCAACTCGTGACCTACCTCTCGGCCGCGCCCAAGAGCAACGCGGTCTACCTCGCATACGGGCTGGCCGCGAAGGATGCGTTGCGCGACGAGGCGGCGCCCGTGCCGTTGCACATCCGGAACGCGCCGACGAAGCTCATGAAGGAACTGGGCTTCGGGAAGGACTACAAATACGCGCACGATGAGCCGGACGCTGTCGCGGACATGTCGTGCCTGCCGGAGGCACTGGCGCACCGGCGGTACTACGAGCCAACCGAACGAGGGCTCGAGCCCAAAATACGAGAAGCGTTGGACCGGGCGCGTCAGCGTCGAAACCGCTGAGAAGTACGTAGGGCGTGGCTTTAGCCGCGCCAGTGTGGCGCCCCTAAACTAAAGGGACGCCCTACGTACTACACGCAATCGAAACACCTTCTAGCGGCCACAGACCTCTGAAAATGGCTCTAAAGACCCGGCTCAACGCACCCGTGGACCTGGGCGCACGAGACCGTCATCACTGCAGATGCGGCCCGAATCGTTTCTTCGACCGTTCGATGAGTTTCGCGATCTCCGTCTCGCGATCCCGCGGCGGCGCCGTGCTGACCAGCGACTGAATGAGGCGCTCAGCCGCCGCGTTCACGTCATCCACCGCCTGGTTGAACACGGCCTCATTCGCCCTCGACGGCTTCACCGAGCCGCTGAGCTTGCGAACGAACTGCAGCGCCGATGCGCGAATTTCATCAGGTGTTGCGGGCGGCGAAAAATTGGCGCGCGTCTTGATGTTTCGACACATGTACGGGCCTCGAAAAGGAGGGGGCTGCTGGAATTGTAGCCCGCTATCGGCGCCCCTGAAGGGACGCCCTACATGCCATCGGCGCCCCTGAAGGGACGCCCTACGTGCGTCCGCTCCGTGATCAGACGCGATCGAAGTTGCGTTCGATTTCCCGTCGCGTGAGCCTCAGCACGACCGGGCGGCCGTGGGGGCAGACCGACGAATGGGACGTCCGGCGCAGTTCGTCGAGCAGGTACTGCATCTTCTCGCGTGTCAGCGGATCGTTCGCTTTCACGGCGGCGTGACACGCCATCGTGGCCGCCATCTGGCGCAACGCGACGTCGACGCCGGCGCCCGGCGACAACCCATCAAGGTCGGTGGCCACTGCCCGGAGTACGCTCTCGCACTTGTTCCAGTCGAGCAGCGCCGGCACGGCGGAGATCCTGAGGCTGTTGCCGCCGAAATCTTCGAACTCGAAGCCCACGCGCTCCAGTGCCTTCACATGCGACAGCAGCGTCTGGTGTTCGCCTGACGTGAGTTCCAGCACCACGGGCGTCAGCAGCGCCTGCACTTCCACACGGCCCGTCGTGAGTCGCTCGGCAATCATCTCGAACAGGATCCGCTCGTGCGCCACGTGCTGGTCAATAATCGCCACGCCATCGTCATCCACGGCGATGATGAATGTGTTGCGGAACTGGCCGAGCGGCACCATCGGCTTGATGAGCGCCGAGACTGACGCATGTCCCGCCTGCGTTCCCATACGTGGATCGGGCTGCCCGGAGCCGGCCTGGCCCGCGGGCCATTGCGCCGGAATGCCGTGCTCGATCGCGTGCGCCAATGCGCCTTCCACTTCCGGCCGCCCCGTGAATACGCCTTGTCCGATGGTCGCCGTCGGCGAACCCTCGAACGACCATGGCAGCGCGGTATGACCAGGCTCCACCGGCATTGGCGCGCCTGGCCGGAGCACCAACTCGGGTGCGCTGCCCTGGCCAAGTGAGTCCACAAGGGCACGGCGAAGAACTTCGTGCACCAGGCCCTGATCGAGGAACCGCACCTCGGCCTTCGTCGGATGCACATTCACGTCAATGCGATCGGGCGGGACTTCGAGGAACAGGTGCACCTCGGGGCTGCGTTCCTTGATCGTTGCCACGCTGTAGGCCTGCTGGATGGCGTGCGCAATCGTCCGATCTTTTACCAGCCGCCGGTTGACGAACACGTGCTGCGGTCCGCGTACCGGCCCTTGCTCCGCCAGGGCGGCGGCGAACCCTGCCACGCTCATCCCCGCGGCCTGTTTGGCGACGGGCACAAGGTCAGGCCGGTCGCCATAGATCTGGTAGAACCGCTCTTCGCTGGAGCCCGCGGGCGGCGCTTCAATCAGCACCCGGTCACGGCTCTTGAGCGTAAAGCCCACCTCCGGATAACCCAGCGCCATCTGTGTCACGAGCCTCGACACCTGCGCAGCCTCTGCCGTATCGGCCTTCAGAAACTTGCGGCGCGCGGGCAGGTTGTAGAAAAGGTCGGCCACTTCGATGAGCGTGCCTTCCGGCGCGCCCACCTCCCGCTCTGACACCATGACGCCGGCCTCGATGCGGATCTCGAAGCCGCTGAGTTCACCTCGCTCGCGCGTGCGCAGCCGGAACTTCGACACCGAGGCGATCGACGGCAGCGCCTCACCTCGAAAACCCAGCGTCAGGATGGCCGCGAGATCGCCCACGTTCCGGATCTTGCTCGTGGCGTGACGTTCGACGGCCAGTCGCGCGTCCTCGGGCGACATCCCCATCCCGTCATCCTCCACCGCGATCAGCTTCTTTCCACCGAACTCGATGGTGATACCGATGCGCGTCGCACCGGCGTCCAGCGCGTTCTCGACCAGTTCCTTGACGACGGATGCGGGGCGTTCGACGACTTCGCCAGCAGCGATCTGGTTCGCAAGGTCGGAGGGAAGCCGGTGGATGCGATTCACAACCACTCCTTCCACCGGAAGACCGCCAGCATCGCGACCACCGTCGCCACACAGAAGCCCACGATCCACCAGAACTGCGCTTCGGGCGGACCGGGCAGGTGCGGAATCGGCACGTTCATCCCGTAGAGCCCGGTCAGCACCGTCAGCGGCATGAAGATGGTGGACATCACCGTCAGCACCTTCATCACCTGATTGAGCCGGTTCGACTGGCTCGACAAGTACGCATCGAGCAGGCCGGTCACCCGGTCCTGAAAGAAGATGGCCTCATCCGTCAGTTGCACCAGGTGATCGTAGACGTCGCGAAAGCGGTACGCCATCGCGTCGGGAATCAACTGGAACTCGCGCCGCGACAGGCGGCCGACCGCATCGCGCTGCGGCAGCGCCACGCGCCGCAACGATGACACATCCCGCTTGAGCGCCAGGATTTCGCGCACGGGGTTCACGCCCGGGTTCTCGAACACGCGATCCTCCAGCACGTCAAGGCGCTCCTCCAGCGCGTCAACTTCCGGACGATAGTGATCGACCATGGCGTCAACGATGCGATGGAGCAGACCGGCCGGGCCTTCGCCCAGCGCATTGGCGTTGCGCAGGCACAGCTGCTGTTCCTGACTGATCGATCGGGACGGCGCCGTATGGACAGTCACGAGGAATCGTTCCCCGAGGAAGAAGTCGACATCGTTGGTGCTGAACCCGGTGCCCCCATCAGCAGCCCGAATGCCGTGCAGGATCAGATACAGATACTGATCGAACAACTCGATCTTCGGATGATGAATGGCGCTGAGCGCATCCTCGAGCGACAGCTCATGGAGCTTGAAGGTCTTCTGCAGGAGATCCTGGGCTGCCGGTTCAGGCAGCTCGATGTCCACCCACACCTTCTCGGGCGCCCCGGGAAGCAGCCACGCCGGATCGACAGTCTCGACCCGCTCTGCGTGGCCATTCCGGTGCACGAGGATAGTGATCATGCCTGCCTACAGGAGTTCACCACAGCCCTACATGGCCCTTCATGGTCAGCTCTTTGACTTGAGCGCGGCCTGTGCGGCAGCCAATCGCGCGACCGGCACACGATACGGCGAGCAGCTGACGTAGTCCAGACCGACCGACTCGAAGAAGAAGATCGACGCGGGGTCGCCGCCATGCTCGCCGCAGATGCCGAGCTTGAGGTCCGGCCGAGTGGCGCGTCCCTTCTTCACGGCGATCTCGACCAGCTGGCCGACGCCGGCCACATCGATGGTCGCAAACGGGTTCTTCGTCACGATCTCCAGCTCCTGGTAGTGCGGCAGGAACGACCCGGAGTCATCACGCGACATGCCAAGTGCGGTCTGCGTCAAGTCGTTCGTGCCAAAGCTGAAGAACTCGGCCGACGTGGCAATCTCGTCCGCGGTCAGGGCGCCGCGGGGCACCTCGATCATCGTGCCGACCAGGTACTTGAGCTTCACCTTCTGCTCGGCCTGCACCTGGCGCGCCGCCTGGTGCACGACCGCGATCTGGAGGTCCAGCTCCGTCTTGAAACCGACGAGCGGAATCATGATCTCCGGACGAACCTTGATGCCTTCCTTCTGGACCAGCGCCGCGGCCTCGAAGACCGCGCGCGCCTGCATCTCCGAAATCTCCGGATATCCGATGCCCAGCCGGCAGCCACGGAATCCGAGCATCGGGTTGAACTCGTGCAGCGCGTTCACGCGCTGATGAATACGCGCCGCCGGCACACCCATCTTCTCCGCCAGTTCACTCTGCGACTCCTTGCTGTTGGGCAGGAACTCGTGGAGCGGCGGATCGAGGAAACGGATGGTCGCGGGGTATCCCTTCAGGGCGCGGAAAATCCCGGCGAAGTCGTCGCGCTGGTACGGCAGGAGCTTGGCAAGCGCGGCCTTCCGCTCCTCCACCGACTCGGCCAGGATCATCTCGCGCATCGCATCAATGCGATCGCCTTCAAAGAACATGTGTTCGGTGCGCGTGAGACCGATGCCCACGGCGCCAAAGGCCACGGCGTTCGCCGTCTGTTCCGGCGTGTCGGCATTCGTGCGCACGCTCATGCGCGTGGCCTTGTCGCACCACTTCATGAGTTGCTGGAAGCTCTTGAACTTCTCGGTGCGCTGCGCCGCCCTGTCACCATGGATGAGGCCGGCGACGATTTCCGACGGCGCGGTCTTGACCGCGTCGGCATACACCGTGCCCGCCGTGCCGTCGATCGACAGCCACTCGCCTTCATCGAACGTGCGGCCGTCCACCGTGGCGGTGCGCGCCTGGTAATCAATCTGCAGCGCCGCGGCGCCGCACACGCACACTTTGCCCATTTGCCTGGCGACAAGCGCCGCGTGTGAAGACACACCGCCGCGCGCCGTCAGGATCCCCTCGGCCGCAATCATGCCGCGCAGATCTTCCGGCGACGTTTCGACGCGAACGAGCAGCACTTTCTCGCCGCGCGCCGCCGCGTCCACCGCGCGCTCGGCATTAAGGTAGATCTGTCCCGAGGCCGCACCAGGGCCTGCCGGCAGACCCGTGGCAATGACGCGGGCGTTCTTCACTTCCGCGGCGTCAAACACCGGCGCCAGCAGCTGTTCGAGCTGGTCGGCCGGGTTGCGAAGGATGGCCGTCTTCCAGTCAATCAGCCGCTCCTTCTCCATGTCGATGGAGAACTTGAGCGCGGCCATCGCTGTGCGCTTGCCATTGCGCGTCTGCAGCATATACACCACGTCGTCTTCAATCGTGAACTCGAAGTCCTGCACGTCCTTGAAATGCTTCTCGAGCGTGACCCGGATGCGTTCGAGTTCCGCGTGGGCCTTCGGCATCACCTTCTTCAGATCCGCCACCGGGTTGGGCGTCCGCACGCCTGCCACCACGTCTTCGCCCTGCGCGTTGATCAGGAACTCGCCGTAAAACTCCTTGGTCCCGTTGGCCGGATTGCGCGTGAACGCGACGCCCGAGCCAGACCGGTCGCGGGTGTTGCCATAGACCATGGCCTGCACGTTGACCGCAGTGCCCCACTCAGCGGGGATGTGGTATTTGCGGCGATACACCATCGCGCGGTCGTTCATCCAGGAGCCGAACACGGCGCCAACCGCGCCCATCAGCTGGTCCCAGGGCGCGTCGGGGAACTGGCGGCCGACGCGCGTCTTGACCAGTGCCTTGAAGCGGCTGACCAGTTCCTTCAGGTCGTCAACGGTCAGCTTCGTGTCGTCGATGTCCTCGTGATACCGCTCGTGCTTGAGCGCGTGGATGACGGTTTCAAACGGGTCGTGATCCTCATCGGCGCGCTTCTGGACGCCCAGCACCACGTCACCGTACATCTGCACGAAGCGCCGGTAGCAGTCCCATGCAAAACGGGCATTGCCAGTCTTCTTTGCCAGAGCCTCAACGGTCTTCGCGTTGAGGCCAAGGTTCAGGATGGTGTCCATCATGCCCGGCATCGAGTCGCGCGCGCCCGATCGCACCGACACGAGCAGCGGGTTCGACAGGTCACCGAATGTCTTGTCGGTCTGCTTCTTGAGCGCAACAATTCTCGCCTCCGCCTGCGCGCGTAGCGCCGGAGGATAGGTCCGCTTGTTGGCGTAGTAATACGTGCAGACGTCGGTCGTAATCGTGAATCCAGGCGGCACCGGCAGTCCGATACGGCACATCTCAGCCAGATTCGCGCCCTTGCCGCCCAGGAGCGGCTTCATCGAACCGTTGCCGTCGGTCTTCTTGCCGAACAGGTAGACGAACTTGCCCGTCTTGCTCGACTTGCTTGCCGTCTTCGTCTTCTTCGCCATGTGCATCTACTCCGCTGCCACGATCTCGGAAATATCTCCGAGCTGCAAAATCAATTGTTCCAACCGCTTCATCAATCGAAGCCGCGCCTGACGCAATGTCAAATCGTCGGCCATCACAAAAACATCGGTAAAAAACTTGGCCACCGATGGTTCGAACTTCGAGGCCTCCAAATACGCCTCTCGATATCCATTCCCCGCCACCATCGTCTGGGCAATCACCGCGGACCGCCGGTCGAGTTCCGCCAGGAGATCCAACTCTGCCGGTTCCTTCAACAGGCTACCCAGCGGTGCACCGTCGCGTTCCTGCTGCGTGAACTCGCTGTCGGGCAATTCTCGCGCGATGTTGCGCACGCGCTTGAACGCAGTCGCCAGCGCTCGAAACGATGCCGATCCGGTGAACTCGGGCAGCGCCGTGAGATTGGCGGCCAGGTTCGCCACCGGCTGACCCGCCTGGCCAGTCAGTACCGCGCGTACGTTGCGCCTGTCCGCGCCCCTCGCCTCGAGCACGTACGCCAGCCGCTCCCGCATGAATGCGTTCAGATCGTCCCAGGCGGCCTGTTCCATCACATGGCCCGCCTCACCAGTGCCGTATCCTTTCACCGCCTGCGCCAGGAGGGGCGCCACCGACGGGCGAACCGTCAGCCCGGTCAGCGCCTCAAGATCGATCAACACCCGAATCACGCCATGCGCGGCACGGCGCAGACCGAACGGATCGCGCGAACCGGTTGGGCGTTCGCCTGCGTGAAAGAGACCCGCCAGGGTGTCGAGCTTGTCCGC
>JBKJJZ010000460.1:0-6274 GCA_046597705.1 Vicinamibacterales bacterium | reverse complement strand
GGAAGTGGTCAGCGCTGAGAGGGTTGTCATAACCGATGAGTCCGGGAATGACCTGCCGCTTCGACCAGGTCGCGTTCACGTCAAACAGCGGCTGCGTGGTATTGAACGAGGCGCGATAGCTGCGCACGGCCCGGAACTGCGTGTCGTACTCCAGGCCCAGCTGCCCGCTCAGGTCCGGCGACGGCGAAAAATCCAGCGTGGCTCGCACGGGTGACAAGTTGCTGGGCGGAGGGGTGTACGAGTAGAGATTCGAAAAACTGCTCTGGTATTGCTGGTCGTATGACGCCGCGAGCTTGTTCGTGTAGTACGTCTGGCTCAAGTCCAATCGCAGGACCTCCCGGATGACGGGTGCGGCTTCGGTCTGGCGGACGCGCGCCAGCAGGCGGTTGCTGATGCCGTACGACACCTGCGTCACGCCACCCAGAACCGTGTCCACGCCGTCCAGCTGCACCACCTGCTGAAAGCGGTCAAACGCCGAGGTGCGTTGAACGGTGACTGAAGGTTCGATGACGTGCTTGAACCGTTCCGCGAAGCCGTTGCCGGGGGTGTTGAACACCCGCGTGAAGACTGGTCCTCTGATGCGAACCCGGGTTTCGACCAGTCTTCTGCTGAGGGGCACGTCAACAAATTCTCCGGTCGTCGCGTCCCGGGAAATGTCCCAATCGGTGCGCCGCATGGTCACGGCGCTGTCCAGACTGAACGCCGACCCGAATGACAGGGGGACGCGCATCGTGACCGAGCCGTCCGATCGGAAAACGCCGAGCCGCGTTTCGGGCCTGGACACGTCATCAAAGCGGACGGCGTTGGTCGTGTCTACCGACGCGCTGAAATAGAGTTTCGTACCGAACAGAGGCGCCTGCGAGATGCTGACGTTCGTACGTGGCAGGTGCCGCAGACTGGCGACGCTGGACGATCCATACAGCGTGTCGCTCCGCTCGCCTTGAACCCACAGGCGGAGACGGCCATATTGGCCCGTCGCCTCGGCTCTGAGTGTGCGGGACCGGCGTGAGAACGACGACAGGTCAATCTGGTAGAGCTGCTGCGTCGTGACGTCGGTGAAGTAGTCGGCTTGCGCCTGGAACCGGATGCGAAGGGGCAGGCTCTGCGAGATGTTGCCGCGCACTTCATACGATCGGCGGCCCGCTGTCAGGAGCGTGCCGTCATCGGCAAATTTCGCCTTTTCCTTGATGACGTAAACGCGCGCGTCCCCCTGCGAAGTCGGACCGCCGATATAGCGGTAATCGGCTCCATATCCCTGTCCGGTGCTGGTGAACCAGTCGTGATACAGCGTCGCATCCTGGCTGCGCGAGATGGCCCAGAAGAACGCGTTGCTGAGCGTGAACCCGCGAAACGATGACGAGCCGTAGCTGGGCATCAGGAAGCCCGTGGCGCGCCCATCTTCCTGGATCGGGTAGTAAAAAATCGGAAGGTAGAGCATCGGCACGTCTTTCACGCGCATGACGGCGTTGCGCATGATGGCGTACTTGTCCACGGTGAAGCTCAGCTTGGACGCCGTGACCTCCCACCGCCGGGTGGGTTGGACACAGGCGGTAAACCTCGCGTTCGTGAGCCGATAGCTCTGTGGGCCGGTTTTCTCGATGCGCTCAGCCACGAAAATGGCTTCGGGCTCCTGGGACGCGAACAACGAACGATCGATCTCCCGGTCGGTTAATTGCAGCGTGCCGCTTGCGTCCTCGAAAAAACCCAGTCTGGTCTTCCGATCGAATTCGCCGCGAGCCGCAGCAATGCGCGTGCCGGTTTGCTGGAATACGACATGACCTCGCGCAACCAGGCGGTCTTCCGGTTCAAGCTGATCGATTTCTTCCGCGATCAGCAGAACGTCCCCGCAGCGAATCTCGACAGGACGAGTGGCTGAGCCACGGGCCTCGGTGCGAGTGGCGCCCTGGGCCAGGCTCGGGTCTTTTGCCTTGTCGAAGCGGTCGAGGGTGGCAAACGAAATGATCCTGCAGGCATTTGTGTCCTGCGCAGCAGCAGTGGACGGCAACGCGAGGATGGCGCCGAGCAGACTCGTGGCAAGAAACAATCGGTGCATGCAAGTGCTGTCTGTCAGACGGGCTGGCGACGGAACTGGTCGAAGAATATCACGCGACCAGAGACAGAACGTCTCCTGCGAGGAAGAGGGAACCCGCAACGACAATCGGCGATCCAACGCGTGCCGCCTGAGCCAGCGCGTCCAGCGGCGTCGTTGCGGTGATGCATGGCGTCAACGACGCAACCCGGGATGCAATCTCAGCAAGCTCGGCAGGCGTCGCGGCCCGCGCGGTCGAAGGGGCCGTGCAGACAAACACGGATGCCACTGGTGCAAGGGCACGCAGCACGTCTGATATCGCTTTGTCGCGCATGATGCCCACGACGATGGGCACTCGCGCGTGCAGCGTATCCCGAACGAACGCGGCCAGGGCGCGTGCGCCGTCTGGATTGTGCGCGCCGTCGATCAGCACATCCACACCTCGCCACGTGCGCCAATCGAGCCGCCCTGGCCACCGGACGTCCGACAGGGCCCTGCTGATGGCCGTCGCATCGACCCGCGCAATCCCGCGCTCCCGAATCACCTCGAGCGCGCGCACCGCCGTGACCGCGTTGTCGACCTGGTGCCGCCCAGCCAGCGTCAGCCGCAGATCGCCGTAGTCATGCAAGGGCGTCCTCAGTGAAAGCCGGGTTTCCCGGGCGCCCGGCCTTGCGTGAACGACGACGTCCTGCGGGGCGTACGTGAACGGCGCTCCCATGTGGCGCGCCGTGGCCGCCAGCACGGTAAGAGCCTCGTCGCTGGTCCGCCCGGCGATGACGGCAGCGCCGGGTTTGATCACGCCCGCCTTCTCCGCGGCAATCGCCGCGATGGTGTCTCCCAGGAACGCCTGATGATCGAGACCGATGTTCGTGATGACCGCCACCTTTGCGTCGGCGGCGTTGGTCGCGTCAAGACGGCCGCCGAGGCCCACCTCGAGGACCGCTACATCAACGCCCGCTTCGCGAAACGCCACGAGTGCCAGTGCCGTGGTGGCTTCGAAGTAACTCGGCTGGAAAGGCAGGCCGGCGGCGGCCACTCGTACAAGCGTGGCGGCGTGGTCGAATGCGTCGGCGCCGACGATCTCTCCGTCGATCGTGACGCGTTCTTCGATGGTGATCAGGTGAGGCGAAATGTAGCGCCCGGTGCGACACCCGGCCGCGCGCAGCCCGCGCTCGACCATGGCAGTCACTGACCCTTTGCCGTTCGTGCCGGCGATCGTCACCACGGTAAAGGTCTTCTCGGGATGCCCGAGTTCGGCTAGCAGCGCGCGAATATGTGCGAGGCCGAGTGTGATCCCAGCGGCTTCGAGGCCGGTCAACCAGTCGCGAACCGGATCACTCAACGGCAGCTCGCCTCAGCCTGCTCAGCCTTCGATGTGGGCGGACGTCACGGGTTCGGCAGGCGGCCGGCCCGTCATCACGCGCAACGCCTGAGCGATGGTGGTCTTGAGGTCACGTCGATCGACGATGACGTCGATCATGCCTTTCTCGAGAAGAAACTCGCTGCGCTGGAATCCTTCGGGAAGCTTCTGTCGAATCG
This sequence comes from Vicinamibacterales bacterium, assembly GCA_046597705.1. GTDB lineage: Bacteria > Acidobacteriota > Vicinamibacteria > Vicinamibacterales > SCN-69-37 > SYFT01. The sequence goes on along the minus strand of JBKJJZ010000460.1, from coordinate 2,706 downwards.
TCTGTTCGATCACGCGCGGGCCCGCGAACCCGATGAGGGCTTTCGGCTCCGCGATATTCAGATCGCCCAGCATCGCGAAACTGGCTGTGACGCCGCCGGTGGTGGGATCGGTCATCACGGACAGATAGGGCAATCCCGCCCGGTCAAGGCGGCCGAGCGCCGCGCTGATTTTGGCCATCTGCATCAGCGACAGCGTGCCCTCCATCATTCGGGCCCCGCCCGAACAGCAGACCACGATGACCGGCTGGCGATGTTCGATCGCGCGTTCGATGGCGCGGGTGATTTTCTCGCCCACCACCACGCCCATGCTGCCGCCGATGAAGCTGTATTCCATGGCGGCGACGACGGCCGGGATGCCGTCGATAGCGCCGCTGGCGGTGACCACGGCGTCCTTGCGGCCCGTGGCGCGGATCGTGGCGTTCAATCGATCGCGATACGGTTTGGTGTCCGTAAATTTCAGCGGGTCCGTCGACCGCAAGTCGGAGTCATGTTCGACCCAGCGGGCGTCATCAAACAGCAGCGCCAGCCGGTCGGCCGCGTTCATCCGGAAGTGGTGCGCGCACTTCGGGCATACCTGATGGTTCGCTTCCAGTTCCTTGTGGTAAATCACCTGACCGCAGGCCGCGCATTTCACCCACAGGCCTTCCGGAACCCGGCTCGTCTTCTCGGTCTGAGCCTCGATCGGTTTCCGGGCTTTCTTGAACCACGCCATATGTGCACTCTAGCATCAGCCGCAGCGTCAACCGCGGGGCACGTAGTAGCGCGTCCCGTGCGTCATCGACTTGATCTGGCGCAGCAGGTCATCGAGCGCGTCATCGCCCCATGACAAATCGAACTGGGACGTTTCCACCACCAGGAGCGGCGTGGCTGTGTAGTGAAAAAAGAAGTGGTTATAGGCCTCGTTCAGTTCGGCCAGATAGCCGTCCGATGGCAGTGGCGAGTCGTCCTCGTCATGACGCGCACGGCCGCGCACGCGGCGACGGAGCGCGTCGGTGGGGCTTTGCAGGAACACCACGAGATCGGGCTGGGGCAGATCGCGCGCCAGCAGATCGTAGAGACGCTGATAGATGAACAGCTCGTTGTCGTCCAGGTTCAGGTGCGCGTAAATGCGGTCGCGATCGAAAAGGTAGTCGGACACCGTGACCTGATTGAAGAGGTCCCCCTGGCGCAGCTCCATCTGCTGGCGGTGCCGGGCGAGCGCATAAAAGAGCTGGGTTTGGAATGCGGCCCCAGGACGCCCGGCGTAAAAGTCCGCCAGAAAGGGGTTCTCGGCGTCATCGAGGACCACCGTGGCATCCAGCCTCGCGCCCAGCCGATCGGCCAGGCTCGCCTTGCCCAGACCCACCGGGCCTTCAATCGCGAGATACCGAAAGTCCACGGTGGCGCGAGTATACCAGCCGGCTGCTCGCCCAATCGCTGCGCTACGATTAGAGCGGAGGCACCATCAGGAAATGCCGCGTGCAAGGACCGTCGACGGAGAAGCATTCAATCGTTCTGTGTGGGCGGCGGTCATCGTGGTCGCGATCGCGGCGTCCGGCTGCGCTTCAGCCGTCGTTGTTCCGCCGGTCGTCGCGCGCGTTGAACCACCGCCTGTTCCGCTCGACACGCGGATCGCCTGGGTCCTTCGACTCGAGGCCCAGCGCATGCTTCGCGATTCGGGCGGGGCGGTCGCCGCGGCTGCGGAGCCCATCGCGCCGGCGTCCGCGCGTACGCCTGATCTGGTTGCGCTGCTGTTCGATCTTGATCCCTCCGTCCGCGGTCGTGCGGCTCTCGCCATCGGACGCGTGGGCATGGCTGAAGGCGTGAAGCCGCTCTCGGCCGCCCTCACTGACGAGGACCCCGCCGTTCGAGCGCAGGCCGCTTTTGCCCTCGGCCTGATTGGGCGGGCGGAAGCCTCGGAAGCTCTGCGCCGCGCGCTGACCGACAAGGAGCCATTGGTTCGGGGGCGCGCGGCCGAGGGGCTGGGCCTCATCGCGGCTCAACTGTCTGGCCCCGACGCGACGGCGTTTCGCGCACCGGCAGCGGCCGCCGTGGCCGATGCGTTTGCGACGTGCGGTCCCGGCATCGCCGCGATTGCCCCCGATGATGAGGAGAGTCCGAAGGCCCCGGAAATTGAGTCATGCCGGCTCGCGATTTTCGCGCTGGCGCGCTTTCGCGAATACGAACCGCTGGCCCGTGTGGTCCTCGGGGCCGACGGGCGTCCCGTGTCCACCTGGTGGCCGGTGGCCTACGCCCTGCAACGCGTGGGCGACAGCCGCGCGAACCCGGCGTTGCTCATGCTGGCGCGCAGCGCAGGCGTCTACTCGGCCGCCTTCGCACTGCGTTCGGTAGGCGGTTCGCCGGAAGGGATCGAGTTGGCCCAGCGGTTTGCCATCGATGTGTCGGCGGACGCGCGCGTCCGCACGGCTGCCATTCGGACGCTCGGCCGTCCAGGCTCGGCGGCCGCCGCCACAACCCTGCTGACGCTGCTCGGCACCAAAGGGCTCTCGGACACGCTGGTGCTGGAGACAGTGAACGCGCTGGCCGCGACGGCAGATCAGCGCGCGTTCAATGCGATGCTCGATCGCCTGGGTGATCCGCGGCCGCAGATACGCGCAGCCACGATTGCGGGCGCCGCCAGGATCGACCCTGAGGCATTCCTTCTGGTCGTCTCCAGTCTTGGGCCCGATCGGGACTGGAGTGTGAGAGCCGCCCTGGCGACGTCCC
>JBKJJZ010000325.1:0-2998 GCA_046597705.1 Vicinamibacterales bacterium | reverse complement strand
GGCGGCCCGCCTTCGCTGGCGGCGGCCTTCGGCCGCCAGCTACGGCGAGGTCACGCCGTAGCCCAGGCGAGGATCTGGCGATGATTGGAAAAACAATAGGGCCGTATCAGATCCTCGTCGAGCTGGGCAGAGGCGGAATGGGCGAGGTCTATCGCGCGAAGGACACCAAGCTCGATCGCGAGGTGGCGATCAAAGTCCTGCCCGAGGCGTTCGCCCTCGATGCCGATCGGCTGGCGCGATTCGAGCGCGAAGCAAAGACGCTCGCGTCGATCAACCACCCGAACATCGCCGCGATCTACGGGATTGAGATGTCCGCGCTCATCATGGAGCTGGTCGAGGGCGAAGACCTGTCTGTCGTCATCGCGCGCGGACCGATGCCGCTCGACGATGTGCTGCCCATCGCACGGCAGCTTGCCGACGCACTCGAGGCCGCGCACGAACAGGGCATCATCCATCGCGATCTGAAGCCGGCGAACATCAAGCTTCGTGCCGACGGCACGGTGAAGGTCCTGGACTTCGGTCTGGCCAAAGCTATGGATCCCGCCGGCGTGTCCGGTGCGAACGCCTCGAACTCTCCCACGCTTACAGCCCGCGCCACCCAGATGGGCATGATCATCGGCACGGCTGCGTACATGGCGCCGGAACAGGCACGCGGTCGCGCGGTCGATCGACGCGCGGACATCTGGGCCTTCGGTGTTGTCGTCTACGAAATGCTGACGGGCCGCCGTGCGTTCGAGGGCGACGACATTTCGATCACGCTGGCGAGCGTCTTGAAGGAAGACGTCAAGTGGGATGCACTGCCCTCGGATCTGCCCGCGTCCATTCGTCGCGTGCTTCGACGTTGTCTCGAGAAGGATCCGAAGCGCCGGCTCGCTGCCATCAGCGATGCGAGATTGGAATTGGAAGAGGCGGCCAGCCCGCTCGATGTCGCGCCGATCCCCGTGGCAGTGGCACGCGGCGGCATCGGGCAGATGGAACGCGCGATATGGGTGTCAGTAGCTGTGCTCGCCCTGCTCGCCGTGGCCTTTCTCGTGATCACGCGACCGCGTTCGACGCCCGTGCTTGAGGCGCCGCCGGCACGATTTGGCGTATTGCCTCCGGGTAACGGCAGGTTTGTCGGTGCCGTGCCCCGGTTTGCGATCTCGCCGGACGGCCGGGCACTGGTGTTCTCGGCCAGGCTCGAGACCGGCAAACCTGAGCAACTCTGGCTTCGCCGTCTTGACTCAACCGAAGTCCGGCCGATTCCTGGAACAGCAAGCGTCGCCGGCGCCCTGTCGCCGCAATCTCCTTTCTGGTCTCCGGACGGGCGCTACGTCGCGTACTTCGTGGAGTCCGTAAGCCCGGGCAACACCCGGGGATCGAGCAGACTCCTGACGCTGGACCTGCAGGGCGGCAGCGTTCAGAAGGTGTGCGACGTGCCCTCGAATAACGGCGCAGGCAGCTGGAATGCGGAAGGTGTGATCCTGGTCTCCAGTCAGGAGACCAAGGGGATTCAGCGCGTGCCAGCCTCCGGCGGCGTGCCCGTGCAGGTCACGACCATTGACCCATCACGAAAAGAAGTGGCGCACCTGTTCCCGCAATTCCTGCCTGATGGCCGCCACTTCATTTATCAGGCACGGACCGCCGAGCATGCCGGCTGGATGACATTCGTCGGCTCCATTGATTCGCCCGACCGAAAGGAACTGGTGCAGTCCGACTACGCGCGATTTGCCGCGCCGAACATGCTGCTGTATCTCAAGGACGACAACTTGCTCGCTCAGATCATGGAGCCGCCCACTCTCGAACTGATCGGCGAGCCGGTGCTGATCGGCGCTGGAATCGATTCGATGCCCTCGAACGGACGAGCGGGATTCTCGGTCTCGAACGCCGGCGTGCTGGTCATGAACATCACCTCCGAGGCCGTGAAGACCGGCGCTGCCGATCGCCAACTCACCTGGGTAGATCGCAGTGGCAAACCCGTTGGAACTGTCGCCACTTCCTCCTCGGCGGCAAGGTTGCGCCTCTCTCCCGATGGCACCCGGGTCGCCTTGCTCGAGTACTCGCCCCGCAACGTCAACCCGTCCGCTGGATCGCTGTGGGTGGCGGAGCTTGGCCGTGATGCCAGAACGCCGCTGACCTCGGGCCAGATCCTGGCGTTCAGCCCGACGTGGTCGGCCGACAACGCCCGAGTCCTGTTTGGATCGGATCCCGGGAATGGCAGTACGACGATGGTGGAGCGGGCGGCGAGCGGCGCCACTCCGCCGAGCACCGTCGTCGAAGCGGCGGGGCGCGTCATCCTGCCGATCGACGAATCTGCCGACGGCGCGCGAGTGGTGTTCACAAGTTCTGAGGCCGGTGTGCGGAGTCTCCACATTCTGACGAGGTCTGACGGCACGACTGCGCCTTACCTCACGAGCGGGTTCGACTATCCGCAGGCGTCGCTCTCACGGGACGGGAAGTGGCTCGCGTACGTTTCGAATGAATCCGGCGACTATGAGGTCGTCGTGCAGTCCTTCCCCGATCCGGCCCGAGGGAAATGGCCCATCTCCACCGGCGGCGGATTTCACCCCCGGTGGCGACAGGATGGCGGTGAACTCTTCTATATGGACAACGAGCGGCGGCTGGTCGCCGTCTCGATCGCCACAGACAAGGGCTTTGCAGTGGGCCGCGCCGCGCCGCTGTTCGCGTTGCCTCTCGCGACCCTGACCAGAGCGACGGGAGCGGCCTATGTGTACGACGTCGCGCCGAACGGCCAGCGCTTCCTTGTTTCAATGCCGTCCGCGGATGCGTCGCAAGACAGTCCACTGACCGTCACGACGAACTGGACGGGGTTGCTGAAGAAATGACTCTGGCCACCGGCACGTTACTCGGTCCCTACGAAATCGTCGCACCAATTGGCGCCGGCGGCCCGCCTTCGCTGGCGGCGGCCTTCGGCCGCCAGCTACGGCGAGGTCACGCCGTAGCCCAGGCGAGGATCTGGCGATGATTGGAAAAACAATAGGGCCGTATCAGATCCTCG
>JBKJJZ010000208.1:0-3513 GCA_046597705.1 Vicinamibacterales bacterium | reverse complement strand
GTCCCAAATCCACGTGTCGGTAAGAGGCGGTCCGATCCAGGGTAAACCACCATAAAGAACCAGCTCGTTGCGCGCCAAATCGAATGCCATCGAAGGGTTCGAGCGTGGTGCGGGGTTGCCAACGGGCGTCCGCCGAACCCAGTTCACGCCGTGCCAAATCCAGGTCTCATCAAAGACAAAGAATATCGGAAGCCCTCCGCCAAATAGGAGCAGCTCTTCTCTTGCTGCGTCGTAGGCCATCGCCTGATTAAAGTCCCATTCGCCACCCGGAGGGATCGAGTTCATGCCAGCGGGTGCGCTGGTTTGCGTCCAGTTCGTGCCGTCCCAAGCCCACGCGTCGGTGAAGTGCTGCGAAGCGCTTAAACCTCCGACAATAATTACCTTTCCGCGGACTGCGTCGAAGGCCATCGAGTGTCCTGCGCGCGCTGGTGGGCTATTCGGGGGACTCTTCTGGATCCAATTTGTGCCGTCCCATACCCAAGTGTCATTGAGGGGACTCGTCCAGTCCCCACCGCCGAATAGAACCACCTCACCACGGGTCGCGTCGTAAGCCATTCTTGCACCAGCGCGCGGCGACGGGCTGTTCGCCGGGGCCTTCTGGGTCCAATTCTGAGTCGGGTGGGAACCACCGAACACATACGCCGCCCCGGCATCAGTGGCCGAGTCGTCCGAGGCCGGGTTCACGCCGGTGCCACTGCCGAACTCTGAATATGCACCCACCACTACGGTTTCTCCGGACACCGCGACCGAATCGCCGAAGAGGTCAAAAGCTCCGGTGTTGGACGCCTTCAGATACGACTGGGGGCTCCAGGTCCCCCCGCTACGAACAAACACATACGCCGCCCCGGCCTCGGAGGCGGAGTTGTTCGACACGGGGTTCACCCCGGTGCCACTGCCGTCCTCGGCCCTCGCCCCCACCACCACCGTGTCACCGGAAACCGCCACCGACCAGCCGAACGAGTCTGCCGCACCAGTGTTGGACGCCTTCAGATACGCTTGGGGACTCCACGTCCCCCCGCTCCGTACAAACACATAAGCGGCCCCGGCCTGGGAGGCCGAGTTGTTCGAGACCGGGTCCACGCCGGTGCCGCTGCCGTCCTCATCCCAAGCGCCGACTACCACCGTGTCGCCGGACACTGCCACCGACCAGCCAAACAAGTCGCCCGCGCCAGTGTTGGATGCCTTCAGATACGCCTGTTGGCTCCACGTCCCCCCGCTCCGCACAAACACATACGCCGCCCCGGCATCCGAGGCCGAGTTGTTCGACACCGGGTTCACCCCGGTGCCGCTGCCGTCCTCGGCCCTCGCCCCCACCACCACCGTGTCACCGGAAACCGCCACCGATGAACCAAATGAGTCTGCCGGGTCCGTGTTGGACGCACTCAGATACGCGTGTTGACTCCACGTGGTCCCGCTGCGCACAAACACATAGGCAGCCCCGGCACCGCCAGCCCCCACGACCACCGTGTCCCCGGACACCGCCACCGAACCGCCGAATTGGTCAAAAGCTCGAGTGTTGGACGCCTTCAGATATGCCTGTTGGCTCCACGTCCCACCGCTCCGCACAAACACGTACGCCGCCCCGGCAAAGGTGGCCAACTCATCCGAAGCCGGGTCCACCCCGGTGCCACTGCCGTCCTCGAGCCACGCACCGACCACAATCGTGTCCCCGGATGCCGCAACAGACGTGCCGAACTCGTCGCCGAAAGGGCCGCCATCGTTCAACGTTGTGTTGGACGCCTTCAGGTACGCTTGCTGGCTCCACGTCCCCCCGCTCCGCACAAACACATACGCCGCTCCGGGTTCGAAAGCCAAGTCGTCTGAGGGCGGGTTCACGCCGGTGCCACTGCCGTCCTCCTGAATGGCACCAACCACCACCGTGTCCCCGGACACCGCTACCGAATAGCCGAACACGTCACCCGCGTCGGTGTTGGACGCCTTCAGATAGGTAGGCGTGGTGAAGGTTGGGTCGATCGTGATCGGGTAAACGGCCTGCGTGTCGTCCGTTTCGAGAGACAGTGTCCTTTGGTCGGCACGAATGCGGGCGCGTAGTGCGCGGCCGGTCGCATCACGTACGTCGAGGTGATCGTACTGCAGCCGAATGTCCCCGTCGCCCACCACAAACGTCGCCGACTGCTCGTCCGCCGCGACGCGCGGCTTGAGATCTCCGTCCACCGTTAACGTCACCCGAAGCCACGCTCCCTCCCCACGGCCTTTAGTAGGTGCTTCTCGCACGGTGTAACCCTGTTCCAGCCCGGATGGGCGATTGACCCACCATTCAGTCACGTTCGAGGTACGCTCGATCTCGATGCGGAGTCCCGAGTTGCGAGTGGCGACGTGCGGCATCGGCTGAAGCGCGTCCCCGTAGCCGACGCTGATACCACGCAGACGAAGAGCCGCTCCCCCGGCGCGAATGCGCGTCTCCCCGGGAGTGAAAGTCGCACTCAGCAATTGCGCTGGGTTGTTCACGACCACCGTATTCAGAGCGTCGTGAACGGGGCGCGCGTGATACCGCGCTTCATTGAGTGAGGTCAGCAGCGGCGCCTTCTCGCCGCGCCGTTCCAGTTCCGCCCACGCTGCATCACCCCGGATCGCCGGCTCTGCGGCGAACAACGCTGCTGGCCGCACCTGCGGCGTCGGAGCGATCACCGAAAGCAGCAAGGTGACTGTGAGAATGCCAATGGCAGTCGGTGCGGCCACCAAGAATCGCGGGACGGGCCCTGAATCAACGTCATGCAGTGAACGCGCCATAGGCAGCCCCTCAGCCCGGCGGCGCAGGGCACCCGAAGACACCGGATGCGGTAGAAACCGCACGCCATCATACGCCCCATTTGGCGGTACTGCCGCACCGAGATGCCGACCGCGAAGTCCCCTGCCGCGGGGATGCACAGGCCCGCGATCAACCGCGCTCACACTGACAGCAGTGTGCCGCGGCACGTGCGAGCTACCGAGAAAGCCGACATCGGTGAGGCAGAACCCGAGGAGGACCTCGGGACCTCGACCAGTCCCTGTAAGATACTGCCCGTGCCGGATGTAGACGCGTTCATCAGTCGTTGGAAGTCTGCCGGGGGCACGGAACTCGCCAACTATCAGCTCTTTCTGACAGACCTCGCGGATCTGCTGGACCTGCCGCGACCCGATCCCTCCAGCGGTGACCCGCGCACCGACGGGTACGTCTTTGAACGGCCCGTCACCTTTGTCCATGGCGATGGCACCCAGTCGCCCGGGCGCATCGACCTCTATCGTCGCGGCGCATTTGTACTGGAAGCCAAAAAAATTCGTCACACCGCGCCGAAGGGGTTCGACGATGCGATGATGCGGGCGCGGGGGCAGGCTGAGCAATACGCGCGTGCGTTGCCCGCCGATGAAGGCCGCCCGCCATTCCTGGTGGTGGCCGACGTAGGCACGGTCATCGAGCTCTACAGCGACTTCACCCGATCGGGCGCAACATACACGCCGTTTCCTGACCCGCGGTCCCACAAACTCCGGCTTGAGCATCTGCACGACGAGGCG
>JBKJJZ010000200.1:0-5805 GCA_046597705.1 Vicinamibacterales bacterium | reverse complement strand
GCGCTTGGCGTGCCATTCTTTCGATGGCGGGGTACGCCCTCAACCCCGATCGCAGCCGTGCTCAATCCGGCTCGCAGTTGAACTCCCGAACTTAGAACCTATTCAGCGCGTTGACGACGCTGAAAATGGCGCTGTTGTCAGTCGATTACCACGCTGATGGAAGGCTCATAGGTTGGCCCGACGCGACGAATCGTCGTCTGACCTGACGTTGTCGACCGGAACGCTGCTACGGAAACCTAATCTTGCGGCCGCTTGTCGGTCTTCAAAACGAATTTCGAGCCCTGCGTCTGGGTAATCTTGGAGGGCCACTCGTGGCCGCACTCGGCACAACGCATTTTGATCTCCAACGAGCCCGATTGCGTGGTCTTCCCCCCCATGTGCGGCCTGCCAGCTAAAGCGTTACAAACGGGACAGTCAACCGGAAACTGGGTGGAACCTGAAATCGACATCTATGAAAAATACCTCTCTTTAGCAAACAATTCTAGGCATTCTCGCCTCTATTCTGCCGTCCGACTTACGCCGGAGTGTGAGGAGCATGATCAGGGGACGCGTTACACACCTCGGGCCGACTTTGGCTTTGAATAATAAAGTAATTTGTGATTAGATGGCCGTCATGTTCACGGGGCTCTGGCGCGATCTGTTGGAAGCCGGCCGGTCGCTGTCGAAGGCGCGGTCGTTCACGTTCGTGAGTGTGGTGTCGCTGGGCATCGGCATGGCCCCGGTGATCGCGATCCCGTATGCCTCACGGCTGTCATGGATGCCGCCGCCAGGCGTCAACACCGAGAGACTGGTCGAACTCGACACGATATCCGTCGGCCCGCACCCAGAAACCGCTCAATGGTCCTTTCCCGACTTCGAGGACCTGCGCGCCGCAGACACCGGCATGGCGCTGATCGGGTGGACTGGCGGTGAGGTCACTTTTGAGGCCCCGCCCGCGCCGAGGGCGCGCTTATCGGCGATGTTTGTCTCTCGCAATTACTTCCGGACGCTGGGCGTGTCGCTGCTGCATGGCGTGGCCTTCGACGAGGGGAGCGACGAGCCGGTCGTGATTCTCGGCTACAGGTTCTGGCAGGACCGACTGGGCGGGAATTTTGACGTGGTAGGAAAACTGATCACCATCGACGGCGCTCCGCACGCGGTGATCGGTGTGGTGCAGGAGCAATTCACCGGTCACAACGGATTCGAGAACCGCGCCCTCTTTCTGCCGCTCGAGCGGCATGCCAATCTCCGTCCCGGTAGCGACCCGACCCAGAACGTTCGCGACGACCGCGCCAGGGAATGGCTGTTGATCCACGGCCAGCTGGCGCCAGGCGTCAGCGTGGAGCAGGCGAGCGCGGCAGCAGCGGTGGTCACGTCGCGGTTGTCGAAAGACCATCCGTCCACCAACGAGTTCAGGTCTGGCGTCGCCAATCGGTATGACCCGATTGGCGCGCTGACGCGTTCCCAATTCCGGATTATCCAGCTGGTCGGCCTCACGCTCACCGGCATGGTGCTGCTGGTCGTGTCCCTGAACATCTCCGGCATGATGCAGGTGCGCAGCGCCATGCGTGAGCGGGAACTGTCGATCCGCCAGGCGATCGGCGCCAGCCGGGCACGCCTGGCGCAGTATCTGCTGTCTGAAGCGATCGTCCTCGCGTGTGCGGGCGGCGCGCTCGCCTCGGTGGTGATCGTCAACATACCGTCTCTCGTGTCCTGGCTCAGCGGCAATCCCATTCCAGCGCAGTTCCAGGAAGCACTCCGCATCGATGCCTCGATTATCGCGATCTGTTTCGGGCTCTGCCTCCTGACCAGCCTCTTGTTCGGGTGGCTGCCGGCCATCCGGTTCAGTCGTCCGGTGATTATTTCTTCGTTGAAGGATGATGCCGGCAGCGGCGGCTTTCGAGTCGGACGCGTGCATCGTGTGACGGCGGCGTTACAGGTGGCAATCGCGGTGCCGCTGCTGGTGATGAGCGGCCAGTCGATCGATCGCGTCCGCGCAACGGCGACCGGTGATCTCGGATTCAAGTTCGACGGATTGTACGCCGCGCCGTTGAACCTCGATGGCCTCAACACCGAAGCCGCCGGCTTCCAGATTCGCCGCCTCAGCGACACGCTTGCACAGGCACGCGGCGTGGCATCCGTCACGGTGGCAGATGGCCTGCCCCTCGACTTCCGCTACCGCATGACGACGGTGTCATTTCGGACCGACGCCAATACAGCGCCGAGGGCCATTGCTGTCCATGTCACGCGCGTCGGTGAAAACTATCTGGGCACGCTCGGCATCCCGCTCGTGCGCGGACGCGCGTTTACCGCTGACGATCGCGACGGCGCGGAGCCGGTGACGATCATCTCGAAGCCACTGGCTGATCGTCTTGTGCCGGACGGCGACGTGATCGGCAGATCCTTGATGTTCGGAACCGACGAGAAGACGCGGCAGACGCTCACCATCGTTGGCGTCACGGCCGATTTCCCCACGTCGCAAATGAGTACAACACGCGAGCAGTTGTTGTTGCCGCTGGCGCAGCACCCTGGCGTGCGATTTGATTCGGTGCCCACGGTTGACGACGAGGGCAGCGTCCCGGCCGTGATGCTGGTCGCGCGCGGCCATACCGGAGAGTCATCGCAGACCGTGACGACAGCGCTCGAGAACGCGGCGCGCGAGCTCGATCCTGAATTCAAACCCGGCGCTATCGTGACCGGCGTGGCGCTCAGGCAAAAGAGCATGAACGACTTTCTGACGCAGTCGGCCGTCGCCGCTGCGGCCGGCGGCGTGATTCTGATCCTGGCTGCGCTGGGAATCTATGGCGTGGTCGGATTGATGGTCGCGTCCCGCACGCGCGAGATCGCCGTCCGGGCTGCGCTGGGCGCCTCGCGCCTGAGCGTGATGGGTATGGTCATCGTCGATGTCTTGAAGCTCGTGACCCCCGGCGTCGTCGTCGGCCTGGTGCTCACGGTCGTGCTCAACCGGATCAACGCCGAGAACATGGGCGTCTCTCTCAGCGGCCTGGAGCCCCTGGCCTACGTCGCCGGTGCCGCGGTGGCCGTCCTCGTCGCGGTCCTCGCCAGTCTCGTCCCGGCCCGCCGCGCCGCATCAATCCAGCCGATGCTGGCGATGCGCTCGCTTTAGTCCTTCGGCGCGGGGCAGGGAGCACGCTAGAACGTGACGGGAAGCGTTTCCAGCCCACGCAGCAGCGACTTGCGCCAGCGAAGGGACTCCGCCGGCTGGGCCAACCGCATCGCAGGGCAGCGACGGAACAACGTCGTCAGCGCGATGCGCGCTTCCAGCCGGGCGAGGCTCGCGCCCAGGCAGAAGTGGTGGCCGATCCCGAACGCGAGATGCTTGTTCGGCGCGCGTCCGAGGTCGAGGCGGTCTGGCTCCACGAACTGTGACTCGTCGCGGTTGGCGGATGCCAGGCCACCCGCCACCCACGCGCCTTTCGGAATCGTCACCGAGGCATACGTGACTTCTTCGAGGGCTACGCGGGGCGCCGTCATATCGACGGGGCTGGTGTAGCGCAGGAGTTCCTCGATCGCACTCTCGGTCACGCCGGAGTCCTGAACAAACCGAGCTCTCTCGTCGTGATGCTGGAGAAGGGCGAGGGATCCGGACCCAATCAGATGCACCGTGGTTTCGTAACCCGCTATGAGTAGCAGGACGGCGGTGCCGAGGAGCTCGTCCGCGTCAAGCCGGTCGCCCGCCTCTTCGGCCTGCACCAGTGCCGAGAGCAGGTCGTCGCACGGCCGCAGCCGGCGCTCGGCGAACAACTTTCGGAAGTACCGAGTGAGCCGCCAGAAAGAAGGAAGCGCGCTCGGAATATCGAGGAGGCTCCCTGTGGGGACTCCGATGGGAAGGCTCCTGCTGACCAAGACCTGGAAACGGTGGCGGTCAGCTGACGGGATCCCCAGCAGCTCGGTGATGATGGTGAGCGGAAGAGGCAGAGCGTAGCCCGCGACGACGTCGAAGGCTCGGCCCGAAGGCGCGTCCGACAGTAGTTCCTCGCAGACTCTTTCGACCTGCCCGCGGAGCTGCTCGATCCGTCGTGGGGTGAAGCCCGCGCTGACGAGTTTGCGCAAGCGAGTGTGGTCGGGCGGTTCGCGGCCCAGCATGTTGTCGAGGATCGGCCGGAAAAAGCGCGGCAGCCGCGAGTTCGCGAGGATGTCCCGGGACAGCCGCTCATCCTTCAGCATGGCGACGACGTCGTCGTAACGCGTCACCAGCCATCCCTGCGGAAAGAACGGCGTCGAGACCGAGATCGGGAATACCGGGGCTTCCTTCCGCATGAGCGCGTAAAACGGATGGGGATCCGCCTTGAAGTCCGGGCTAGCCAGGAAGGCCATCTTGATCGGTTTCACTGTGCTCTCGGCTGCAGCGGCTTAAGAGGCCCCGTTCGTGAGCCGCTGGTCTGGACGTGATTCTCGATCATGCGCTTCAGATTGACGCCCTCGAGACGCATGTGCTGCCGAACAGCGTCGAGTTCGCGCCGATTGAGCCGCGCCGCGAGTGGGCCCATTCGCAAATGAATCTCGGCAACCACCCGACAGACGGTGGGGCCAGCTACTTCGATGCGGAATAGCAGGCGCGGCAGAAACAGCCGCATGAGCCAAAACGTTGGCGCGAACTCGATGTGCGACGGTGGGTCGATGCGGGTGAACCTGACGGTCTTTTTCAGACGCTTGCCGGCGATGATCTCTTCAAAATAGAACGCGTTTCCAACGGCGAGTCCTCGACCCGTCGTCCAACGGAACAGTCTGTGGTCCGGGTGCCACTGGAGGTAGCGTGCCTCCATGTCTTCGAAGAATTCGAAGATTCGTTCTGGTGCAGAAGAGATGTCGATCGTATCGCGCAGGACCATGTTATTCACCGAAAATGGGATGTCCCTTGCGCCGGCAGAGTGCGAGCAGCCGATGTCCATCCTCGTAGAAGGCGCGGCGGTTCAGAAGCGACGTTAGAGGGGCGGTGCGGCTGATCCCCTGCCACCATGCTGATGGGCGCGTAATACAACGGGAACACTCGCAACTCGGCGCCGCTGAAGTAGTCAACACTGTCGATGACGGCGACCCCCAACACGCCCGCGATCCACACGGACAGCGCACCTCTTACGGTCGGCGACGTAGGATTCGATGCCTTCGCGTGTTGTGGAGTCATTCGGAAGTTGCTTTGGCTGGTTGACGAGTCTAAACGATCTCGAACGCGGGCAGGATGGGCGCTGGATTGCTTACATCCCCAATCTCGCGGGTGTGCTCTGCTACGGACCTAGGAGTGTCCCACCCAGGATAGCGAGTAGAATCCGGCCTATGCCGTCCCAAGACATTCGCCGTGCTGCATTGACATCCCTGATCGCCGTGGCGATCACGTTCGGGCCTGGGCTCACTGCGGACCAGGCCGGCGTGCAACCGGTGCAATACCGGTCTCCGGCGGGCGTGGAATATCGCTCGCTTTCAGATACCGACGCGATCAAGACAGCGCGAGCTGCTCTTGACGCCGATCCGAAGAACGTCACTCGCCTCATCGATCTCGGCGTGGCGCAGTCCGGTGCGCGGCAGTTTCGTGAAGCGATCGCGACGTTCACGCGCGGTCTCGGGATCGAGCCGAACAACGCGCTGTTGCTGCGATGGCGAGGGCATCGCTATCTGTCGGTGCGTGACTTCGATCGCGCGTTCGCCGACCTGACGCGGGGGTCCGGCATCGACCCTGCGATCTACGGCAACTGGTATCACCTTGGCGTCGTCCAGTTTCTCCGCGAGGACTTTGCCGGCGCGGCCGCATCGTTTGCGAAGGCGCTGCCGATCGCACCGGACGCCGGCGCGGCTGAGTGACATCCACAG
>JBKJJZ010000172.1:0-4673 GCA_046597705.1 Vicinamibacterales bacterium | reverse complement strand
GGCCTCGTCGTTCGGTGCGCGACGGGTGCTGTCCGAATTACCGAAGTACATCCGGAAGGGCGCCGCGCGATGAGCACCGCGGCATTTCTGAACGGCGCCGTGGTCCCGCTGGGCACGGTGATCATGCCGATCGCCTTCCCGGATGGTTCTTCGTGACGAGCGTCCGCGTGCTCGCCGCACGCGTGCTGATGGCAGTCGAGAGCCGCCGTGCCACGCTGGGCGCTGAAGTGGATCGGGCTCGTCGCGGGCTGTCCGACGAACGCGATCGCGGCCTGCTTCTCGAATTGACATCAGGCGTGTGCCGATGGCGGGCGGAGCTTGACGCATGCCTCGAAGCCTGCAGCCAGCGGCCGCTCGACACCATTGACGCGCCGATCCTGGCGACGCTTCGCGTCGCGATGTATCAGCTGCGTCACCTGGATCGGATTCCCGCGCACGCGGTGGTGCACGAATCCGTGGAGGCCGCCCGGACCCTGGACGCACCACGCGCGGCCGGCTTCGTCAACGGCATCCTTCGCGCCTATTTGCGAACCAGAGAGACAATTGCCTTGCCGGTGCGCCCCGGTCCAGGTGCGACACGACGGCAGCACCTGGCCTACCTCAGTGTCACGTTGTCGCACCCGCGCTGGCTGGCGGCCCGTTGGCTGGACCGCTATGGATTTGTTGACACGGAAGCGTGGTGCATGTTCAACAACGCTGCTCCAGATGTGACGGTCCGTGCGCGTTGGCCCGGGCCCGATGCCGCCGCACTCATCAGCACGCTTGAACAGGGCGGAGTGCCTGCCACGCGTGGGCTCTATGCGAACGACGTTGTGCGCCTCGCACCCGGCGTCCTCAGCTCAATTGCGCCGGGCCTGCGAAGTGAACTGCTGGTGCAGGATGAAGGTTCGGTGGTCGTCGCGCACGCGGCCGGCGCCCGTCCAGGGGAGCGGGTGCTTGACCTCTGCGCTGCGCCCGGCGGCAAGACGATGATTTTGTGGGCTGACATGAACGCCGAAGGGCGCCTGGTGGCCAGCGATCTCCGGGCCGCACGAATGCAGGTGCTTCGCGACACTCTTCATGATTCCGGAATCCCCGAGCAGCTCGTCGCCCTCGATGCCACCGCTCCCCTGCCATTCGGCCCGGAGACCTTCGACCGCGTATTCGTCGATGCGCCGTGTTCCGGACTTGGAACACTGCGGCGCGATCCCGACGTCAAGTGGGCGGTGACCTTGGAGTCGCTCCCGGACCTGGCGGCCACGCAGCGCAGAATACTGGCGCAGGCGGCGTCAGTCGTGAAGGTGGGCGGCACGTTGATCTATGCCACCTGCTCGAGTGAGCCCGACGAAAATGACGACGTCGTGGACGCGTTTCTGGCGGAGTCAGGATTGTTCGAGGCCGAGGGAATCGACGCCGGCAACGGGTTCGGCGAACTCGGCGAACTCATCGATGCGCGGGGCCGCCTTCGCACCACGCCTGCGCGCCACCGACTTGACGCATTCTTCGCCGCCCGGTTGGTCCGGCGGGAACGCGCGTAGTACACTTTTTTCGTTACATGCCCGCTCCCCCGCGCTCCCAACACGTCGCTGCAGGTTCGTTGCGCCGCCGCGTGTGGACGGCCGGCCGATGGGCGCTGCTGCTGTCGGGTCTTCTGATCACCTACAGTGTGTTTCTCTTCGCTTCGATGCAGATCACGATCAAGGCTCGCGAAGTGAAGGTTCCCGATGTCCAGGGCAAGCCTGTGGAAGAGGCCACGCAGACGCTGGCGTCCATGGGGCTGACCGTGCTCCTCGACCCGTTGCGACGCGCTGATACCCGTGTGCCTGCCAATCACGTTCTTTCGCAGGAACCCGTCGCCGGCGCCGTGATCCGGCGGCAGCGACCGGTGCGCATCCGTGTCAGCGACGGCGTCCAGGCGTCGCTCGTGCCCGCACTGTCAGGCGAGTCCGAGCGCACGGCTCAGATCGTACTCAAACAGAACAACGTGACCCTGACGCAGACCGCTGAGATTCAGAGCGGCGAATACCCGCAGGGCGTCGTGGTTGCGCAGGATCCGCCGGGCAAAAGCCGGGCGTCCAACGTCGCCCTGTTGATTAATCGTGGCGAGGCAGGAGTCACCTACGTGATGCCCGACTTGATTGGCACCTCTGGATCGCGTGTTGCAGAGATCCTGCGGCGCCGCTTTTTCAGAGTCAGCATCGTGGGCGAGGTTCCCTACCCGGGTCTGCCCGCGGGCACGGTGGTGCGACAATCACCACAAGCCGGGTTTCAACTCGCCCCCGGCGATCCCATCACACTCGAGATCAGCCGATGATTGTCCGTATCGCTCCGTCAATCTTGTCCGCGGATTTCTCACGGCTGGGCGAGCAGGTGGCGACGGTTGAGCGAGCCGGCGCGGGTCTGATTCACGTGGACGTGATGGACGGACATTTCGTGCCCAACATTACGATGGGTCCGCTGGTCGTGGCCGCCCTCAGGCGCGTGACGAGCTTGCCGCTCGATGTGCACCTGATGATTACCGACCCCGATCGGTACCTGGAGGTCTTCGCGAAAGCGGGCGCCACCACGATCAGCGTTCATGCGGAAGCGGCGCCGGACCTCAGACAGACATTGCGGCGAATCCGTCAGCTGGGTGCGCGCGCAAGCGTGGCGATCAATCCCGCGACATCCATCGACGTCCTGACGCCGGTGCTGGATGGGATGGATCAGGTCATTGTGATGTCCGTCAATCCGGGATTCGCGGGGCAGTCATTCATCGCAGGCAGCCTGGAGAAGACCCGGGCGGTTCGCGCCAAGGTCGGGTTACACGTGGATGTGGAAGTGGATGGCGGCGTGGACCTCTCGAATGCCGGCGCTCTGGCGCAGGCCGGCGCCAGTATTCTCGTTGCCGGCGCGTCCATCTTCGCCCAACCGGATCCCGCACGCGCGACGCGCGACCTGCTTCGAGCAACGGCCCCGGCATGAACCCGTCGCCGGCGTCACCTGCCAGTTCGGTCAGTGCCCTGCGCGTCCGGTATTCCGAAACCGATCAGATGGGCGTGGTCTATCACGCGAACTATCTCGTCTGGTTCGAAGTGGCCCGCACCGACCTGCTGCGGCAGTGCGGATGGACCTACCGCGAGATGGAAGAGGCCGGCGTGCGACTGCCCGTGATCGAAGCGCAGTGCACGTATCAGCGGCCGGCGCGTTACGATGATGAGATAGAAGTGCGCGCCACCGTCCGGCTGTTGTCTGCCGTGCGCCTGGAATTCACTTACGAGGTTGTGTTGGCGAAGGACCGCACCACGTCCGCCGTGGGAGTCACGCGACACGCGGCCTTAACACTGGCGGGCAGGCCTTGCCGGCTGCCCGCTCGCATTCGAGAGGCTTTTGCGTGAAAGCACTTGTCACTGGCGCTGCCGGCTTCATCGGTTCCACCCTGGCCGACGCGCTCACCTCGCGCGGGACTGACGTCATCGGGCTGGACTGCTTCACCGACTACTATGAGCGCGAGATCAAGGAGAACAATCTCGCGCCGTTGCGGTCGAGGACCACGTTCACCTTTATCGAAGATCACCTGCAGACGGTTGCGCTCGACAGGATTCTCGACGGCGTGACCCACGTGTTTCATTTATCCGCGCAGGCGGGCGTGCGCAAGAGTTGGGGACGCGACTTCCTGACCTACACCACGCACAACGTTGATGCCACCCAGCGGCTGCTCGAGGGCGCCAAGGAGCGGCCGCTCGAACGTCTGGTCTACGCGTCCAGCTCCTCCGTGTATGGCGACGACGCCCAGATTCCGATGCGCGAGGATGCGATGCTGCAGCCCGTTTCGCCCTACGGCGTCACCAAACTTGCGGCCGAGCACTTGTGCCTGCTCTACGCCGCCAACTATGGCGTGCCGGCAGTCGCCCTGCGGTTCTTCACCGTCTATGGGCCAAAACAGCGGCCGGATATGGGATTCCACCGCTTCATCCGCGCCGCCCTCACCAGCCAGCCAATCACGCTCTACGGCGACGGTGAGCAGACGCGCGACTTCACCTTCGTGGGCGACATCGTGAACGCGCTCATCGCCGCCGGGGAACGAGGGCGCACGGGCGGCGTGTACAACATCGGCGGGGGCAGCCGCGTTTCCATCAACGAGGTCCTCGGGCTTGTCGAACGGATCACCGGCCGGACGCTGGACATCCGCCGCGAACCCACGCAGAAGGGCGACATGCGCGACACCTTCGCCGATACGTCCCGCGCCAAGACTGAGTTGGGCTTCGTGCCGTCTACCTCACTTGAACAGGGCCTGCAGGCCGAAGCCGAGTGGCTGTCAGCCCTGCTGGACGTCCCACTCAGGTAAGATTGATTCGCTGCATGTTGATTCGGTCCGTTCGTGCCCGCCTTGTGTCGCCCACCGGCGCCCTCCTTCTGATGGTCGCGTTCGCGTCGATGGCGTGCAGCGGTACTGCCGCCAAATTGCCCCCGGCCGGCTTGATGGAAGCCGACCAGTGGCTCTTCGAGCGCGGTACCGAAGCGCTGACTGAGCGGAAATGGTTCGCGGCTCGCGAGTATTTCCGGCGGCTGGTGGACGGGTTTCCGCAGAGCGCCCATCGGGAAGATGCGAAGCTGGGCGTGGGCGATACGTATATCGGCGAAGACTCGATCGAATCGAACATCCTGGCGATTAACGAGTTTCGCGAGTTCCTGACGTTCTTCCCGGTCTCGCG